>DHFK01000040.1 GCA_002400365.1 Anaerolineales bacterium UBA4826 | reverse complement strand
AAGTGGTACTAGACTCATCAATCTCGGCAAGTTCGCCGGTGGTCTTGCTCATTAGCAGATGCTGTGTTGAGGCAACTAGACACAGCATCTTTAAATTATGAGCAGATTCGGACTGCCATGAGCACTCTCCCCTGGAATGCGCGCCTTTATATCTTCCTACTCACCGCGCTCGCAGTAGGCGCGGTTTTAGTTTGTGTTTCTGCGATTGGAAATGATCTGACATTGTGGATCGTTGTCTTGCTCATTGGCGTAGCCATCGCCGTGCTTGACGTTTTTCCGATTCCTATCTACGGCGAGCACATCGAGATGACGATTTCTACATCCGTCAAATTTGCCGCCATGCTCCTCTACCCTCCGCCAGTGTTGATCTTGGCGACTTTTCTTGGAACTGCCTTAGGCGAAGTTCCTGTTAAGCATCGGGTGTGGTTCAAAAAACTATTCAACATCGCTGAACTAACAGTCAGCGCCACTGCTGTCGTATTGATTTACTCGATCTTCCATCAGCCCCAGGCAGACTACCTCGATTCGCTTCAAAACGTCCTTGCTCTTGCGTTGTCTGGCGGAACAGACTTTGCTGTGAATTCCATCCTCGTCTCTCTGGCCATTAGCCTTGCGGCGCGGCTTCCGTTTCGCTACGTGTGGTCGCGAAACTATCGGCAAATCATCTGGCACGATCTCAGCATGATTCCGCTCGGCACATTCTTGGCTGTGCTGTGGCGCTTCAACCCGTTGAGCGTCTTGTTGGCGGTGCTTCCATTGCTTATTGTACGCCAATCCTACAAGATCGCGAATCAGTTGCAACGCCAAACCCACGACGCGCTCCGTGCGCTTGTGCGAGTGATTGACGAACGCGACCATCACACCCACGATCATTCAGAACTCGTGTCGCGGTACGCGCAAGCGATCGCGGAAGCACTCGATTTGCCGCAGGAGGAGATCGAAGTGATAACGCCCGCCGCGCTGCTTCACGACCTGGGGAAAGTGGGGATGGCAGACGACATTCTGTTCAAGCCAAGACTCTTGAATCCGAATGAGCGCAAGAGCGCGCAGCAACACGCCGAAATCGGAGCGATGCTATTATCGAAATTTCCTCTCTTTGAGAAAGGCGCTCATTTGGTCCGGCATCACCACGAACGCTACGACGGCAAGGGGTACCCCGATGGCTTGCATGGCGCAGCGATTCCGTTGGGCGCGCGCATCATTTCGGTCGCCGATGCGTATCAAGCCATGACCGAAGACCGACCGTACCGCCGCGCGCTCTCGAAAGATGAAGCGCTGATGCAACTGGTGGAGGGCAGCGGGTCTCAATTCGATCCGCACATCGTGCGCACCTTCGCGCAGATTCTGAATAATGGCGGCGGAAAGGCGCAGCCGCCGGCCTAGGCGCGGTGGGCGAAAATTCGTCGGAGACGCGGTCAAATGATCTTTCTTGTCCTATTGGTGGCTTCCATTCTGCTGGCACTGATCCGCGGCGGCAAGATCAGTAACCTGGGCGAACTAAAGATCCGTTGGTATGGATTGATCCTGCTTGGTTTCTTGATGCAGGTTCTCATTTTCTCGCCCTATTGGCAGGAGAGAAATGAGACGCGAGCGCTCACGCACTGGGCGTACGTTGCCTCGCTGTTGATGCTGCTGATTGCATTGGTTGGCAACTATCGCGTTCCGGGAATGGGGTTGATCATTATCGGCTTTTTTCTAAACTGGGTTGTCATCCTGGCCAATGGCGGCTACATGCCGGCTTCGCCGACCGCGCTTGCAACCGCAGGGCTGCGACCTCTTGCGCCCGGTCAGGTGTCGAACAACTCGATTGGCGTGGGACCCGATACCCGCCTCGGTTTCCTGAGCGACATATTCGCAATTCCCAAGCCAATGATCTTTTCAAATGTCTTTAGCATTGGCGACGTGCTGATCGCCCTGGGCGCAGTGTACCTCATCCAGAAGGCAATGGTCGTCACTTCCGCGCGTCCCCCTGCTTGATTCTGCCCAATCGCAAAACAAAGACCTTCCAGGTCCCAGACTTGGAAGGTCTTTGTTTGCCTACACCTGCGACGTGCAGTGCGGGCAGCGCGTCGCCTGGATCGGAATCGTCGAGAGGCAGTATGGACAATCTCTCGTCGTGGGCGCAACCGGAGGAGCCGGTTTGGGCGCGGTCAATCGGTTCACCTGCTTGATCAGCAGAAACAGCACGAACGCGACGATCACAAAATTGATCAGGGTATTGATGAACAAGCCATAGTTGATCGTCGCCGCGCCGGCTTTTTTGGCTTCTTCCAGCGACGTGTACGCTGCGCCGGATAGGTTGATGAACAGATTCGAGAAATTGACTTTGCCCAAGATCAATCCAATCGGCGGCATGACAATGTCATTCACGAGCGAATTGACAATCGCGCCGAACGCGCCGCCCATGATGAAACCAACGGCAAGGTCAACCACATTCCCGCGCATTGCAAATTTCTTGAATTCCTCCAACACGGCAGCCTCCTCGTCGAGTGATTTTGTCGGCGATGGACGCCATCGCCGCAACCCCAATATAACACAACAGCCGCAGGTCGTCAATGAATTTGACAGAATTTGACAGAATTCGGCGTCTGATTATAATTCCTACTACTTTACTGGGAATTTACTCTCTATGAAACTCTCCAAGCGCAGCAAGTACGGCTTGCTCGCCCTCATTGACCTGGCGGCGCGAAAGGATAGCGCGCCGGTCCGCTTGAAAGAACTTGCCAAACGCAACAACATCCCGGTCAAGTTTCTGGAACAGATCTTTGTCACGCTGCGGAACAGCGGCATCGTCCACAGCCAGATCGGCGCGGGCGGCGGCTATGCGCTCGGACGCCCGGCGAAGTACATCATGGTGGGCCAAGTCATTCGGATCCTCGACGGCACGATTGCCCCGGTCAGTTGCATCAGCAAGATCGCGTATGAACCCTGCACCTGCCCAGACGAGCGGACGTGTCCCGTGCGCGCCGTGATGAACCGCGTGCGCGATTCTATCGTCGCGGTGATTGATAACACCTCGCTGGCGGATGCCGCCGCGCAAAACAAGCCCCAGCGGCAGCGCGCGTAGGACAAATTTAGAAATTTGTCCTACATTCCCAAAGGAGTAATCGCAATGAAAGGCAAGTCGCAAGATGCAAAGTTGGGTTGGATTCTGTTCGCAGTTCTGACGCTTGGGCTCATTGGCTGCGCCAGCCAGACGCCCGCGGCATCCACTGGCAATCCCACTACAATGCGCGCCGGCTACTTTCCGAACATCACGCACTCACAAGCCGTCATTGGAATTGCAGACGGAACATTCCAGCGCGCGCTCGGCGACAGCGCAAAACTCGATCCCAAGGTGTTTAACGCGGGACCATCAGCCATCGAAGCCATGTTCGCGGGGCAACTCGATCTCACGTACATCGGACCGAATCCGGCGATCAATGGCTACGTCAAGTCGAGAGGCGAAGCGCTACGCATCGTCGCGGGCGCGACGAGCGGCGGCGCGGCGCTCGTCGTCCGCAGCGATGCCGGCATCAATACGCCGGCTGATTTTCGCGGCAAGAAGATCGCGAGTCCGCAACTCGGCAATACGCAGGACGTCGCGCTGCGCGCATGGCTGATGAACCAGGGACTCAAACTCAAAGAACAAGGCGGCGATACGCAGGTGATTCCGGTCGCCAATCCCGACATCCTGACGCTGTTCCGCAAGAAAGAGATTGACGGCGCGTGGGTACCCGAACCGTGGGGCGCGCGCCTGGTCCGCGAGGCAAATGGCAGAACCTTTCTCGACGAGCGCGAATTGTGGCGCGAGGGCAAGTTTGTCACCGCGCACGTCATCGTCAGCACGAAATTCCTGAAGGAGCATCCTGACCTAGTCAAGCGTTGGTTGATCGCGCATGTCGAATTGACACAGCGCATCAACGCCGATCCCGCGTCGGCAAAGCAGAGGTTGAACAGCGAGATCGAGCGACTAACCGGCGCCGCGCTCCCCACCGCGATCCTCGACGACGCATGGTCGCGGCAGACCGTAACGTACGATCCCATTCGCGCGTCGCTCTTTGGCTCCGCCGATGCCGCGTTCAAACTTGGCTTTCTTGGCGACACGCCCCCAAAATTGGACGACATCTACGACCTGACGTTGCTCAACCAGGTGCTGCGGGAGAAGGGGTTGGCGCAAGTGCAGTGACCAGTTATCAGCGAACAATGATTCCATGAAGCATTGTCCAAAACTCGAACTTCGCGGCGTCACAAAAACATTTCAAAGCAAGAGCGGCGCGCTGACCGCGCTTGATTCAATTGACTTGGACGTTCGCGCCGGCGAATTCGTATGCCTGCTCGGGCCGTCCGGCTGCGGCAAGTCCACGCTCCTCAACATCATCGCCGGACTCGATCAGCCGACGACGGGCCAAGTGCGGATGGACGGACAAGTCGTGCGCCAACCCGGCACCGATCGCGTGATGATTTTCCAGAGCGCGGCGCTCTTTCCCTGGCTCAACGTGATTGACAACGTCGAGTTCGGCTTGCGGATGGCCGGAATGCCGAAAGGCGAGCGCCAGGCAACCGCGCGCCGATTCTTGCGCATGGTCCACCTCAGCGATTTCGCGCAAGCGTTCATTCACGAACTCTCCGGCGGGATGAAACAGCGCGTCGCGTTAGCGCGCGCGCTCGCGCTCAACCCCGACGTGCTGTTGATGGACGAGCCGTTCGGCGCGCTCGACGCGCAGACGCGCGACATTTTGCACGACGAATTGCAGGCGATCTGGGCAGACACGCACAAGACGATACTGTTTGTGACGCACAACGTTCGCGAAGCCATCGTCCTGGGCGATCGCGTGATCGTTTTCTCCACGCGACCCGGGAAGATCAAGCAAGAGTTTGCCGTCCACCTGCCGCGCCCGCGCCAAATCGAAAGTTACGCGGTTGTTGATCTCTCGCGCGAGATTATGGCGGTGCTGAAAGACGACGTGCTGGCAAGCGGACGGGACGCGGAGGCGCAATTGCTGCGGGAGTTGGAAGCGCGGGTGGTGGGGGATGATGTGCTGTGAACGTGACCGGGTGACAGAGCGCGCAAGGGTCACCTTGTCACTGTGTCACCNNCGTGGCAAGCCCTCGTCTGGCTGGGACTGTGGCCCGAGTACATCTTTCCATCGCCGCGCGGCGTCGCGCAAACGCTCGCGCGCGGAATTCAAAACCGAACATTCCTCGTCGGTATCGCGACGAGTATGCAACGCATCCTAATCGGTTTTGGAATCTCTGCGGGCGGCGGCGTACTGGTTGGCTTGGCGCTGGGCCGCATCAAGTTGCTTGATGAAACCGTCGGCTCGGTGGTGCTCGGTTTGCAGGCATTGCCGAGCATCTGCTGGCTGCCGCTCGCGCTCTTGTGGTTCGGGTTGAGCGAGACTGCGATTCTCTTCGTCGTCGTAATGGGTGCGCTGCTCGCCATCACTACCGCCACCGAAGCCGGCGTCAAGAACACGCCGCCGCTGTATCTCCGCGCGGCGCGCAACCTGGGCGCGCGCGGCTGGCGGATGTACGCGCGCGTCATCTTTCCCGCCGCGCTGCCTTCGATCATTACGGGGATGAAACTGGGCTGGTCGTTCGCGTGGCGGTCGTTGATGGCAGCGGAATTGCTGTACGTCAGTCTGGGCTTGGGTCACTTGTTGATGATCGGGCGCGAACTCAACGACATGAGCCAGGTCGTCGCGGTGATGCTGGTGATTATCGCGATTGGCTTGATCGTTGACCGCGTGGTGTTCGCGCCGATTGAAGCGCGCGTGCGTGAGCGCTGGGGACTGGTCACCTAATCTCATCCAGATGCAACACGCGCACCAATCGTTCGTGCGCGTCCGCTGGCACATCGGCGCGCGGCGCGTTGCGATACAACGTGATCGTCTTTTTCAGCGTGTCCACGACGACGCGGCAATCGTCGCACGATGCGAGATGTTCTTCGACGGCGCGGCAGATCGCGTCTTTCGCCTCGCCGTCGAGATAGTCCGGCAATTGCGCTTGCAGCGCTTGACACCGTTCGGTTCGATTATGTTTCATCCTCTGATTCCTCTCGCAAGCCGCGGCCCTTGAAGTACGCCGACAGACTCTCGCGCAGCATCAGGCGCGCGCGGTGCAAGCGCGTCTTGACATTCGGCGCGCTGATACCCAACACGTCCGCCGTCTCTTGAACCGACAACCCCTCGATGTCGCGCAGCACAAAGACCGCGCGCAGTGTCTCGGGCAGCGCGGCAACCGCGGCGTCCATCTGCGCGCGCGTCTCGCGGCTGAGCAGCGCTTCCTCCGGCGTCACGCCCCAGTCCACGATCTCGCGCGGCAGCGCGTCGTCGCCTTCCAATGCGACCGGCGCATCCAGCGACAGCGGCGGCTCTTTGCGCCCGCGCAATTTCATCAGACTCGCGTTCGTCGCGATGCGATAGAGCCAGGTCGAGAAACTCGCGTCGCCGTGAAAATCGTCGAGGTGGCGATAGACGCTGAGGAACGTTTCCTGCAAAACGTCTTCGGCGTCCTGCGGATCGCGCAGCAGCTTGCGCGCCAGGTTGTAGACGCGCGGCTCGTACCGTTCGACGAGTTGGGCGAACGCGCGTTTGTCGCCGCGCTGCGCGGCTTGAACGAGCGCGTGCTCTGAAGCATCCATGTTGCTCATGGGATTATATCGCACAACGCCTATTATGCAAGCCGCTATCGCCCTTTCCCGATGACCATGCCGGCGGGATCTAGCGCGTGGAGCAAACGCCGTTCTTCCTCCGTCGGTAGTTGCGTCGTCGGCACTGCGCGGCGGGCACCACGCAGATCGGTTTGCCGCTCCACGGGTCTTGAACTATTTTGCCCCGCTGCGCCTAACGTGTCGGTGCTGAGCATCGTGCGCGTGGGAATGAGCGGGATGCCCGGCATGCCCGCGAGGAAGCGCCATTGGTACCCGCGTTCGAAATCTCGGCGGCAACCTTGACCTCACCGGCTTGGCGCGGCGACCGGCGGGCGAAAGCCCGCGCAACTCGTGACCGAACGCGTAGGCGACCTCTCATAAGTTTGTGTCGCTGGCTTTTCTTGACGCTCGATACAACTTGGGATAGAATCGAATTGGACGCATTTCGGCTCACGAGGGGCGAAAACAAGTGAACATGACCACACTGCTCAGATCGCGCTTGATCCCATGGGCTCTAGGGATTGTCTTTTTCCTGCTGCTGATTGGCATCGGGCTGGTGGGATACGCGTACTATCAGAACCAACGGGAGCGCAGCCAAGTTGAAGAGCAAGACAAACTTGCCGCCATCGCCAAACTAAAGGTCAATCAGATTGCCGCCTGGCGCAAGGAACGCATTGACGATGGCACCGCGCTGATGGGCGATCGCCTCACCGCGCAGAGTATTCGACAGTGGTTAGCCGCGCCAACCACACCGTCAGTCAAGATAGACCTCCTCGATTGGATGACCTCCCTGCGCGCCGCGACGGGCTATGACGCCGTCACTCTGCTGGATAGCCAGGGTGCCGTGTTGGTGCAAGTTCCGGAGCGGACCCACGCGCCGCCGCCGCAGGTTGTGGCGCTTGCCGTTCAAGCCGCGCGCGATCGCCGAGTCGTATTATCCGATCTGCACTCGGATGACGCACCCGAGCAGATTCATCTTGACCTGGTTGTGCCGCTGCTGGCACCGCAGGGAGAGCCCGCGCCTCCCGTCGCGGTTTTGGTCGCGCGCATCAACCCCTACCAGTATCTCTATCCGCTGATCCAGTCCTGGCCCACTCCCAGCCAGACCGCCGAGACCCTGTTGGTTCGCCGCGAGGGGAACGATGTCGTCTTTCTCAACGAACTGCGCCATCGTAAGAACACTGCCCTCTCGCTGCGGTTTCCCATCAGTACGGAGCGCTTGCCCGCCGCGATGGCGCTGCGCGGCACGGAGGGCATCGTCGAGGGGCAGGATTATCGCGGTGTGCCCGTCTTCGCCGATCTTCGCGCGATCCCGGACTCGACGTGGTTCATGGTTGCCAAAGTGGACGCCACCGAAGTCTATGCGCCGATGGACCGCTACACCCAAGGCGTTGCCATCGTCATCGCCGCGCTCGTCCTGGCGGCTGGCGGGGGCATCGGATTTCTCTGGCGACAACAGCGCGCGGCGTTCTATCGCCAGCAGTACGCCGCGGAACGCAAACAGCGCTTGCTCGCTCAACGCTACGAGACTCTATCCCGCTACGCCAACGACGTGATTTTGGTGACCGATCGGAACGGCAACATCGTGGACGCCAACGAACGCGCCGCCGACACGTACGGCTATGCGCGTTCCGAATTGCTGAAACTCAACCTTGACGATTTGCGCGCGCCCGACAGCGCGCTCTCGGTCAGCGAGAGGATCAGGCACATCGAAGAAGAGAATGGGCTCATCTTTGAATCCGCACAGGTCAGAAAGGATGGGACGCGTTTTCCCAGCGAGACCAGCGCCCGCGCGATCGAGTTAGACGGAGAGAAATACTTTTTGTCCATCATCCGTGACATCACCGAACGCAAGCGCGCGCAAGCGCTGCTGGCAGAACAGCACGCGTTTCTCAGACAGGTGATGGATACGGATCCGAATTACATCACCGTCCGGGATCGGGAAGGACGTTACACCCTGGTCAATCAGGCGTTTGCGGATGCCCTGGGCAGCGCGGTCCAAGAGATCATCGGAAAGCATATGCGCGACGTTCATCACCAAGCCGAATTCGCAGCGCGCTTTCACCAAGAAGACCTCGACGTGATGAATTCGCGGCAAGAGTTGATCATTCCCGAAGAAACATTCGCCGGCGCGTCCGGGCGATCGCGGTGGCACACCGTGGTTAAACGTCCGATCGTCGGTCAGGATGGAAACGTCAACCAGGTGCTTTGTGTCGTCAGCGACATCACCGAACGCAAGCAGCGCGAGCGCGAACTGCAAGCCGTCGCCACTGTCAGCACCGCCCTGCGCGTCGCTGCCTCCCGCGCCGAAATGCTCCCCGTCATCCTCGACCAACTCCTCGAACTCTTGCAAGCCCAGTCCGCGGTCTTCATCCTCCGCGAGCCCCTCAGCGGCGACGCCCTCTTCGAACAAGGCCGCGGCATCTGGTCCCACGCCACCGGTCGCCGCATCCCCGCCAACCAGGGCGTGAGCGGGCACGTCCTTGCCACCGGTCAGCCCTACCTCACCAACGACCTGCCCAACGACCCGCACTTTTTCTTCCGCGACATGATCCAGGACCTCCGCGCCTTTGCCGCCGTCCCGCTCGCCGTCCAACAGCACGTCATCGGCGCGCTCGTCGTCGGACGCCAGGCGCCGTTCTCCGCCGGCGACATCCGTCTCCTCACCGCCATCGCCGACATCGCCGCCAACGCCTTCCACCGCGCCACTCTCCACGAGCAAACCGAAGCGCACTTGCGGCGCCTGACCGCGCTGCGCACGATTGACCAAGCTATCTCTGCCAGTCTCGACCTCCGCGTCACGTTCGACATTCTGCTCGACGAACTAACCGCGCAACTCCGCGTGGACGCCGCCGACATCCTTCTCTTCAACCCAGCGCTTCAGACGCTCGAATACGCCGCCGGGCGCGGGTTTCGCTCACGCCGCCTCGCGCGGTTCACGCTACGCGCGGGGCAGGGCTATGCGGGACGGATCGTGCTCGAACGCCGCACCCTGATCCTCCGCAATCTGGCGCAAGCCGATGGGTTTGTGCGCGCGCCACAACTCGCGAACGAGGGCTTGGTCGCCTACATCGGCGTGCCGCTCATCGCCAAAGGCGAAGTCAAGGGCGTGCTAGAAATCTTCCAGCGTTCCGAACTCAACCCCGATCAGGAATGGCTGGACTTTGCTCAGACGCTGGCGGGGCAAGCCGCCATTGCGCTGGACAACATGCAGTTGTTCGACGGTTTGCAGCGATCCAACACCAACTTGAGGATGGCGTACGATGCGACATTGGAAGGTTGGTCGCGCGCGCTCGACTTGCGCGACAAGGAAACCGAGGGGCATACGCGGCGCGTCACGGAAATGACCGAACGCCTGGCGCGTGCGATGGGGTTGAACGAGGTGCAACTAACCCAGTTGCGTCGGGGCGCGCTGCTGCACGACATNNGTGGACGTGTGGGACGCGCTGCGCTCGGATCGCCCGTACCGCAAAGCGTGGGGGGAGGACAAGGTGCGCGAGTATATTCAGGCGGAAGCCGGCAAGCATTTCGATCCGCAAGTGGCTGAGGTGTTCTTGAGAATACAAAGCCAAACCGGCTAAAAGCCAAAGACCTTCGAGGTATTGCGAGACCTCAAAGGTCTTTGGTGCGCTCTTCTGTGTAGCCCAGCCGCGCTGGGCGTTGGAAACAGGCAGCGCGGCTGCCTTTCCCCTCTTTCAGGCAGACTCTTAGAACTCGAACGCCGCGAAATCTTTCCCCACCACAACCTGCCGGCTAAAACCTTGCTTTGCCGCCGCGTGAAATCTCTTCGGATCCCCGCGCGGCGGCAGGTGCACGAGCACCAGTTTCTTGACGCCAGCGCGCTGCGCCTGCGCGCCGGCTTGCCGCGCCGTCGAATGACCGCGCGTCGGCTGGACGAGCGTCGTCGCTTCGTGAAAGAGAATATCTGCGCCGCGCGCGAATTCCGGGACCGCATCACACATCTCAGTGTCGCTCGAATAGACGATGACCTTGCCGGAGACTCGCGACTCGACGCGTACCGCCAGCGTCGGCAAGAGATGTTGGACCGTCGTCGTATGCACCGAGAAATCCGGCGTGGAGATGACCGCGTGGTGTCCGTCTTTCGCGATGCGGTGGAATTCGACCGGGAAAAAGCCGAACTTGAGCCAGCGCTCCCACTCGAACGCGCGCATCATGCCGCGCGCCGCGCGCAACGTCTCCGCCAAGCCATAAAGCCGCAAAACTTTTTGGCGTCCCGCCAGCCAAAGAGCGAGCAGAAAAACGGACAGTCCATAGATGTGGTCGGGATGATGATGCGTCAGAATTACGTGGTCTATGCTCTCCAACGCGATGCCGGCTTTCGACAAGCGCTGCGCGGGACTACCGCCGCAGTCAATCAAGATCGCGCTCCGCGCGCCCCGCGCCACCAGATAGGTCTGCTCCCGCGTCGCATCGCAGAGCGCGGCGCCGGTGCCGAGCAAGATCACTTGAGCCATGTCATCTCCCATAGAACCAGATTACGATTTGCGGCGTAACGTTCGCCTCGACCCACGCGGCGAGCAGCAATAACGGCAGAACGACGAACAGAAACATCTTTGCCAAATCCGCCAGCGCGCGTAACAAATTTTCGCCCGCCGTGACGCCGGGCGGCGGCGCGATGATGGATGCGCCCAGCCGCAAAGCAAACGCGGTGGCGATGATCGCAGCGGGCAGTTCGAACAAGCCGTGCGGCAGAATGAACGCGGCGAGAAACGTGAGCGGATCAGAACCGAGCGGACCCATTTCGCCGGCAAAAAAGCCGACGATGCCCATGGGGATCAGCAGCAAGAGGAGCGCGAGACTGCCAAACGAAAACAAGCCGAGCAACGCCGCCAGCGCGAGCGCGCGGATGTTGTTGAAGAAAATCGGCAGCGTGCCGATGCTCGGCAGAAAATCGTAGCCGGGCGTCAGCGGGCTTTTGAATACGTCGGCGTCCACGCGCAGCGGACCGAACGCGCCGGCGGGCAGCGGATAGCGCAGCGCCATCAGCCAGCCCAACGCCACGCCGCCGCCGACGACGAGCAGAGTCACCGCCAACGCCAGCCGATTCTCGCGCAAGAGGCGCGGCACGTCGTCGCGGTAAATGCGCGCCGGCGAGAAATGCGCACCCACAAAAAAGCGGCGGAACGCGCGCGCCATCGAGCCGAGGTTCAAGGTGTCAATTTCGCGCGCGAGGATTTCTTCACGGTTGAACGTTCGGACGCCGGTGCGAATCAGCAAAACATCGGCGACGAAGAGCGCGGCGAGGATGTACCACATCACGTCGTACTGGCCCCAAAAGAGCAGAACGCTTTCGCCCTGCAACAGGAACGCCATCGGAATGATGATGAACGACGCGAGCAGGTTCGCCGCGCGCACGCTCGTCGTGTGGCTGGAGACGACGACCGCGCCCGAAACCATCACCAGCGCTTCCATCGTCGTCATCGCGACGATCTGGAAGAGGACGATCCACTCGGGGGTATATTGGATCGAAAGATACAAGCCGAGCAGGTACGTGAGCACGCCGAGATAACTGGCGAACAACGGCGGCAGCATCGCGGCGAGCAGTTTGCCAAAGTACAATGCCTCGTCCGAAATCGGCGTATCAAGCAGCGGCTCGAGACTGTTGCGCTCTTTCTCGCCGACGAATGTTTCCAGCGCGATGATCAGCGAGAACGAAATCGGAAAAAAGCCGACGATCATCAGCGCGAACGGGACCAGGCGCAGCGGAATGATCGTCGCGTTGTATTCCTCGACGAAATTGATCGCGACCCGCGTGGAGAGATTCATAATCCAGGGAAAGATGAGCGTGAGGATCACGATCGGCGCAAGAATGCGCCAATCGCGCAGTGAATCGCGAATCTCGCGGCGGGTGATGATTAGGGCATCAGTCAACATAGTCGTATAGTCATTTAGTCGAATAGTCGTTTAGTCGAACAGTCAGACGGTCATCCGGTTTTGACTACGCGACTATCCGACTAAACGACTACAGGACGAGTTTCAAATAGACTTCTTCCAAACTGCGCGGCATTTCATGCAACTCGAGCACCGCCGCGCCGATTTCCTGCAAGCGGCGAAGTAATAGCGGATTGGCGGTCTCGGGCGCACGCGTGTGATAGCGCAGCGTCAGATCGTCGAACGATTGAACTTGCAACGCGCCGTTGAGCGAGGGCCAGGGCTGATCGAGCGGGCGCGCGAGTCGCACTTGCCACAACGGCAAGCCCAGCAAATCGCATTTCAATTGCGCAGGCGTGCCCAGGGCGATCAATTTGCCGCGCCGAATGACCGCGATGTGATCCGCCAGCGCTTCGGCTTCGTACAGATTGTGCGTGCAGAGAACGATGGTGCGACCGCTGCCGCGCAATGACGCGATCGCGTCGCGCACTTGCTTGGCGCTATGCGGGTCCATCGCCGACGTCGGTTCGTCGAGGAACAGGATCCGCGGGTTGTGGAGCATCGCACGGATGAGCGCCATCTTTTGGCGCATCCCCTTGGAATACTCGCCCAGCCGGCGCGCGCGCGCGTCCCAGAGGTCGAAATGTTGCAAGAGTTCCTGGGCGCGCGCGCGGCGGTCTGCGCGCGCCATGCCCTGCAGTTCGCCAAAAAAGTCGAGGTAGTCGAGCGGGCGCATCCGCAGGTACAAGCCGGGGAATTCGGTGAGGTGACCGACGATGTGGCGCACCGCGCGCGCGTCCCGGACGACGTCATAGCCGGCAACGCGCGCCGAGCCAGCCGTCGGCTTGAGGATCGAAGAGAGCATTCGAACGGTCGTGGTCTTGCCCGCGCCATTGGGACCCAAGAGCGCGAGGATTTCGCCTTCCACCACGGTGAGCGTCAAGTGATCCACCGCGGTCAGCGTATCGAATTGTTTGGTCAGTCCAAGCGTCTCAATCAGCGCAGGCAAGCGTTACCTCATGTTTCCATTATACGCCCGCTCCAGATCGCGGACAATGGGATTTGACTCCCCCCTGGTTACTTCCACAGTTCAGCCAAGCGAATCGTCAAGCCGGGGAATAGTTCCCCTCACATTCTAAACACGGTGACCAGTTTCTTTTCCGTCTCGCTTTCAATCGTCGCTTCGACTTCGACGTACTTTTCCAAGCCCGAGCCGTTCAACTTGTCCTTGAGCAAATCGTCCAACTGGAAAATGCCCGCCGAATTGCTCATCGTCACGGAAATGTGAATCGGCTTTTCCTCCCCCTTCACGATCTCCACGCGCTCGATCGCCGCTGCGGACAGCGAATGGATGTTCACCATGCCCGCTTCGAACGGGATGCGCGAACGCCCCTTGGTCATGTCGAGCGCGTCCGCGACGCGCACGACGCCGGCTTCCACCGTGATCGGCTTGCCGTCGCTGCGATGCGCGATGATCGCGTGCAAGATTTCGGAACGCACGATCGTCCGCGCGCCGATCGGATAGAGACCGCCCAGCAGGTCGTCAATCTTTGGCTGAGCGACGAACAGACTGTACTGCTCGTGGTCAATGCGATGGATGGACATGCCCAAGTCATGCAGCAACGCGCCAAGCACGACGACCACCTCGGCGTCGTTATTGGCCATCTGGTGATCGCGCACGATGCTCGGCGCGACGCCGCTTTCGATCAGTTGACGGAGCAGTTTCAACGCGATGTTCGCCACGATTTGAAAATGCACCGGACCGTGATCGCTCATCCCTAGACGATTGACCGCGTTGACATTCATCGCCGTCCACAACGCGTACAACTCTTCATCGGCGTTGACGCGATCAATCACCTGCTGCAAGATCGGATTGTGCCGCGTCGGGAGGTGAATCGTGATATGTTGATCGGGCGCGCTGAGCGCCTCGGCGATCAATTTGGCTTCGGTTGGCTCTGACCCTGACATGCCCCTTCTCTGTGCGAACGGAGCAGCGTCCGTTCGCTACTGCTCGACTCGGATATTCGCCGTGCCGCCAAGGACCACGCCGGTCTCGGAAAAACTGACCACGCGCAAATCGAGTTTCAAAAACACTTTGGGACTCAGGTGGCCGACGTACTGCAACGAATCGAATTGCTTGCGGTACGGATAGCCCTCCAATCCCAGGAATTGCGCGCCATCGCTGGAACCTCCGGCGAACGCCAGTCGCGTGCCGGGAATCATCTCATCTTTCTTGAGCGAATAGGTCACCGGCGCATTGAACTCGAGTACCGCCGTGCCGGGGGACCCGCCGGGTTGGACACTGATATTGGAAATCTCGATGTGCGCGCTGCCGACGAGCGTAACGGATTGCTCGTCGAACGTGGCAACGCGCATGTTCAGTTTCACGGAAACGCCCGGCACCGGCGACCCTGCCCAGTCCACGGCGTCGGCAACCTGCTTGGGCGCCAGCAAACCCGCGATCAGGATTCTGGCGGCGCCGGTCTCCGACTTGCCATTATAGGCGATAGTTGTGCCGGGCAGAATCGTCCCGGTCTTGACGATCAAGGAGATCGGCGCGTCAAAAACGAGGCGGTTGGCTGGCGTCGGCGTCTCGGACGGCGGCAAAGGTAACGGCAGCGGGCTTTCCCCACAACCCATCAGCGCGAGTAACAGCGCAACCACGGGCAACACGCGCACTGTGAAAAAGCCGGGCAGTGATCGAATCATGGCGCTCCTTTCGCCGTTCGGCGGCGACCGGGTTTCGCCAAGCAACCGGGTCGCTGGCGGAATGGCTATCGCTATTGTAACATAACATAGCCGGGGCGACAAACTCCGCTCGACAATTTTCTTGACGCATCCCTCAATCCGCGCTACAATCAACCATCCTGATGATTGTCGAATTCTGCTTGGAGATGGTTCCTTGAAGCAATTCTTTCTGTTGCTGATCGTCTTTCTGGGCGGCGGCGCCGCGATGGGTGTCGAGATGGGCGCGTCCCGCTTGCTCCGCCCCTTCTTCGGCGATTCGATTTTGATCTGGGCGAACATCATCGGCTTGATTCTGATCTACCTCACGCTCGGCTATTACCTCGGCGGGCGATGGGCAGACCGCGACCCGCGCGCGGCGACGCTGTACCGCATCGTCGCATGGGCTGGTTTTGCAATCGGCATTCTGCCGTACGTCGCGCGGCCCTTTTTGCAACTCGCGATTCCCGCGCTCCAGCGCTTTGACGCCGGCTTGGGATTCATCTCGTTCGTGGGCACGCTCGTGCTGTTTGTGGCGCCGGTCACTTTGCTCGGCTGCGTCTCGCCGTTTGCGATTCGCCTCCGCACGCGCGACGTTTCCTCCAGCGGCTCGACTGCCGGCAATCTCTACGCGCTCTCGACCTTTGGCAGCATCCTCGGCGTGTTCGGCACCGTGTTCGTCTTGTTCGCGCTGCTCGGCACGCGCGGTACTTTTGTCGCGTTTTCGATTGCGCTGCTCGTCAGCGCGGTCGCGGGGATCGCGGAGGAATGGGGCATGGCACGCGCGCTCAAGTACGCCGCACTGCTCGCGGTCGTCGTCACGCTTGCCGCGCTCGACTCGGGCGGCGTCGTCAAAGCCGCGCCGGGGCTGGTTCACGAAGCCGAGTCGCCCTACAACTATATCCAGGTCGTTGACGACCAAGACGGCTGGCGTTTGTTGACGGTGAACGAAGGCGAAGCGTACCAATCGGCGTACCGCGCCGACCGCGTGCTGACCGGCGGCATCTGGGATTTGTTTCTGATCGCGCCGTACTTTGCGACACCCGCCGCGCCGCGCAACGCGCTAATGCTCGGACTCGCGGCAGGAACGACCGCGCGCGCGTACACCCTCGTTTACGGTCCGGTTCCGATTGACGGTGTCGAACTCGACCCGGCGATCATCGCGATTGGGCAAAAGTACTTTGCGATGACGGAGCCAAACCTGCGCGCGATCGCCGACGACGGGCGCAACTATTTGCAAACGCGCGCGGGGACGTACGACGTGATCGCGGTGGATGTGTACCGCCAGCCGTACATCCCATTCCACCTGACGACCGCCGAGTTCTTTAGCGTGGCGCGCGAACACCTGACGCCGCGCGGCGTGGTCGCGGTGAATGTCGCGCGCACTGCCGCCGACTATCGCCTCGTGGACGCGCTCGCGGCGACATTGCGCCAGGTCTTTCCAAGCGTCTATCTCGTTGACCATCCCAACAACGCGAACACGCTCGTCGTCGCGACGAACCAACCGACGCGCCTGGACGATTTTCGCGCGAACGTCGCGCCGCTCGCGGACGCGAACCTGCGTTTCGTCGCCGCGCAAGCGCTGCCGACCGCGCGTGTTGCGACGCAAGACGCACCCGTCTTCACCGACAACCACGCGCCGGTGGAGAGGTTGATCCACGACATCATATTGCGCTACGCGCTGGGGCAATGAGCCAATTGCCCAATGCGCCAATGAGCCAAATGGAGGTTGGAATTGGAAGTTAGGAATTGGACATTGGAATTTGGTTTATTGGCACATTGGTTCATTGGCTCATTCTCCGAAGGAGACACTATGCCTCGCTCTCTAACTACCCTGCTCTCGCTCGTCCTCGCCCTCGGCGTTCCCATCGTCCTTATTTTGACTAACGTGTTCATCTTCATGACGCCGCAGTGGTTGGATTATCAATACAGCAAGCCGGGCTTGCCGAAATCGGTACGCTTTAGCGACCAAGACCGACGCCACTATGCGACCGAATCAATCGAGTACGTGCGCGGCAGTCGCACGCTGGAGCAATTCAAAGCGCTCGGCGTGTACGACGACCGCGAGATCAAGCACATGGTGGACGTGCGCGAGTTGGTGGACAAGGCGCGCGTGGTTTGGATTGTCGTGGGGGCGTTGATTGTGGTCGCGCTAGGCGTGCTGGCAGCACGCCCCACAACGCGCACGCTCGCCGCGCGCGGCATGTTGAGCGGCGCGATCCTGACCGTCGGCTTGTTTGTCGTCATCGGCGTTTTCGCGGCGATTGGATTCAACACCTTCTTTACGCTGTTTCACCGCGTCTTTTTCGAAGGCGACACGTGGCTATTCAGTTACACGGATAGTCTCATCCAGTTCTATCCGCTGCCGTTTTGGTTTGAGACGAGCGTCGCGTTGGTTGGCTTGACGATTGTGGAGGCGGTTGCCATCGGGTTCGTCGGATGGTGGTGGACGAAAAAGCTGCGCGATTGTCGCATGCGTGCCAAGCAGTGAAGAATGTGGTAGAATGTAGGCGAGCAAGAGGGCAAAGCAGCCCCGATCAGAAAGGTGAATCCAAATGAAAACCGAATTGTCAATCTCAACAACAGTATCGCGCGCCGCCAAACAGTTGGCGCGCCAAATGGGAATGACGCTGGACGAGTTTTTTGCGACCGCCGTCACCGCTTACGTAGTTGCGCGCCAAAGGAAACTCGTCACAGAATCTTTGAACCAGATTTACGCGCGTGAGTCTTCTGCGCTCGATCCAGTCGTCGCCAGGTTGCAAGCGGCGAGCGTCAGAGGCGAGGAATGGTAATTCATCGCGGCGAAATTTGGTGGGCATCGCTCCCCGAACCTGTCGGTTCAGAACCAGGATACCGTCGTCCTGTTTTGGTAATTCAGGCAGACGAATTCAACGTGAGCCGAATCGCAACCGTCATCGCCGTTGTTGTCACGTCGAACTTGCGGCTGGCTCATGCGCCCGGGAATGTCTTGCTGCCGCGAAAATCAACGGGCTTGCCCAAAGATTCTGTGGCGAATGTTTAAGTCGTCACCCTCGACAAAAGTTCCCTCTCTGAAATGGTTGGTGCCCTCAATCCGACCCTGCTCGAACAAGTAGAAGATGGTTTGCGTCTAGCGATGGGCTTGTAATCTATTTGGCCCATTGGGCAATTGGTTCATTGGCTCATTGACGACGGAGGCGCCGATGCCTGCTCACCACTTTATCTCGTACTCTGCAACTGACGCGGAAAAGTTCGCGCTGAAACTTGCGGACGATTTGCAGGCGGGTCCGCCATCGTTCCCCATCTGGATTTTTCGACGCGAACTGCACGCAGCGGCGGGCGATTGGGACGCGCAAATCCGCGACGCGATCCGCGATTGCGACAGTTTGATTTTCGTCCTGTCGCGCGACAGCGTCACCGACGAATCGAATTGCAAGCCCGAATGGACCACCGCGCTCAAATTCAAAAAGCCGATTCTCCTCGTGCGTCTCCACGACGTTGACGCGCCGTTCCGCATCGCGTCGCGCCAGTACATTGATTTCGTCGGCGACTACAAAACCGCGCTTGCGAAACTGCGGAACGATTTGCAGTGGCTCCATTCCCCCGCAGGCGAATTGCAGACGTTAAAGTACCGTCTGCGCGATGCGGAACGCGATTTCAGCCGCGCTTCCGACGCCGAACGCGCGCGCATCCAAGCCGACCTCGACCTCCTCCGCAAGCAAATCGC
>DHFK01000097.1:7132-8836 GCA_002400365.1 Anaerolineales bacterium UBA4826 | reverse complement strand
ATAGATGGCGTACTGGAGCGTGCAGTTGTCACAAACAACTTGAGTCTCAAGTTGCTTCTCACGATAGTAGCGGATCGGATGTGGTTGCCCTTCGACCTTCGCACTTTCTCTAAGCTGGTCAAGGAGGTTTTGTGTTACTTGGTGGAGCAATAAAGATTTGGCATATTCAAATTGATCATCAGTACGGAAATCATCCAATGCAGCTGCGTGTCCACAATATGGACAATGACATGGTAGAGTTTTGCCCTTAAGGCCAGTGCCAAACTTTATCTTGAAATATGCTCGGCATTTAGGACACTGTCTGCCCGTAAAACCTTCTTTGTCGGTAGGAATACTCGCTCTGAATTCATGTGTCCCGTAATCGTTCATGGCATCGTCTCCAGATTTGAATCGATATCCTTGATTGTAACTTCACCCGACAGCAACTTGGGGAGCAAATAGTCGCGTGTGCGAGCGAGCGTTTGAGATTCCAGATTGTTGCTGATGATTTGGTCAAGCATCGGTTGCATTTTGGCATTCATCGTATGCAATGTTTCTTGCGGCGGAATGATTACCGATGCTTGATGCAAATGCTCGCGCTGAATATGTCCCATTGTCGTCGCTTTACCTGCGGCAATTGCTCGAAACTCTGGCAAGTGGTATTTGAGCCATTGGTAATAAAACCATTTTGGATATTCTGCCGACGTGACTTTGAACAGATGTTGATTCAACGCGCCACGCCCATTGCACCAAACGCAAACTTCAAGACTACCTGACCACGAAAACAAAACATCTCCATCGTGGACAATGTACTGACTGGGAATTTCTGCACTTGCTCGGTCACTTGATTCCGTCACGCCACGATGCATTTCTGCAATCTTGATGACAGGCAATGATGCTCCGTCTTTAGGCGGATATTTTTGTAACGCCAATCCGTTTAGAAAAGTTGCAACCTCATCGAAAGGTTTTGATTCCCAAGTATTATCTGTATCCAAAAACCAATATTTGAAGAAAGCATCTGCCATTGCTTCCAACGTTGCGTTCATTCGGCGGTTGCATTCTATCTTGTCGTCCAGCGCACCCAGGATTTCTGCGATGCGGTGTTGGATTGGGAGACGAGGATATGGAATTCTGATTCTCTCAAAATCTCCCTTGTTCACAATCGGCATCGTTGTTCCATCTTCAGCTAGACGCCGTAGAAGTGAATAGGAATTCTTCAGACAGTAGTATACCCAATGAGAATCTACTACATTTGCATCGCAAATGATTGAGTTGATTTGCTGGTTAGTTATGCATTCGACCCGATTCATTGCGACCTTACCCATATCGGATCTAATGCACGTTACAATCACAGTATTCGGCGGTAGAACTCTTGATAACAAACCCTGTACGCCCTCAGTAGAAAGATACCTCTCAGCGGATTCGATGTATTTGTGGTAATTTCCAAAATCGGTAGGAGTAACAAAGGGCATCTTGTCGCCGAAATGCTGAGGCGTTTTTGATGATGGAGTCTTGCCAGTAACAACTATTCCCACTTCGCCAATGGATATTTGGCGCCAATCGTCTATCACGCCAGACTCTCCAAGTTATCAACAATCTTTTTCTGTAACGCATTCGATTCGGCAAACTGCGCTTTCAATTGCGCGGTCAGTTCCGCCATCTTGACCTCAAACGGCGTGTCGTCCGTCTCGCCTTGCTCCGTGCCCACGTAAATCCCAGGCGTCA
>DHFK01000097.1:425-7052 GCA_002400365.1 Anaerolineales bacterium UBA4826 | reverse complement strand
CTGAGAAACCACAGACACGCGGGAATGCCTGTGCCAAAGAAAAGTTTGTCGGGCAGTTGCACGATGCAATCCACAAACCCTTCTTCCACGAACGCGGCACGCGTTTCCTTTTCCTCTTTCAGGTTCGTCGTCATCGCGCCGTTCGCCATCACATAGCCCGCCGTGCCGCCCTCTTTCAAGTGGTAGAAAAAGTGCATCATCCAAAAATAATTCGCGTTGCTGTCCGTCGGCAAACATTTGCGACCGCCGATTTGCAATCGCCTGTCGTTCGGCGGCACGCGATCCGCGCCCCAGCCATCGAGGTTGAACGGCGGATTCGCGATGACAAAATCCGCACGCAGATCGGCGAACTTGTCATCCAACAACGAATTGCCTAACCGAATATCGCCGTCGAGTCCGTGCAACAGCAAATTCATTTTGCCGAGACGCAGAGTCGTGTCCACGCTCTCTTGTCCAAAGAACGACGAGTTGCCGCTGTGCTTGGCAAAAATATCGGATTGGACAAACATCCCGCCCGATCCGCACGCAGGGTCAAACACCTGTCCTTCTCGCGGCTCCATCATCGCGACGAGCAATTTGACGACCGAGCGCGGCGTAAAGAACTCGCCGCCGCGTGTACCTTCGGTCGAGGCAAAGTTGGTGATGAAATATTCATAGACGCGACCGAGCAAATCGCTCTCTCTGCCCGCGTCTGCTTTGAACGAATCGCGCGAAAAAAGATTGATAAGACCCGAAATATTTTCGCGGCTCAGGTTGCTTCCCGCGTATTTGCGCGGCAACACACCACGCAATTCGGAATACTTGCGCTCTAGCAATTCCATCGCATCGTCGAGTTTGATCGCAATGTCATCATCCTGCGCGTGCTTGACGAGATAATCCCAGCGCGCTTTTTCTGGCACGATGAATATGCCGACGCGCTTGTATTCGTCGGGATCGCTCAACACGTCTTTGGCGATACCTGGGTCAGTCGTGTAATAATTCGACTTGGGATCTTTCAACTCCAGTTGCAACTGCTCATAGCGTCGTTCGTACTTGAGCGACAGGTAACGCAAAAAGAGAAGCGGCAAAACAAAGTGCTTGTAATCCGCAGGCGCGATGTTGCCGCGCAACTGCACTGCCGCTTCCCACAAGTCTTTCTCAAAGCCGATGTCAGCACGCGCACCGTTGGCGATGGAAGGTGGTGGGGGTGTGGCGGGTTTGGGCGTACGAGTGAATTTCGCCGCACGATGGCGGCGCGTGGGGTAGATCGCCTTCGATCTGGTCTTGTATTTTGGCACGATGAATACTCCACGTGCATAAAGATACCGAGAGGTTACCTGTATTGTATCACAGAATTGGGTTGCGGTGAAAACGCAGGGGCGAAGCATTTTGCGAGTTTCAGCAAAATGCTTCGCCTCTACACAAACCCCCGCGACAAAACCTGTGGTATAATCCTCGCCATGAACTCCAAAGATTTCTCGCGCCGCAAGAATTTCCCCGGCACCGTCACCAGTCCCTTTGACGCGATGCTTCGCCTTGACGATGCCGTGCAAAAGATACCATCGCCGGTCTTTGCCGCGCTGCTCTTTGCGCTCGCGCTCATCCCCACGCTGGCGAACTTGCCGCTTGCCTTGGGCTTGTGGCTCTTCTTTCTGGGCGATTGGGCGCTGATCGCCGCGCTGCCGCGCGTCGGCAAGTCATTTGGTCCCGCCAAGCCGCCGACGCTCTTGCTCGCGTGCCTCCGCGCGCCATTCGCCGCGCTGCCGCTGCCGTGGAGCGCGCTCGCGCAACTCGTCGGGACCGCGCTCGCCGTCTACGGCTTTTGGATCGAGCCGCAGCGCGTGCGCGTGACGCGGCAGACGCTGCAATCGCCAAAACTGAAAACCGACGCGCCGCCGCTGCGCGTCTTGCANNCGCGCGCGCGCTCAAGCCGGACGTGATCCTGTTCTCCGGCGATTTCCTGAATCTGTCGAACATCCACGACCCGATCGCGTGGGAACACGCGCGGACGATTCTGCGCGAACTGTCCGCCCCGCTCGGCGTCTACGCGGTGACTGGCAGCCCGCCGGTGGACAAGCCCGCGGTCGTCGCGCAACTGCTCGACGGGCTGGACAACGTCCGCTGGCTGCGCGACGAACGCGTCACGCTCGATCATCAAGGGCAGCCGGTTGATCTGGTGGGAATCACCTGCACGCACAAGCCGCCGGTGGACGGCGCGCGGCTCGACGACATTCTGCACGGCGACCCGGACAATCTGACGATTCTCCTGTACCACACGCCCGACCTCGCGCCCGAGGCGGCGGCGCAAGGCGTTGACCTGCAACTCTCCGGGCACACGCACGGCGGTCAAGTTCGCTTGCCACTCTTCGGCGCGCTGTACACGTCGTCGCTGTACGGGAAACGTTTTGAGGTTGGGCGGCATCAGATCGGCGCGTTCACGCTGTACGTCACGCGNNCGCATCCTTCGACTCCGCTCAGGACGCTCGCAATGACAAAACCTCTTTCCATCCAAAGCCGCGGGTGTTATCGGTGAACCGCGCCCAGGTCGGTTCGATTTTGTACCACCGCGCTCTGGCAAACGCCGTGCCGAGTTCGCGCGGCGCGCGCAGTAGGTCGGCGATGAAAGGGAACTTGCTGGCGTACACGACGCGCGCGCGCGCGGACTCGATGGGATCGGTGATTTCCCTGCACGCGCCTTCGAGTTGCACGCCTTGAATGGAACGCCAATCGTCATAGTCTTCGTGAATCGTCGCCGCGACGTGAGGGTTCGCGGCGATGTTCTGCGCGTGGCGCGTCTCGGGATCGGAAACGAAATAGAGCGTTAGTCCGTCGTTAGCGTAAAAGAGGGATGCCGCCCAGGGGACGTGATTGTGTTCGGTCGCCAGGGTCAAGACATGGTGCGAGGCAATATACGCGAGGATATGTTCGCGCGCGTCCCTTTCCTCTTTCCTCTCTCCTCTTTCATCTTTCACCTCTTATTTCTCCACCCCCGCCCAACGCTTGAACAGACTCTCGTGTTCGATGCCGAGCAGGTCGAGCACGCGGCCGACCGTCTGGTTCACGATGTCGTCAATCGTCTTGGGCTTGTTGTAAAACGCCGGCATCGGCGGCATGAGGATCGCGCCCATTTCGGTGACCTGGGTCATTAGCCGCAAGTGTCCCAGGTGCAGCGGCGTTTCGCGCGCGACCAAAACGAGGCGGCGGCGTTCTTTCAGCGTCACATCCGCCGCGCGCACGAGCAAGTTGTCGTTGTACGAATTCGCGATTCCCGACAGTGTCTTCATCGAGCAAGGAATGATGACCATGCCGTTGGTCTTGAACGATCCGCTGGCGATGGACGCGGCAATGTCGTTGATGCGATAGACCTTGTGCGCCAACGCCTCGACTTGCGCGACCGTATAATCGGTCTCCAGGGCGATATTCTGCTTCGCGGGATTGGAAATGACCGCGTGCGTTTCGACTTCGGGATGCTGTTGCAGCACCTGGAGCAAGCGAATACCGTAAATCGCGCCGGTCGAACCCGATATGCCTACGACGATTCTCATATCTCTCCATTCATAATTTGTATCGAGACGCTGTCAGCCAACCTTGCGAAGGTTGCGAAAGGGCTTGCGAACACGACGGTTCTTGGCGCGGGAAAGCGCATTTCATTCGAAGACGACTGACGAACCTTCGCAAGGGTGAACGGTTACTCTCCATCCACAACTTGGATTGAGACCGTGTCGCCATTCCTGAGATCGAGCGCATCGCGCAGTGACTGGTCAGCCATCAATTCGACTTGGTTAGCCGGATAGTCCGGCACCTCCGGGATAATCCACACCGCCGCCAAACGATCGTTGACGCGCACGCGCAGCGCCTTTGCCGCGCAGAAACCCGGCGCGCCCGGTTCGATAGTCGTCCCGCGACACACTTTGCCCCACGCGATCGCGTTACGGTCCACCTGAAGATTCAGCGTGCCCGGGTGAGGATCGAACCCGAACTTGTCGCGGAACTGCCGGCGCACCCAATCGAGTTGAGTGAACGCGCGCGCTTCACCTCTCCCCTCAGTCACCACCGCACGAAAGACCCTCATTGCCCTATTTTACACCCACCCGGTCCGATTTTTCAATCGCGCTGAAAACTCGCTCCGGGGTTAGCGGCAGATCGTAGATGCGGATGCCGGTCGCGCGCTCAACGGCGTTTGCAATCGCGGCGGCGGTCGGACTCAACACCGGCTCGCCGACTCCTTTCGCGCCGTACGGTCCGTCGCGATGCGGCGCTTCCACGATGATGGACACGACCTCTGGCATATCCATCGGCGTCGCGAGTTTATAGTCGTGGAAATTCGCGTTCGTGATGCGTCCCTGGTCCATCAGCACTTGCTCAAAGAGCGCGATACTCATGCCATGTACCGCGCCGCCTTCGATTTGTCCGGCGCACGTCGCCGGGTTGATCGCCTTGCCCACGTCGTGCGCGGCGACGAGTTTGAGTACGCGCACCTGCCCGGTCTCGCGGTCTACTTCGACCTCCACGCCCTGCGCGCCGTACATCCAAAAGACGCTCGGCGCAGACCACATCCCGCTGTCCTTTTCAGTCGCGGGATAGTAAAAGCCGCGACCCAGGACGCTGCCGCCCGCGCCATAGCACTTTTTCAGAATAGATTGAAAAGGAATCTGGTGACCCGGATCGGCGGCAAAATCTATCGCGCCGCCATTTGCCACCAGGTCTTCCGGCTTACAACCGAGTGTCAGTGCTGCGAGCGAGATGATTTGCTGCTTCACATCCGCGCTCGCGGCTTTCACCGCGTTGCCCATGTGAAACGTGCTGCGGCTGGAAGTCGTGGACGAATCAAACGGCGTCGTGTCCGTGTCCGCTTGCGAGACGCTTATCTTTTCGAGCGGAATGCCCAACTCTTCCGCGGCGATCTGCGCGAAAATCGTTTTTGCGCCTTGCCCGATTTCCACGGTACTCGTCAGCACGTTCGCGGTGCCATCCTGGTTGAACGCCACGTACGCCGCGCTGCCCGATGGCGTCTTGGTGTTCTTCGAAGTGATGGCGATGCCTTTGCCGTGCCCCGGCTTGCACGGCTCATTCCATTTCAATTCCGCCGCGACGCGCCACAAACATTCTTCCATGCCGATGGAATGACCGGGTTGCCCGGTCGGCAGCGCGTCTCCTTCATGCACGATATTCTTTAGTCGAAACTCGACCGGGTCGAGGTTCAAGCGCTTGGCGATAATATCCATCTGCGATTCGTACGCCCACGTCACCTGCGGCGTCCCATAGCCGCGATACGCGCCCGCGATCGCCTTGTTCGTGTACACACAGTAACCGACTAGATGAATATTCGGGATACGATAAGGTCCGGCGGCGGTCGCCGTTGCTTGCATCGAAACGGTCGGTCCCTTTTCGGCGTACGCGCCGGTGTCCCAGTAGCCGATGACCTCGCGCGCCATCAGCGTCCCATCGGCTTTCACACCCGTCTTGATTTTGACGACGACGGCATGACGGACGAGCGTCGTCGCAAAAACTTCTTCGCGGCTCAAGACCACACGCACCGGTCGGCGCGGCGCCTTGCGCGCGAGCGCAATCGCGATCGGTTCGACTTTCAGTCCACCCTTACCGCCAAAGCCGCCGCCAAGGTAAGGCACGATGACGCGGATTTGAGTCAGCGGCATCTTGAGCGCGTCCGACAAATCCTTTCGCAAACGATGCGGACCATCGTTTGGTGTCCACAGTGTCAATTTGCCGTCCGCGCCCCATTGCGCGATCGCGCAGTGCGGCTCGATTTGCCCGTGATGCGCCGTGTGGCTGGTAAAGGTGTCTTCAAAGACGTAATCCGATTCGGCAAAACCGCGCGCGACATCGCCTTGCTTCTCTTCGGAAAAATTGACGATGTTGCTGTGCGGCAGAATCTTGACCGCGCCGATGTGTTCGTACCCTTCCGAGTTCTCGTGAATCAACGGCGCGTCGTTCTGCGCCGCGCTCACCGGATCGAACACCGCCGGCAATTCCTCGTACTCGACCTTGATTAGTTTGACGGCTTCTTCCGCGGTCTGCTCGTCCAACGCGGCGACGGCTGCCACCGGTTCACCGACGTAACGCACGCGATCCATCGCGAGGAACGGCATGTCTTTGACTGCTTCGCCGCCCAGCGCGTCCAGGTCGCGCCCCGTGGCGATGGCAACGACGCCGGGAACTCGGCGCGCGGCTTGTACGTCAATCGAAAGGATGCGCGCGTGCGGATACGGACTCCGCGACGCTTTGCCGCACAGCATCCCGGGAAAGTCCAAGTCCGCGGCGTACAAAGCCGCGCCGGTCACTTTCTCGACGGCGTCCGTTCGGACCGCGGGGTGACCAATGATGACTTGCGCCACCTCACTCGCCCCCGACTGCCGCGCTTGCCTGGCTGGCTTTGAGGATCGCGTTGACGATTCGAACGTAGCCGGTGCAGCGGCACAGATTGCCGGCGATGGCTTGGCGCACTTCATGCTCCGTTGGAATCGGATTCTCGGCGAGCAATGCCTTGCCGGTCATCAACATCCCGGGCGAGCAGAAACCGCACTGCACCGCACCTTCTTCGACGAACGCTTCTTGCAGCGGATCCAATTTCCCGCCCTGCGCCAATCCTTCGACCGTGATGATTTCTTTGCCATCCGCTTCGACTGC
>DHFK01000097.1:0-390 GCA_002400365.1 Anaerolineales bacterium UBA4826 | reverse complement strand
AACGCCTTGTTCACTTTCACTTCTACCGGATATGCCGAACCGTTCACGTTCAGCGTAATCTCTTTTTTTGCAATCACGGGGACTGCCTCCTCGTAATTCAGCCCTGTGTCATTGCGAGGGCGATCCTGAGCGGAGCGAAGCGGAGTCGAAGGATTGCCCGAAGCAATCCCCACAGTGCTTTGGGGATTGCTTCGCTTCGCTCGCAATGACGCCTGGGCGATTATCTATTATCTGCCATCGCGCGGTGTTGCGCGATGACTTGCTTGACTGCCTGCGCGGTAAGCACGCGCACCAGGTGCTTGCGGTATGATGCGCTGCCGCGCACGTCGTCAATCGGTTGTGCTTCCTCGGCGGCTTGCGCGGCGGCATCTTTGATACGCGGCTCGTTCA
>DHFK01000104.1 GCA_002400365.1 Anaerolineales bacterium UBA4826 | reverse complement strand
CGAAATGACGATCTGAGCAGTTGCGACGACTCGCTCCCGCTCTTTGACGATAAACTGGGCAAGCCGCTCTTCCGTGCCACGCGCGCGGATTTGGCGGCGCCGCTCATCGCCGCGCATCTTGGCGAACCCGGCGATGCAAGCGCGCAACTGCAAGTGCTGAAATACAAACCGCGCCGCCGCTGCGTCATCGCATACGAATTGAGTTGCCAGCCCTCCGACCATCACCGCTCGATCATCGGCAAAGTTTTCAAAGACGCGCGCGGCGCGCCGTTGCTCGCGCTGCAAAAGGAATTGTGGGCGGATGGTTTTGGAACCGGCGCAGCGGACGGGATTACCATTCCGCAGCCCTTGGCGTACATCCCAGAGATGCGGATGCTGCTGCAAGAGCGCGCGCCGGGACTCACGCTTGCCGAACTCGTGACGGCGCCGGATTTCTCCAGCCGCGTGCGCGCCAGCGCGGCGGCGCTCGCCAAATTACACGCCAGCCATTGCCGTCCGCCAAAGCAATACACGCGCGCGGATGAACTGGCGAATCTGGAAACCTGGTCTGCTCATCTGGCGGCTTGGCGACCCGCGCGCGCGGCGTCGTTCGAGCAGCAACTTGCCGGGTTGCGCGCAGCCGGCGCGGCGCTGCCTTCCGCCGATCTCGCGCCGGCGCACCGCGATTTCTATTACAGTCAGGTTCTCTTTGGAGAGCGCCGCGTTACGCTGATTGACTTGGACCTGCTCACGTGGGCAGACCCGGCGATTGACGTGGCAAATTTCATCGCGCACTTGTGCTTTCTCGCGCTCCAGCAGTTCTCAGACCCGCACGCGCTCGACGACGCCGCGGCGCGGTTTGTGGACGAGTATGCTCGGCGGTCCGCGCGCATCGCCGCTTTGCCCGGATTTTGGGAGCGCGTGGCTTTTTATCAGGCGGCGACATTTTTTCGTTTGCAGCACGTCGTCCTGCAGCGACCGCACTGGGTCATCTTCTTCGAGCCGCTCTTTGAACTGACCGAGTTGTCGCTCCGCGAAACGAAAAGTCTCTTCGATCATCCATGAAAAAGATTCCACTGCTCGATCTGGATATGCGCTACCTGCGATACCTGTTGCCGTACAGCGGTCATCTCGCGTTCGGTCTGCTGACGATCCTCGGCGTTACGGCGCTCGACCTGGTGTCGCCGTGGCCGCTCAAGTTCATCGTGGACAATGTCATCGGCGGGCGCCCCTTTGGCGATCCGCTCAGCCGCGCCATCGCCGACGCTTTCGGCGACGATCCGCGTCTGCTCTCGGCGTTCTTTGGATTGCTGATCATCGTCTTTGCCGCGCTCAGCGGGCTCTTTTCGTTCATGTACGATTATATGCGCGGTATGATTCAGGCGCGCACGTCGTTTCATCTGCGCAGCGATGCCTTCGCGCACCTGCAGAACCTGTCGCTGCAGTTTCACGATCGCAGTCCTACCGGCGAAGCCCTCAGCCGCGTGAACAGCGACGCCGGGCAGACGATGGAAGCGCTGATTAGCGCCAGCGGCGAACTCGTCGTCAACGCGCTCAAGTTCGCCGGGATCGCCGGCGTGATGTTGTTCGTCAACTGGCGCTTTTCGGTGATCGCGCTGGCGTACGCGCCGCTGTTGTTGTTTCTGTTCAGCGCGTTTCGGCGCAACATCAAGGCGTCGGCAAAGACTGCGCGCGCCGCCGCCGGCAAGATGGTCTCGGTCACCGCGGAAACGCTGTCCGCGATCCGCATCGTCCAGGCGTTCGGACGCGAAGACGACGAGCGGCATCGCTTTGATCAGCACGGCGCGACGCGCTTGCAAGCCGAATTGCGCGCGGCGCGCTGGGAGGCGTCGTTCGAGCCAGTGGTGGACGTGATCAAAGCCGCCGGCACTGCCGCCGTGATTTGGTTCGGCGTCGCGGAAATTCTCGCCGACCAGTTGACGGTGGGCGAACTGCTGATCTTTCTTTCGTACCTGACCACGTTTTACAGCCCGCTCAAACGCTTTAGCAAACTCGCCGGCGTGCTGCAAAAGGCGACGGTCAGCGGCGAGCGGCTGTCTGAGTTGCTCGACAACGACCAAGTGATCCGCGACGCGCCGGGCGCAATCGCTCTGGCGCGCGCACAAGGCCGCGTGGATTTCGAGCGCGTGAGTTTTGCGTACAATCACGGCAGCCCGGTTTTGTCGGACGTTGCGTTTACCGCGCTGCCCGGGCAAACCATCGGTTTGGTCGGTTCCACCGGGACCGGCAAGACGACAATCGCGAACTTGCTCTTGCGTTTTTACGACGTCACCGGCGGACGCGTGCTGCTCGACGGCGTGGATATTCGCAAGATCCGCCTGCGCGATTTTCGCCGGCAGTTTGCGCTGGTGCCGCAAGAGCCGATCCTCTTCGCCGCCTCCGTCCGCGACAACATTGCGTACGGCAAGCCCCACGCGCAGATGGCAGAGATTATCGCCGCGGCGCGTGCGGCGAACGCGCATGCGTTCATCTCGAAAATGCCGGAGGGCTATGCGACGCTGGTCGGCGAGCGCGGCGTGCTGCTGTCCGGCGGACAGCGCCAGCGCCTCGCGATCGCGCGCGCGCTGCTGTGTGACGCGCCGATCCTGATTCTCGACGAGCCGACCGCCGCGCTCGACGCCGCCGCCGAGCGCGAGGTGATGGAAGCGCTGGAACGCTTGATGCGCGGGCGCACGACCTGCGTGATCGCGCACCGCCTCTCGACGATTCGCAGCGCCGACCTGATCCTGGTCCTGGACAACGGCAAGATCGTCGAGCGCGGACGCCACGCCGATTTGATGGCGCGCGGCGGCAAGTACGCCGATTTGGTGCGCCTGCAAAGCGGTGTGCCCGAAGTAAGGGGCCTGGCTCTGCAACAATTGCGTTGACCAAGAAGATGATTTTATCCGCGAATCTCGCGAATCACGCGAATAAAAAACGTAACCGTTCAGCACCTGTCATTGCGAGCGCAGCGAAGCAATCTCCGACTCGCAATTTGGGGATTGCTTCGTCGCGACCCTTCGAGTCCGCTCAGGGTCGCTCCTCGCAATGACACCCGAACGGCTACTAAAAAAAGATTAGCGATATTCGCGTGATTCGCGGATAATATTTTGATTGTGGCTAGAAGCCGCTTTATGCAATTCACTACTCGAATGATCGTAGGCATCTTACTGTATCTTTTACTGCCGCTGGTCGTGGGCGCGTTCGCGTTCGCCCAACTGGCTACGGCAAAGCCCGTCGCGCCGGCGGCGCGCCCAACCACGCGCGCGGACGCGACCAGAGTCGCCGCGCAAAAAGCGCAAGCCGCGGCGCGCGCCGAGGAATTTTATCGCGCCGGGTTTGCCGCCTACAACTCGGGCGACTATGCCGCCGCGCTGACCGATTTTCAATCCGCGCTCGCGCGCGTTCCCAGCAACGCGAACTGGCGCAACAGTCTCGGGCTGACCTTCGCGCAGTTGGGGCGCTGGGACGAGGCGATCGGCGCATATCAGCAAGCGAACGCGCTCGATCCGACGTTCGCCGACGCGTACTACAATCTGGGCGCAGTCCACCAAGCGCGTGGCGAGAAAGATAAAGCCGCGGCGGCATTCCGCGCGGCGATCGAGGCGCGCCCTGACTTTGCGCTTGCCTACAACAACCTGGGCGCGGTGTACGACGCGCTCGGCAAGTCCGACGACGCCGTGACCGCGCTGCGCCAAGCCGTCGCCTTCGACCCGAACCTCGCGGCAGCGCACGCGAACTTGGGCGCGGCGCTCGCGAAACGCGGCGACCTTGAATCAGCCGCCCGGGAATTTCAAATCGTCGCGGACCTTGAACCGCAGTCGGCAAAAGCGTTTTTCGAGTTGGGGATGGTGCGCCGTTGGCAAGGCAAGACCGCGCGCGCACGCGCGGCGTTCGAACGCGCGCTCGCGCTGCAGCCCGAGAGCGAGTGGGCGTCGCGCGCGCGCGCCCAACTCGACAAAATGGACCCTTGAGGAGTATCGAATGGGCGTTTTCCCAAAGCACTTTGGACTTTCAGTACTTGCGATTCCGGCGTTTCTAGTGACCAGCGCCAGTTTGTTGATCCTGCTGACGACGGTCGTCGGCGCGGCGCGGGACAGCAAGCCGGGAGACGCGTTGTATTCTCTGCGGGGTCCCGCGCTGCAAATGCAACTCTTGCTGACCAGCGACCCGGTCGAGCGCGCCATCATCGAAAAGGATCTAACACAGACATCCACGGCAATGCCAGATGCTGCCGGCGGATCAGGTTCGAACCAGACCCCGCAAGCGCCAGCGGGATCCAAAGCGACCGGGACTCCCACGCCAACAGCCGTTATCGCGCCAAAGGGAACAGCCCAACCGAGCAGTACCAAGCCAGCCGATACGGCTACGCCATTGCCGCCGAATACCGCCGCGCCCACCGCGAACCTCCAGCCCTCCAAGACTCCCGGACCGACAGACACGCCCAAACCGTCCCCGACGTCAACCATCGAGCCGACGAAGACNNCCGGAGGATACGCCGAGACCAACACAGACTAACGCGCCCACACCCACGATTGAGCCGACGAAAACACCGGAGCCGGAGGATACGCCGAGGCCGACGCGGACCAACGCGCCCACGCCCACGATTGAGCCGACGAAGACGCCGGAGCCGGAGGATACGCCGAGACCGACGCGGACCAACGCGCCCACACCCACGGTTGAGCCGACGAAGACACCGGAGCCGGAGGATACG
>DHFK01000105.1 GCA_002400365.1 Anaerolineales bacterium UBA4826 | reverse complement strand
GAGGAATACATCCGCACCGATTCGGACATCGTGTGCCTCTCGGCGATGATGACGACGACGATGATCAACATCCCCAAGATCATCGAGTTGCTGCGCACCAAGAACCCGAACGTCAAAGTCATGGTCGGCGGCGCGCCGGTGTCGGACGACCTGGCGAAAAAGTGGGGCGCCGATGGCTACGCGCCCGACGCGTCGAACGCGCTCACCGAAGCGATTGANNCTCGCCCTCGCTGGGCTGATCGCGCTGTGGGGCAACTGGCGCTTTATGCTCCCCGGCATCGCCGACGACGCGCGTGCGGCGCGGCGCATCGGTCGCCCGGAGGATTTTCCGGTAGGGCGCAAACTATTTCTCGCGGACGCGCTAGTCTATGTGATCCGCGACGAAACCGGCTTTTGGGCGATCTCGGCTCGCTGCACGCACCTGGGCTGCGCGACGAATGTCGTGGATTGGGGTTTCGTGTGTCCCTGTCACGGCAGCAAGTTCGATCCGCGCGGCACTGTGCTTGCCGGCCCAGCCACCACCGCGCTGGCATGGTTCAGACTGTCGCGCGCGCCGGATGGTATGCTGGTGCTGGACCTGCGCGAGCCGGTGCCGCCGGGGACAGTGCTCAAGGTGTAAGGAACGCAAAACGTAAAACGTGAAATGTGATGCGTGGTTGGCTGCTTTTAGGATTGGTCTTGTTCATCGGTTGTTCGCCTGTTCCTGCCGCGCGACCAACGCCGTTGCCGATTTCGGCTGAGCCGATCCTCTCCGCCGCGCCGATGGACGCGCAACTCGCGTGCGCCACGCGCGCGCCTGCGCCGGTTACCTATTCGGATTTCTCTCCGCTCACATCGAACTCTCCGCGCACTCTGTTTTCGGTGATGCAAGACGCGCGCGCGACGATTGCCGCCGTCAATGCCGACGCAGCCGTTCAACCTCTCACCGCGCCGCGCGCCGTCGGGCAGATTCACCTTGCGGCGGATGGCAGTGTGTTGGCGTACGAAATCATCCAGGGTCCCAGCCCCGCGCACAATTCCATCGAAATCCGTTCCGTGGCGTCCACGCGCGGTTGGCGCATCACCCCGGGCGGGGGTTGCGCGATTTTTGGATTCGCGCTCGACGATGCCGGGCAACGCGTGGTGTATGGCCAAGTTGCGCTGCGCGGACGACTAAAACCCTCGGCATGGCAGGTGGTGATCGCGGATCTGACCGCGCCGGAGAGTTCGCGCATCCTGCGCGGCGAAGGCGAGACCGCGCTCATCCCCATCGGCTGGGCGGCGGCGACGAACACGATTCTTTTCCGCGCCAGCCTCCCGTTCCAGGCGAGTGGGAATCGCGGCGTCTGGCAAGCGCAACCGGATGGGTCGCATCTGCGGCAACTCTTGCGGGAGAGCGATTTCGTCGGCGAGCCGCGGCTTTCGCCGGATGGACGTTGGCTGGCGTATCTCGCGTCGGATGCAGAGCGCTTGCCGAAGGAGTACATCGCAAGCCCGGGCGAGCCGCCCGCGAACCGTATCGCCACCATCAACTTGCTGACCGGCGAGAAACGAACGTTAGCCCAAACGATGCAGAGTTTCGGTGACTTGGCATGGAGCGGCACGCGGCTCTTTTTCACTGAAGGTATCTGGACAGACAACCAATTTCGCTACGATAAGATCCAGAGGGTGGATGTCAATGCCTCGTCGCCGGAAACGCGTGTGACCGCCGCGCCAACCGAATCCATCGGCAGCGTGCGCGCGTGCCAAGACGATTCCGTTGTGTACGTCGTCAACCGCGCGAACGAGAGCGCGGTGCGCTGGTGGAAAGATGGGCGCGTGAAAACGCTGTTGGCTGAAGCCGGCGCAGAGTACCGCGTCCTGGGATGTGTGTGGTAATTGGAGCTTAGAGATTGGCGATTGGCGGTTGGACAATCGAAGATCAGAAATCGAAAATTTGAAAAGATGGGCCTTCGAGAAAACCTGGCGCAACTACCGCGCCATTTCGCCGATTCGTTCTTTCGCTCCGCCGCGTTTACCGGCGCGCGCCGCCAAGCCGCGCTCGTGGCTAACACCTGGTTTCTGCACATTCATCCGGCGCGGATGCATCCGTACAGTTTGCGCGTAACGTTCACTTTTGGTTTGGGCGTGTTCGCCTTTTGGTTGTTCGTCATCCTGTCGGCGACGGGCATCTTGCTGATGTTTTACTATATTCCGACGACGGACGCCGCGTACGCCACGATGCAGGATTTGATTTTTGTCGTTCCCTTTGGGCGGCTGATCCGCAACGCGCACCGCTGGACCGCCGAGGGGATGGTGGTAGTAGTCGCGCTGCATCTCGCGCGTGTTTTCTTCACCGGCGGGTACAAACCGCCGCGCGAGTTCAACTGGCTCGTCGGTGTTGGGCTACTGCTCTTGACGCTCGCGCTCAGTTTCACCGGCTATCTCTTGCCGTGGGACCAACTCGCCTACTGGGCGATCACCGTCGGTACCAGCATCGCGGCGTATTTTCCGCTCTTTGGCGATCTGCTGCGCGCGCTCTTGCTCGGCGGCGAAACGGTGACAGAGCAAACGTTGATCCGCTTTTACGTCCTGCACGTCGTCCTGCTGCCGTTCTTGCTCGCGTTGCTGATCGGGTATCACTTTTGGCGGATTCGCAAAGATGGCGGACTCGCCCGCCCGCGCGCTCTGCCGACGACGGAAAATGTTCTGAGTTATCCGCGCGTGCTGCAGATCGAACTGGCGATCCTGCTCGCGCTGCTAATCGTTTTTCTGCCGTTGGCGTATCGGTTCGATGCGCCTCTAGGCGCGCCGGCGGACGCCACGCATCCACCGAATCCTGCCAAAGCGCCGTGGTATTTCGTCGGCGTGCAAGAGTTGGTGAGTTACTCGGCAGTCTGGGGCGGTGTGGTCGCGCCAGTTCTGTTGTTCATCGCATTACTCTTCTTGCCCTATCTCGATCGCGATCCGCGCGGCGTTGGCGCGTGGTTCGCCCCCGAACGAAAGGGCATGGTCGCCGCGGGGAGTGTCATTCTGCTGGCGCTCGTCGCAGTGACGATCATCGGCGCGCTGCTGCGGGGACCGAATTGGGCGTTTTACTGGCCCTGGGAAGGCTGGCCGGGACCAAAGTAGCAGGGGAGCAGAGGGGCGAGGGGGCAGGGGAGACTCACCTCTGCCCCCCTGCTCCTCTGCCCACCGACAACAATGAAACTTGCTCTCACTATCCTGAGCATCGCGCTGGTCGCGGTACTCCTTGCGATCGCGTGGAGCGAAGAAAATCCGGAATGGGCGAATTATCAACGTGTCTATTTCGATTTGGCGCAGCGACGCGCCCAGAGCAGCACGCAAGCGGACTGGTATCGCACGCAGCGCGTGGAGATTCGACAGATTTCCGTCGCGCCACTCAAACGCGTGGACCGCTGCACGACGTGCCACCTTGCCGTCGCCGATCCGAACTTTGCCGATGCGCCCGAACCGCTGCGCCTGCACTCGGCGCTTCTGCAAAGCCATCCGCCAGAACGCTTTGGCTGCACGGTCTGCCATCGCGGTGAGGGGCGCGCGGTGACGACGCTCACCGCGCATGGTGAAGTCCCCGGTTCTTCCGTGCGGATGCTGCGTGGGGAATATGTTCAAGCCGCGTGTTACCTGTGTCATGCTGAAAAGACGTTGCCTCCCGCCGCAACGAGCGAGATCGTCGCCGGCGAAATAGCCATCAACCAATTACGTTGCCTGCGCTGCCATCAGATTGATGGGATGGGAGAAAGCGAGGGTCCCGATCTGAGCGCAATCGGCAGCCGGCGCGACGCGCTGGAACTAGACGCGCATCTGCTGAATCCGCCGGCGATGAACTCTGGCTCGACGATGCCGATTTTCCCGATCACCCGCGCGCAAGCGCAGGCGATCACGGTTTACCTGCTGACGCAACAAGGCGACGCGCCGCCGGCGAACGATGTGCGTTACCGGTCCGCGAATTTTCGATTTTCGATTTTCGATTTTCGATTGTCAGACCGGAAATCGAAATTCGAAAATCGAAAATCAGATGGCGTTCTCGCGCCAATTGTGTTCTTCCGTTACGACGGACAACAACTGTTCTGGGCGGCGGGGTGCGGCGTGTGCCATCGGATCGGCAATGAGGGCGGCGCGGTGGGTCCTGCGCTCACGCGCATCGGTCGTGTGCGGGAGCGCGACTGGCTGCGCCGTTACCTCAGCGACCCGTCCGCCGTTCGACCGGACGGACGAATGCCACAACTCTACTTGAACGATCGCGAGATTGACGCGCTAGTTGAATTTCTCTTGACGCTGAGATGATCTGGAAAATGAGCCAGTTGCCCAATGAGCCAATGAGCCAAATTGCTCTGTTGGCGTTGNNCGTTGGCACATTGGCACATTGGTTCATTGGCTCATTGACGAATTACCATGCATCAAATTTTCCAAAGCCTCCCGCTTGTGCCGGCATCGTTTCGCCCATTTTTTTACGGCATGGCGGCGCTCGCGCTCGCGCTCTTTGCGCTCGGGACATTCGACCGCGTGTGGTTGTGGACGCAGGGCAGGGACCGCGCGAACGACGCGCTCGCCGGGGCGCGGCTGCGCGAACTCTTGAAACTGAGCGTGGTCAAGTTGTTTTCGCGCGACTGTTTGCTTGCGCCGCGGACATTCGCGCGCAGCCGCGTGCGCGGCGCGATGTTGATCGGCATTGTGTGGGGATCGCTGATCCTGTTCGCCGGTGTGCTCCTTTCCGCCTTGCTCTACGTTTCGCCGGTCGCGTTCCTCAGTTACGACGCCGCGCGCGCGGTTGCGTTTGTGATGGACGTGGGAGGCGGCTGGCTGCTCGCCGGTCTCGCGGTCGCGCTCGCGCGGCGGTACTGGTTTCACCCGGCGCGCTGGGTCAGCGCGCCCGGCGATGGCTTCTTGTTGATCCTGTTCACCGTGGTCGTCGCGCTGGGGTTCTTGATGGAGGGTGTGCGACTCGCCGGAACTGGACTGGAGTTGGCGTTGTGGTATCCTGTCGGCGCGGGGACTGGCGCGTTGTTGCTGGCGCTCGTGGGTGACCGCGCCGCGCTCGTCGCGTCCTATCCCTGGCTTTACCTGCTCCACGCGGGCGCGGCATTTGCGCTGATCGCGTACGTGCCTTTCTCGCGCCTCTTTCACATTTTCGCAGCGCAGATCACGACGTTTGCCGCCAGGTCAATGAGCCAATGAGCCAATTGCCAATCACCAATAAGCCGATCTCCTTCACCAACAACCTAACCCGCCTGCAACTCATCAGTCTCGACGCGTGCACGCGCTGTATGGAGTGTTTGCAGTGGTGTCCCGTGCTCGACGTGACCGGCGACGAGACGCTGACAACGCCGGAGAAAATTCGCGTCTATGGCGAACTGGTGCGTGCGCAAGAGGGGCTGCGCGCGAAGATCTTTGGGCGACCGGAAGTCGCGCCGGCGATCTTGGAGAAACTGACGCAAGCCCTCTACACCTGCACGACGTGCGGTCGCTGCGGCGAGGTGTGTCCGGTCGGCATCAACACCCAGCGCCTGTGGCCCGCGCTGCGCGCGAAAATGGTCGAGTTGGGCGTCGGTCCCTTCGGCGCGCAGCGCGACATGGCGCGCATCGTCGCGGAAAAACACAATCCATACGACAAGCCACATGCGGAACGCTTTGCGTGGATACCGCCTCAAGTGACCGTGGCAGACCGCGCCGCGATCGGCTATTTTACCGGGTGCAGCGGCGCGTACACCGCGCAGCCGATGGTCGCCGGCGCGCTACGCGTGATGAGCGCGCTCGGCATCGAATTCACGCTCTTTGGCGACGAGTGGTGCTGCGGCTTTCCGCTCTTTATCGTCGGCGAGTTGGCGTTGATGCAAGAGTTGATTCGTCACAACGTGGACGGTTTTGCCGCGCGCGGCATCAAACACCTCGCCGTTTCCTGTCCGTGCTGTATGTTTATGCTGCAAAATCACTGGGCGTATTTCTACGGCGCGCCGCTGCCCTTTGACATCATCCACATCACTCAATTGGTCAAGCCCTACGTCCAAGCCGGAAAACTGGTGTTGACCAAGCCGCTCGCCGCGACGATCGCTTATCACGATCCATGCTATCTGAGTCGCGGCACGCGCGTAATCGAAGAGCCGCGCGCGGTGCTCGCGCAAATTCAGGGCGCGCGCCTCGTCGAGTTGCCGCACAGCCGCGAGTTGTCGCGTTGCTGCGGCGCAGGCGGCGGCATCCGGCGCGCGCTGCCGGAAGTTTCGATAGAGATGGCGCGCAACTTGATGCGCGAGGCGGAAAGCGTCGGCGCGGAGATTTTGGCGATTGATTGCCCGGCGTGCTACGAGCGCTTGCATCTCGCGCAGCAGGGCTGGGACGGCAAGGTTCAAGTGATGGACTTGATGCAACTCGTCACGGGGTTGTTGTGACTGGGCGATTGCGCTTGCGCGCGGAAACTCTCGTCGTCGCGTTCTTCGTCACCTTTGCGCTCGGCGCGTGGGTTGCCAATGCCCAGCCGCCCGCGTTCGCGACCCTGGAACAGCGCGGCGGAGAGATCTTTCACCGCGCAGGCTGCTTTTTCTGCCATTCGGTCCGCGATGCTCCCATCGCGCCGCCGCGCGTCACTTTTTCGCTCGGCTACGTCGAACGGCTGGCGTGGCAGTGGACGCGCAATGGTCCCGACTTGAATCAGATCGCCGGCGCGCGCACGAACGACTGGTTGTTCGCGCACCTGGTCGAGCCGGGCGCGACGGTGGCGGGTTGCCCGATGCCATCGTACGCGTACCTGCCGGCGGAGGATTTGCACGCCCTCGTCGCGTTCATCCAAAAAGCGAACGTGCCGGCGCGCGCGGCAACGCCCGCCGATCCGGGCGCGCCGCCTCCCGTCGCGGCGACGCGCGAAGCGTACCTCGCCGGACGCGCGCTCTATCGCACGTACTGCGAGGGGTGTCACGGGCGCGAGGGCAACGGCGCAGGATCAGCCGGACATCTCCTCCAACCCGAGCCGCGCGATCTGACCGACGCCGCGTGGGTGCAAAAACGCGACGACGCGTATCTGTTTCGGGTCATCGCGGTGGGAAAACCCAACACCGCAATGCCGGGGTATAACGGGATTTTGACCGCGCGCGAAGAGGCGCTCGTGTTGTTCTATTTGAAATTCTTTGCCGATCCTTCTGCTCGCCAAGCGATGGAGGAAGGATTCGTTCCGTAGGATACACTTGCTGGAGATAGCCCAATGACCGTCTGGCGCGGCGATCGCGGCTATAGCGATCTGATTGATCGGCAAGACATCTCTAAAGATGACTTGCTGTTTGACGTTCTGGGGACGCTGGACGAAGCCTCCGCCGCCCTGGGACTCGCGCGCGCGCTTTCGACGGCAGTCTATGGCAAGACGCTGATTCTGGAGGTGCAGCAAGACTTGTGCTGGCTCATGTCCGAACTCGCGGCGCAAGCCCCAGCGCAATATCACATCACCGCCGAACACACGGTCCGCCTCGAAGAGCGCATGCGCGCGATTGAAGACACTGTTCCGCGTCCAACGACTTTTGTGGCGGCGGGCGATAGTTTGTGCGGCGCGGCGATGCAACTCGCGCGCACCATCGTACGCCGCGCCGAGCGGCTTGCGGTACAACTCTCCCGCCAAGGACGCTTGCGCAATCTCGAGATTATCTCCTACTTGAATCATCTCTCCGCGTATCTCTATTCCCTCGCGCGGTACGAGGACGCCGCCAATGGCATTCACGCGCCCACGCTCTTGCATGCGGGAGTAAAGGAGAACGATGAACAATTGGAAGAAATCGCTTAGAGCCGATCCCACGCCCTGGCTGCTCGAGCCGGACAATCCCTCGGTGCGCTATTTCGCGCTGACCGATTTGCTCGACCATGCGCCCAATGATCCTGAGGCGCGCGCCGCGCGCGCGGCGATTCGGACTTGTCCGGTCGTTCAAGCGATTTGCGCCGGGCAGCGCCGCGATGGCGCGTGGCTCGGTCCAGATTTCTACTTGCCCAAAGGACTGGGCACCTTCTGGCGGCTCACCCTGCTGGGCGAGTTGGGGTTGACGCTCGCGGAGGATGCCGCGCTGGTGCGCGCGGCGTGCGAGTTTATGTTTCGGCATCAGAGCGCCGACGGCTGTTTTCGGCGCGCGCAGCGGCGCGCGGGCAAACTCGTGCGTGAGCGGGCGCAAGTTCCCTGCACCCATGCGCGTACCGTGCGCGCGTTGATTCAACTCGGCTATGGCGACGACCCGCGCGCCAAACGCGCGATCGGTTGGCTCGTCCGCACGCAGCGCGCCGACGGCGCGTGGCTGTGCTCGGGTCCCAACCCACGTCGGGGCTGCTTGCGCGCGACGATTGATTATTTGCGCGCGATGGAACTCTATCCGGCGATGAAACAGAATCCGGCGACGCAGCGCGCCGCCTCACTGGTCGCCTCGCTTTTGCTGCAATCCAAGATGGGGCGCTTTCACGTCTCGGAGGCGTGGGATGTTCTCGAGTTTCCTTATTTCAACTATAGTCTGATTCCCACCTTGCTGGCGCTCCTCCGCGTGGGCATGTCCCCCGAGCATCCTGCCATCGCGCTGGCGATGCGCTGGCTGCTCGAACGCCAACGCGACGACGGAACGTGGATCCTGGACCGTGCGCGGCGCGCCCCCGCGGAGTTTGGCCGCGCCGGCGAACCGAGCAAATGGCTGACGCTGGATGCGCTGCGCGTCATCAAAACGGCGTACACGTAGATGCGCGCGCACATCGTCACCTTGCCCGGCGACGGCATCGGACCCGAAGTGGTCGCGGCAGGCGTTCGCGTCCTCCACGCGATCGCCGGGAAATTCGATCACCAGTTTGAATTTGAAGAGCATTTGATTGGCGGCTGCGCGCTGGACGCGACCGGCGCGCCGCTCTCCGACGCGACGCTCGCCGCGTGCCGCGCGGCGGACGCGGTGTTGCTCGGCGCGGTCGGCGGACCCAGGTGGGACGATCCGCGCGCGGCAGCGCGACCGGAGCAGGGCTTGCTCGGACTACGCCAGGGCTTGGGATTGTTCGCGAATCTGCGCCCGGTCAAGCCGCACCCCGCGCTCGCGCACGCGTCGCCGCTGCGCCCGGAAAAAATCGCCGGCGTGGATGTGCTGGTCGTCCGCGAGTTGACCGGCGGTTTGTATTTTGGCAAGCCGCAGGGACGCTTCGATCGCGACGGTCACGCGTGCGCGGTGGACACGCTAGAATACTCCGACGTCGAGATTCGCCGCGTCGTCGAACTGGCGTGCCGGCTCGCCGCCGCGCGGCGCGGGCGCGTCACGTCGGTGGACAAAGCGAACGTGCTCGCGAGTTCACGCCTTTGGCGCGAGGTCGCGACGCAAACCGCGCGCACACATCCGCAAATCAAACTCGATCATCTGCTTGTAGACACCTGCGCGATGCGGCTCGTCGCCGCGCCCGCGTCGTTCGACGTGATCGTGACCGAGAATATGTTCGGCGACATTCTCACGGATGAAGCCGCGGTACTGGTGGGTTCGATGGGCTTGCTGCCGTCGGCATCGCTCGGTAGCCACACCATTGATGACGTGGCAAAAGGCATGGCAATAGGCGTCTATGAACCGATTCACGGCTCCGCGCCGGACATCGCCGGCAAGGGCATCGCGAATCCCATCGGCACGATTCTGAGCGCGGCGATGCTTTTGCGGCACTCGCTGAACTTGCCGCGTGAGGCAGACGCGGTCGAGCGCGCGGTGGATCGCGCGCTGAGCGAGGGTTGCCGCACGGCGGACATTGCGCGGGCAGGCGAACGTGCGTTGGGCACGCGTGCGATGACGGAGGAGATTATCGCGCGAATATGAAAGCAAAAACCTTGCGAGGAGAACCTTCGCAAGGTTTTTTGTCGCAAGCGCCGCGCAACCTGGTGATTGTACACATCTTGTTAGCCCGCTCTCTTGGCTCTAATCGCTGGAATGGCTTCGGTGGCGATGCGTTCCAGCATCTCACGGTTTAAGCACTTGTCGGCTGGAATGGCAGGATAGTCATAGTAAAAGATAAACTCGCCGAATCCGATCTCGCGATAGCGTCCGATAAAATCGTGGAACCCATCCAGCGAAGCAAGGGGCTTGTCATCGGTCAGCCCAACCAAAAAAGAGCGCGTGATTGTGTTCGGGTCGCGCCCGATCTGCGCGCAATACTGCTCAAGTTGGTCGCAACGCTCGCGGAGCGTCTCAAGTGTCTGTTGCGGCGATAGGTTCCAACCGCCATAAGTATTCCATGTGTCGGCATATTTCGCCGCGACCTTGAGCGTCGTTGGTCCAATGGCGGCAATGGTTAAGGGAGGACGTGGTTTTTGGATTGGTGACGGCTTCATGCGTGCGTCGGTGATGGTGTAATAGCGCCCCTGATAGGTGGTGGTTTCGTTGCGCAGCATGTGGTCGACAATCTCAATCACTTCGCGGAAACGTTGCACGCGCTCGGCGGTTTTCCAGACCTCGACACCCGTCATGCGGTGGCTGGGATCACGTTCGGTCGTCGCGCCAATGCCCAAGTTAAGACGTCCCTGAGAAATGTGGTCAACGGTGAGGGCTTGTTTAGCCAGCACGACGGGGTTGCGATAGATGATGTTCGTGACAAGCGTACCGATGCGGATCGTGTGCGTTTGCGCTGCCAATGCCGTGAGGACTGACCAGCCGTCGAACCAATCTTCCTCCATGTTGTGCCCATTGACAAAGTGATCGCCGACCCAGAAACTGTCATAGCCAAGCGACTCGACGGTCTGGCAGTTCTCCGCCAGGGTTGCCCACGGTCGGTTTTGAAGTTGGATGATGCCGAAGCGAAGTGTTGGATTCATGGCTATTTCCTTTCAGCAAAACCTTTGGAGTTGTCATCCTCCGCCCCTTCGACGCCGCTCAGGGCATGGTTCGTCCGCGTTCATCCGCGTCCAGTCCGCCTTTACCGCCGCGCCGCTGCCGCCTTGCCGCGCGTGGGTTGTCGTCGGGCGGCGTATTTCGCGCGGGGCTCCATCGTTCTTCGCGCCGGTGAACGACGAGCGCCATTGCCTGCGCCCAAATAGTCGGCAATGCGGATTTCGTCGTTGATGCTGCACTTGTCGGGATCCCAGATAATCATTGTGCGGCGGCGGTCTATCTCGTATTTCTCGCGCTCCTCTGGCGCGGCGTGGTACAGCGTGGGAATCCACGATAGCGGTACAGAGAGCACGCGTCCATCGGTCAATTCGACGCGCATGTACTTGTCATCGAATCCAACCTGCCGAATGTGCGCTTCGCCAGGGAACGTGTACGCGGAGATGGGATACTGAATCCTGTAGTGTTTGCGGCGGTTTGTCATCGCTCGCGTTGTTTGGCAATGCGCTCGCGCACACGCGCGGCTGCCTCTGGCGTCAAGCTCGCGTCGGGTTCCGCACGTTCTCTTTCCACAAGGGCTTGCTGGATTTCATCGTCCGAAGCAGAGCCTAGGGTTTGGAGCAATGCCGTGAACTCGGCGCGTTGTTGCGCCGCGTCTTCTCGCGGCGTCAACGTGTATGCGGATGACACTTGGCGCGCGAGCGCGTACGCGACGTATTGATCGAGAGAGACCCCCTCGCGTTGCGCTAGCATTTCCAATTGGTAGCGCAACGTTTGGGGAATTTGAACTGTCAGTGGATTCATCTTGTTCCTCTTGCCCAAAAGATCCGCTTGGTTTATATTCGGACTAACAAAGACAACGTTGGTGTCAATCACAACCTGGGTTGCCACACCCACATTATATCACAAAAGCCGCGAAGCGTGTCGCAGGAGTTCTCATTGTTTGACGGCGTTGGCAATTGTCGCGTCTGGCATCGTGCTGCCGTTCACGCCGACGGTGGACGCCGGCATTTGAACTTGTGCAACCTACCCAATCACACCCTCGTTCTATTCTCGCACCTTGTCCATAGACGCTAGACGCGCTTGCTGCTATACTGGTACGCGATGTCTGAAAAAAGAGTCCGTTCCGTTTTGTTCGTCGTCCGTCCAACCCGCGCCGCCGCGCGCCCGCGTGCGGGTCGCGTTGTCTTGTGTTTCAAATAAAGGGCGGTTGGGCGAAAGCCGAGGCATGTTCCCGACGAGTCGTGCGAAATAGAATCTAGCCGGATAAACCGCCTGAGCCCCAGGCGGTTTTTGTTTACGCAATCATCGCGACAGCGTGGTCGCAGAGTCTACGCAATTCAGGTGAAGGAGTCGCCGATGTGTCGTATGGCTGCGATCAAATCAAAAGACCCGGTGCCGCCGGCGCTGACGCTGCGCATGATGCTGGCGATGCAAAAGGGGCACGACAACTCCGGTTTTGCGATGACGCTGCAAGACTTGGGCGGCGCGTTTGCCGAGTTCAAAAAATTCCCCTTGCTCTCGCTGGCGTGCACCTCTGCCGGGCTGGAACGCGCGGAAGCACTCCTCGATGAACTCGGATTCTCGCCCAAGTTCGATTACAAGCCGGACGTCGTGAATTCGCCCGACCTCGATTTCAAGCGGATGCCGCATTACATCTTCCGCAATTATCGTTACCCCGAGCCGCTGAACGTCTACTCAGACCAACCCACACCAGAGCAAAAACACCTCTTGCTCGACACGCGTCTCAAACTCCGCGAAGCGCTCGCCCGCGACAAACAAGGTTTCGTCTACTCGTTCTGGCCCGACGTGCTGACGCTGAAAGAAATCGGCGATCCGCGCGACATCGGCGCGTACTTTCAACTGTGGGACCAAGACCATTGGCTCAAGGCGCGCGTGATTACGGCTCAGTGCCGGCAGAACACGAATTACAAAATCGTGCGCTACGCCGCGCATCCGTTTTTCCTCCAAGGGTACACGCTGATGGGCAACGGCGAAAACACTTTCTATCAAAAGAACAAGGATTTCCAACAGCGGCTCCATCCCGCGTACGTCGGGTTCGAATCGGATACGCAGTGCTTTCTCTATACCCTGCACTATATCGTCGAAGAACTGGGCTGGCCCCTGCCATACTACAAGCACGTGATCACGCCGCTCGCGTTCGAAGAAATGCGCACGCGACCCGATGGCGGCGTCCTGCAGCAAATTCGTCAAGCGTGCATGCATCTCGAAATCAACGGACCGAACACGATCGTCTTTGTCCTGCCCGACCATCGCCTGGGCGTGATCGCGGACGCGAAGAAACTGCGCCCGTACGTGATCGGCAAAGGGGACGCGATGGTCGTCTCCGCGTCCGAAGTGTGCGGCGTGAACATGGTCATTCCCAATCGGAATTTCGAAAAAGATATTTATCCCGGCGAACGCGAGACGGTGTTGATCAACAATCAGTTGGAGGTGGAGCGATGGCAACAATAGACGCGCCGCGCGTCCAGGTGCCCGTCCGCGGCAACGGGCACGAGCCGAGCGCGAGCGCCAAGCCGCCGGACGGCAACGGGCGCATATCCGCGATCAAGCCGACCTTTGTGCGCGACGCCCACCCGATGGATTTTCCGTGGCAGATTGAGTGGAATTCCGAGACGTGCATCCGCTGCGGCTCGTGCGTTGCCACCTGCACCTTTGGCTCGCTTCGTCCGCAATTGCAGAAAGCCGGGCACGCCTTGAGCGTGGGTAACTTGCCCAAGCCGGTGGACTCGACTAAAGTCATCATGGCGATCAAGCCGGTGAACGATCCCAAAAACTATTGCCGCGGCTGCTCGATGTGCGAAAAAGTTTGCCCGACGAATTCGATTCGCCCGGTGGCGAACGAGCATCACCGTTTCCCCCTCGTCGCGCGGCGCGGCGGCTCGCCGATCAAGCGCGGCGGACGCGGACACGGCAATCCCAAACGCGTCCTGGACTATATCAAAGTCGGACGCATCAGCCAGATGACCGACCCGTCGCTCGACGCGGCGCGGCACACGTTCGATCTGTTGACGCCGCTCGGCCGCGGTTTGCCGGCGAACGAACTGCCGCTCAAAGTTGAGAACGAAAAACTCGTTCTATGTAAGGGCGGGGTGACCCCGCCCCTACGTTGGATCTATCCGGTCCTCATCGGCGACATGTCCGTGGGCGCGCTCTCGTGGCGGATGTGGGAAGCGCTCGCGCTCGCCGTCGCGTATCTTAACGAAGAGTGCGGGCTGCCCGTTCGCATGTCGTCTGGCGAAGGCGGAATGCCGGGGCGATTATTAAAGTCGGAGTACTTGAAATACTTTATCATCCAGATCGCGAGCGGACATTTCGGCTGGAATCGCATCGTCAAAGCGATGCCGCAGATGGTGACCGATCCCGCGGCAATTCTCATTAAAATCGGACAGGGCGCGAAACCGGGCGACGGCGGCCTCTTGCCGGCGGAAAAAGTCGCGCCGCACATTCAAGCGATTCGCGGCGTGCCGAAAGCCGACTTGCTCAGCCCGCCGAATCATCAGGGTTTGTACAGCATCGAAGAGTCGGTGCAGAAAATGTTCTTGAGCATGAACGCGGCGTTCAAGTTCCGCGTGCCGGTCGCGATCAAAGTCGCCGCGAGTTCGACGAGCGTCGCGGTGTTCAACAATCTCGTGCGCGATCCGTACCGCATCGTCGGCGGCTTTTTCCTCGATGGCATTCAGGGCGGCACCGGCGCGGCGCACGCAGTGAGCATGGACCACACCGGTCATCCGATCCTGAGCAAATTGCGCGATTGCTACCTCGCGGCGGTGGAGCAAGGCAAGCAAGGGCAGATTCCGCTTTTCGTCGGCGGCGGCTTGGGCGATACCGGCGATCTCGCGGCGGATGCGTTCAAAGCGATTTGCCTCGGCGCGAACGGCGTCTTCGCCGCGAAGATCTGGCTGCAACTCGCCGGCTGCGTCGGCAACGAAAAGGGCCGCTGCAACGCGTGCAACACCGGCTATTGCCCGGTCGGCATCTGCACCCAGGAACATCGGCTCGTCGCGCGGCTCGACGTGGACGCGGTCGCGCAGAATATCGTGGACTATTTCCTCGCGCTCGATCAAGAACTCAAGAAACTGATGGCGCCCATCGGCAACTCGACGCTGCCGATCGGTCGCAGCGACGCGCTCGTCTCTTTGTCGAAAGCGGCGGCGGAGCGGCTGCAGATTGCGTACGCATGCTAGAAATTTCAGATTTCAGATTTATGATTTCAGATTTTCAAATCTGCAATCTGAAATTTGAAATCTGAAATTGGAGAATCTGACATGAAACATCTAACGACTTACGGAAACAATAGGAGAAAGTCAACCCAGGTTCTCTTGCAAGAAATCTACGCGGCGATGGAACAGGGCGAGACCGAGTTCGTCGTTGACGCATCCGGTCAGCACGACATCGGCGGGCCGTTGTGGAGCGTGGACGGCAAGCCGTTAAAATTTCTGGTCCGCAATCCCGGTCAGCGCGTTGGCTCGATGGGCATGCCGGGCACGGAGATCGTCGTCGAAGGTCCCGCGCCGGCGGATGTCGGGTGGCTGAACGCAGGCGCGACGATCGTCGTCAAAGGCGATGGCGGCGATACGACCGGGCACTGCGCGGCAGACGGCGTGATCTACATCGGTGGACGCGCCGGCACGCGCACCGGCTCGCTGATGAAACACGACCCGGCGTACAATCCGCCGCAATTGTGGATTTTGAAAAACACCGGCTCGTTTCCATTCGAGTTTATGGGCGGCGGCATCGCGGTCGTGTGCGGGTACGACTCGGAGGAATTCGCTTCGGTCATCGGCGAGCGCGCGTGTATCGGCATGGTTGGCGGCACGGTGTACGTGCGGGGACCGATCGGCAAATTGCCCGGCAACGTCAAACTCATCGAGACGCTGGAGAAAGAAGACTGGGATTTTCTCAACGCGGGCATGCCGAAATTCCTCCAGGCGGTCGCGCGGCTCGATTTGCTCGATACCTTGCTCACGCCCGAGGCGTGGCGCAAGATCATTCCCAAGAGTTACGAGGAACTCAAGCAACGGCAGAAACGCCGCTCGCTTGGCGAGTTTCGCGCGCAGCGCTGGATTCAAGGTGGACTGTTCGGCGACGTGGTGCAAGACCCGGGCGATGTGATCCCACTCGTGGCAATGGGCGAGTATCGCACGCATACGCCGGTGTGGAACAACGCAGTCTTTGCCGCGCCGTGCGAGTACGCGTGCCCGAGCGGCATCCCGACCCAGGATCGCATCAACCTGCTGCGGAAAGGCAAAATCCGCGAGGCGCTCGACCTCGTCCTGCAGTACAATCCGTTCCCCGGCTCGGTTTGCGGCGCGGCGTGTCCGAATCCGTGCATGACCGCGTGCACGCGGCAGAAAATTGATTTCGCCGTTCTCGCCGGACCGCTCGGCAAATTTTCGATGGACTTGCCCGCGCCGCCGCTCGCCGCGCACACCGGCAAACGCGTCGCGGTCATCGGCGCGGGCGTGGCGGGACTCTCGGCGGCATGGCAACTCGCGCTGCACGGTCACACGGTCACGCTTTTTGAGAAAGGAACTTGGCTCGGCGGCAAGATGGCGCACGCGATCCCACACAGTCGGCTCGAAAAAGAATTGGTGCAGACCGAGATTCGCCGCATTCTTTCGCTGGGCGTTCAGGTCCAACTTGATTCGGAAATGACGCCCGATTTCTTTCGACAGGTGCGCGACATTTACGACGGCGTGATCGTGGCGACGGGCGCGCACAAACCGCGCGGGCTTGCCTTTCCCGGCAACGAACGCGCGTACACCGCGCTGGAATTTCTGACGCGCGCGAACGCCGGCAAGCCGGTCGTCGGCGTTGCCGGCAAATCGGTCGTCGTCATCGGCGCGGGCGACGTCGGCATGGATGTCGGCACGACGGCATGGCAACTCGGCGCGGCGAGCGTGACCGCGGTGGACATTCAAGCGCCCGCCAGTTCGAGCCGCGAGCGCGAGTCCGCGATGGCGCTCGGCACGCAGGTGGTGTGGCCCCGCACCGTCGCCGAATACACCGACGGACAACTCTTTTTCAGGGAAGGTGATTCGCTGCCGGCGGACGTCGTCGTCGTCGCGATCGGCGAAGTGCCGGACACCGCCTGGCTGCCGGAGAATCTCACGCGCGTCAAGCAGCACTGGCTCGCGGTGGACGAAACCGGGCGCACGCGCGATCCGCGCGTGTACGCAGTTGGCGACGTCGTCAAGCCCGGCTTGCTGACCCAGGCAATTGGCGCGGGCCGCATCGCCGCGCTCGCGCTGCACGCGGATTTGATGGGCGAGCCGTTCCAGTTGCCGCACAAGCCCGTGATGCCGCAAGAAAAACTGAACTTGATTTACTTTACGCCGCGCGTGAGCCAATGCCCAACCGATCCGCTCTCCGAGGGCGCGCGCTGTATTTCGTGCGGCACTTGCCGCGATTGCAACATCTGCGTCGCGATCTGCGGGCAGCACGCGATCAGCCGGTACGAACATCCCAACGGCGCGTTCGAATTCCGCGTCGCCGACGAACATTGCATCGGCTGCGGCTTTTGCGCCGCCGCGTGTCCCAGCGGCATCTGGACGATGGTGCCGAATTGGGTCGAGGAGACGGAGAAGGAATAGAAATCGTTTATCCGCGCATAACGCGAAGCGCGCGAATAGACAACATGGAAAGTATGGGTTCGTAAGAGAATAACTTGCCTACTGCACCACCACACGGCATCCTGACCCTTCGACTTGTCAGCGTCAGCCAGGATGCTATCCGAAAGCAGGATGCGGATGAGTTTTGCTCATCCGCATCTTCGCGTATATGGCGATGATATGCCGCGCTGCAACGGTGCGCTGCCCATTTTTCAAATAGATTGAAGCGTGATAAGATAGGTTGGTGTGTTGGACGGGAAGAACGAAGGTCGAAGGAGTTGAGACTTGGCGGCTATTCTGTTCTTGATCGAGACGTTTAGCGTCTCGGTGGGCGCAGGAATTTTTGGCGCGCTGCTCGGCTTGGGCGGCGGCGTCATCCTGGTGCCCGTGCTGACGCTGGCGCTCGGGCTCGACATTCATTACGCGATCGGCGCCAGCATCGTGTCGGTCATTGCGACGTCCTCCGGCGCGGCGGCGGCGTACTTGCGGGATGGCGTCACTAACATTCGCGTCGGCATGTTCTTGGAAATGGCGACGACGACCGGCGCGATTTTCGGCGCGTTCGTCGCCGGCTACATCGGGGGGCCTGGACTGTTTAGCGTGTTCGGGATCGTGCTGCTCTATTCCGCGTACGCGATGTTTCGCCGGCGCGATGCGGAATTGCCCACGGGCGTCGCGATGGGTCCGCTCGCCAATTTCCTGCGCCTGGGCAGTTCCTATTACGATACCGCGTTGAATCAGCACGTGACGTACAACGTGCGCGGCGCGCGCTATGGCTTGCCGTTGATGTTCGTCGCCGGCGCGGTGTCCGGCTTGTTGGGTATCGGCAGCGGCGTGCTCAAAGTGCCGGCGATGGACATTGCCATGAAACTGCCGATGAAGGTGTCCACGGCGACGAGCAATCTGATGATCGGCGTCACGGCGGCGGCGAGCGCGGGCGTGTACTTTGTGCGCGGCGACGTCAATCCATTCATCGCCGCGCCGGTGGCGATGGGGGTGCTGATCGGCGCGACGGTTGGGACGCGGCTGATGATGCGCGCGCGCAGCACACTGATTCGGCGCGTCTTTATCGTCGTGCTCGTTTTCGTCGCGCTGCAAATGCTCGCCAAGGGAGTGGGTATTCGCTTTTGAGAGGAGTTTTACGTGTCCATAATCCAGTTCCTAATCATGGCGGCGGTTGCGGTTCTGGTCGCCGCGCCAATCGTCTGGCTCATCCCGCGGGCGCGCCAGTCCCCCACGTTCGACCGGGTATTGTGGGCGGCGACCGGGACGCTCGCGTTCTTGGGCGCGTGGGCTGCGCCCAGTTACATCGCGGCGGACTCGGCGCTCAACAACCTGGTGGTGGCGGACGTGGCGGTGCTTCCAACGCTGATGGGCGCGGCGGCGGGCGCGCTATCCGTCAATCTGGTGCTGTGGCTGATTGACCGCTTGAGTCAGCCGCCCACCGAAGAAATCTCGACGCTGGAAACGGCGAGTCTGGACGAGGAAGAAAATGTCAAAAGTGGCGCAACCGATCCCGACGAATAACAATGACGAAACGATGCGGATCGAACTGTTCATCGCCCGATTACTGCGCTGGGGTGTGATTCTCAGTTTCAGCATCGTGGCAATTGGTATCGGCGCGGTGATCCTGACCGGGCAGACGGGCTATCACCAGTTGCGCCTGGATGATCTGAACAGCATCGTCGGCTTTTCCGGCAAGCCCGATTTTCCCAATACCTTGGGCGATGTCTTGACCGGCGTGCTCGCGCTCAAACCCTACGCGATCATCGCGCTGGGACTGCTCGTGCTGATCGCTATTCCGGTCATGCGCGTGGCGGTGTCGGTGATTGCGTTCGCGCTGGAACGCGATTGGCTGTACGTGGCGATCACCGCGTTCGTGCTGATGATCCTGGTGTTGAGTTTTGTGATCGGAGAAACCGGGGGGTGAGCGAGCACAAAGCGTAAAACGTAAAACGTAATTCGTAATTTACGTTTCACGCTTTTACGTCTCCTTTTCGACGTCAACCAGCCGCACAAAGACCTGCACGATCTGCGGGTCAAACTGCTTGCCGGCGCATTGCCGCAATTCTTCAAGCGCCTGCGCGCGCGTCATGGCGCGGCGATAAGGGCGATTGGTCGTCATGGCGTTGAACGCATCCACGACGGCGATGATGCGCGCGCCGACCGGAATCGCTTCGCCCTTTAGTCCATCCGGGTAGCCGGTTCCGTCCCACTTTTCTTGATGATGGTAGACCCAGGCGACGATGCGCCGCAGCGCTTCAACCGGCTTGATGATCTGCGCGCTGTGGTACGGATGCAGGCGAATAATGTCCCACTCATCGGGCGTCAGCGGACCGGCTTTGTGCAGGATGGCATCCGGCACGGCGATCTTGCCGACGTCGTGCAAGAGCGCGGCGAATTCGAGCATTTCCAAGTCCGCGCCGCTCCAGCCCAGTTCGCGCGCCGCCTGCACCGCGAGCCGCGTCACCTCTTCCGAGTGACCGCGCGTGTACGGGTCGCGCGCGTCGATCGCGGTCGCGAGCGAACGAATCGTCGCAGTCGAAAGCCCGCGCACGTCTTCGTACAAGCGCGCGTTCTCGATGGCAATGGCAACTTGACCAGCCAGCGTCGTCAGGAGCGATTCGTCGCTCGCGCTAAAGCCTGCCTGGAGCACAGCCGAAGGGGCGGGCGCGCCAATTTTGTTGACCACGCCTAGCACGCCCAGCATCTTTTCCCCTACTCTCAACGGAACGACGAGGGCGGAGATGACCCGCCCGGCGGCATGCGTCCGCTCTTGGTCTGGCTCGGGCTTCCAGCGCGGATCGGCAGCCACGTCGGGTACGTTGGCGGGCTTGCCTTCCAAAAAGACCCAACCGGCAAGTCCTTCGCCCAAGCGATATTTGACCTGCCCGACCAAGTCCGGCGCAAGCCCATGAGCGGCTTGCATAACCAAGCGCTGTTCGGACTCGGTCCAGAGAAAAAGATAAGAGCCGTCCGCGTGAACCGCCTGAGCCGCCGCGCGCACAATAAATTCTTGCACATCCTCGATCCGCAGGGTCGCGGTCACCATCTTACCCACGTCAAACAGAGTGGCAAGTTCGTGGACGCGACGCTCAAGATCCTCGAAGAGACCGGCGCGGTGGATCGCGCTCGCCGCCATATCCGCGATGGCGGTGAGGAGTTTCAACTCGCCCTCGGAAAACTCACGCGGCAGGGGCGCGCTCAGGGAAATCGTGCCGACGACTTCTGCGGCAGTCTTGAGCGGGTAGCAGATCACCGCGCGCGGCTCGTGCACGAGTCGGCGCAGGAATTCGGGGCCGTCGAGACCGGCAAGGTCGGCTGGCAACATCGGACGCCCGGTCTGCACCACACGCCCGGCGATCCCCTCGCCGATTTTGGTCCGTAGGCCCAACAGACTGGCTTGATCCGGCGTCGTCGCCCGCACTTGCACCTCACCCCGTTCGCGGTCCACCAGCGCAAGCAGTCCCTGGTCGCACTGCATCACCTGAACCGTGGAACGCAAGATGATCGGCAACATCTCGCCTAGCGTTTTGGCTTCACGCAGCGCGGCGGAAACCGCGAAGAGCGCGGAGAGTTCGCTCAGACGCTGCTCGGTCTCCCGCCGCAGTCGCTCCTCCTCGGTGACGTCTCGCCCAAAACTGATCGTGCCGACGATTTCGCCGTCACGATACAGTGGCGCGGTATTGACCGAAAGGTAAAGCCAACTGTCATCGGCGCGGTAGAGGCGCACTGGATAACTCTGGGCTTTGCCCTTGAGCGTCTCGAGAAAAACGTGGCGTGCTTGGGAGAGATCCTCTGGCGCCACGCCGGATGCCAAATCCTTCCCTTGCCAATCCGCGAGTTTGTAGCCGGTGACTTGTTCGGCGTACCGGTTGGCGAAGGTGACGCGTCCCTCGCTGTCCCGCGTCCAAATGAGTTCGGTCGCATTTTCTACCACCGTGCGGTACTGCGCTTCAGAGGCTTTGACTTGGCGCGCCGTATCGTCCAAGTCCTCTAGCATGTTGAGCACGGCGTCGCGCGCAGCCCTGGTTTCGCTAAAGAGGCGGGCGTTTTCAATCGCGATCGCGGCTTGATTCGCAAAGAGC
>DHFK01000069.1 GCA_002400365.1 Anaerolineales bacterium UBA4826 | reverse complement strand
GTTCCAAGCCTGCACGTTTAGCCGGAGAAATCCAAGGTCTGTCTTTCACCGCATCTATGGAAACAGACCGGCTTGATCATCTATTTCCGGTTACATGATACTATAGACCAAGAAAAATATCAATAGTACGCCAGTCCCACCGACAGTCGCGCGGGATAGAGATGGCGCGCTTGATTCTTTCAGGGTATCGGACATATAATCGTGGCGCGCATCCAATCCATTCGAAAGGTGATGAGGTATTCGTGCAAGTCAACGCGCGCGTGATCTACAATCCATCCGCCGGTATGCGCGCCGCGCGTGAGGAACTGCGCCGCGCGGTCGCAGAATTGCGCGCCCACGGCTGGATCGTCAGTCTCGCCGAAACCGTACACCCGGGCGATGCCACGCGCCTGGCGCGCGACGCGACGTCGGAAAATCTCGATGTCCTGGTCGCGGTGGGCGGCGATGGCACAGTCAACGAAGTCGCGAACGGTTTGGTGGATTCCGCGACCGCGCTGGGCGTACTGCCGTCCGGCACGGCGAACGTCTGGGCAAAAGAAATGGGACTGCCGCTCGGCGACATGCGCACCGCCGCGCAACGCCTCGCCGAAGCGGAGACGCGCTGGGTTGACGTGGGTCAAGTGCGCGGGGAAAACATCGCGCCGCGCATCTTTCTCTTGTGGAGCGGCATTGGCTTGGACGCGCTGATCACGCGCGACGTGGAGCCGCAGCGCGAAATGAAACGCCGCTTGGGCGCGCTCATGTTCTGGCTCGTCGGCATTCGCGACGCGTGGAATTATCGCGGCAAGCGCGCCGTGTTGCTTTGCGACGGCAAACGCCTCCGCAAGCGCATGATTCTCGCGGTAGCGGCGAACGCGCAACTTTACGGCGGCATCGTCAAGATCGCGCCGGACGCGCACGTGGACGACGGACTGTTGGACGTGATCGTGTTCGAGGGCACCGGCTTGTGGGCGACGGCGTGGCATCTCGTGCGCGTGTTCTTTGGATCGCACGTGCGCGATCCGCAGGTGCAAGTCTACCGCGTGGCATCGGTCGCCGTGAGCGGAAAGAACCTGCCGACGCACGTGGATGGCGAACCCATCGGCTTTGCGCCGGTGGAAATCCGTGTCCGCCCGCGCGCGCTGCGCGTGTTGGTGCCAAAGACGGCAAACCAATCCTTGTTTGTGGCGAGTGGCGAGTGACGCCACCGGTCACACGGCGCGCTTTTGACATCTCGGACAAAAATGCGTCCCGCGCTGACCGACGACCGTTTTTTGAATCAGCGCGCCGCAGCGGCGGCAAGGCCGCTTTTCCCGGTCGAATGCGCGCAGACTATTCCGAAAGCCGCCGCTGGCGCCATTCACGCGCGTGTACATCACGTCAATACTCGTTCCCCCTGCCGCGATCGCGCGCGTCAGAACCTGCCGAATCGCGCGGTACAAGCGCCCGCGTTCGGCGCGCGTCAACGATTCCGCCCGGCGCAGCGGATGCAAGCGCGCATACCACAACGATTCGTCCACGTAGATATTGCCCAAGCCGGCGAGAAAAGTCTGATCGAGCAAGAGCGGTTTCAACTTGCCGCGTCGTTTCTCAAACAACCGATGAAACTCGCGCGCGGATATTTCCAGCGGCTCGGGTCCCAACTTGCCGACGACTTGGGCTGGGTCGTCCACCAGCCACATCCGCCCGAACTTGCGCGTGTCCCGAAAACGCAATTCGCGTCCGTCGTCAAGTTGCAGCGCAACGTGCGTATGTTTGTCGCGCGGCGTGGCGCGCCGGTCAAGGCGAAAGCCGCCGGTCATCCGGAGGTGAACCAGCAGAAACTTGCGCGCGTTCCCGTCGGCGCGCAGATGGAATATCAAGTATTTGGCGCGGCGCGTGAGTGCGACGATCTGGCAGCCGCGCATCTGGCGCGCGAACGCGCGCGCGCTTGGCGTCGCGATCGTGCGCTGCCAGCGCACCGTCGCGCCGACGATCNNTTCTTGTTGCGTTCCGACGCGCCTAGCGCGGCGCGAGCGCGCCGGTCGCCCGCGGCGTCGTCCTCCTCCCGCTCAATCGCTTTCTTCGCGCAGGTCGCGTTCCTTTCGCGACTTGCGTCTTCTGCGCGGCTTTCGTCCCTTTCACAGGCTTCGCGCGCCCTTTCATTCGTTTATTCGTTTCCCCATTCGTTCGACGCCCTTCTAGCCCCGCCAGTTGCGCGTCGAGTTTGCCCAGGCGCTCTTGGTTCGCGGCAAGTTGAGCGCGCGCCTTTTGCACCACATCCTTCGGCGCGCGCGTGCTGAACTCGCTGGCGAGCAGTTTCTCCGCGCGTGCGATGTCCCCGCGCACCTTGGCGATTTCGTTCGTCAAGCGCGCGTGTTCCTTTTCGACGTCAATCATGCCTGCGAGCGGCAGGTAAACCTCGGATTTGGCAGCCACGAGCGCGAGCGATTGCGCCGGCTTGTCCGCGCGCTTTGCAATTTGGAGCGCCGCCGGGTCGAGGCGCGCGAGCGCTGCTATCACCTCGCGCTGCGATTCGAGGAGGTTGAACGCGCTGCCCGCCGAGATCACCGCCGCGATTTTCTTGCCCGGCTCGACGTTGAACTCGGCGCGCGCGTTGCGAATCGCCCGGATGATGTCCATCACGACCGCAAACTCTTTCTCCGCGCGCGCGTCAAAGAACTTTTTGCTCGCCTTGGGCCACGGCGCAATCATCAGCGCTTCGGGTTCGGTCTCTCCTCTTGCATCCTGCATCTCTGCTCTTTTCAGATGCTGCCAGGCTTCCTCCGTCACGAACGGCATCGTCGGGTGCAGCAGGCGCAGACTTGTATCGAGCGTGTGCGCCAGGATCGCGCGTGTGCGCTGCTGCGCCGACTCGTCGGTCCCATAGAGCGCGACCTTGGACGCTTCGATGTACCAGTCGGCGAATTCGCTCCAGAGGAACTCGTAGATTTGCCGGTCGCCTTCGCCGAAATTCCAGTTCTCGAAATGTTCGGTCACGGCGGCGACGAGATGGTTCAACCGCGAGAGAATCCAGCGGTCCGAGAGTGACGAGTGACGAGTGACGAGTGACAAGGCGTCGCGTGTCATTGCGAGGAGCGTCCTGAGCGGAGCAGCGGTTTTTGCTGCGGAGTCGAAGGATCGCGACGAAGCAATCTCCCCAGGATTTGGGGATTGCTTCGCTTCGCTCGCAATGACAGACGGTTCCAAATTGCTTACGACGAACCGCGCGATGTTCCAAATCTTGTTGCCAAAGTTGCGCGCGTTTTCCAGTTTCTCTGGGAATAGTTTCATATCCGCGCCCGGCGCGCTCGCCGTGACGATCGTGAAACGCAGCGCGTCCGCGCTATAGTCGCGGACAACGTCCAAGGGGTTGGCAACATTCCCCTTGGACTTGCTCATCTTTTCGCCTTTCTCGTCGCGCATCAAGCCATGCAGATAGACCGTGTGGAACGGCGCTTTGCCGGTGAATTCCAAGCCGTCCATAATCATGCGCGCCACCCAGAAGAACAGGATGTCATAGCCGGTCTCTAGCACGGAGGTGGGATAGAAATACTTGTAATCTTCGGTTTCGTCGGGCCAGCCGAGCGTGGAAAAGGGCCACAAGCCGGAGGAGAACCAAGTATCGAGCACGTCCTCGTCTTGCGTGAGATTCTGCGAGCCGCACACCGCGCATTCGGTGGGATCGGTACGCGCGCACGTCTGATGTCCATGCTCGCAGTACCACACCGGGATGCGATGCCCCCACCAGAGTTGGCGGCTGATGCACCAGTCGCGGATATGGGTCATCCAATCAAAGTAAACTTTGTTGAACCGCGCTGGCACGATTTTGATGTCGCCCCGCTTGACCGCTTTGATGCCGGCTTGCGCCAGCGGCGCGATCTTGACGAACCACTGGGTCGAAATGAGCGGCTCGACGATCGTATCGCAGCGCTGGCAGCGACCGATGGACATGGCGTGGTCTTGCACGTGGTCGAGCAAGCCATCGCGCTGCAAGTCTTGGACGAATTTCGCGCGCGCGGCGTAGCGATCCATGCCAGCATACGGACCGCCGTTTTCGCGGATCGTGGCATCGTTGTTCATCACGTTGATAATCTGGAGGTGGTGCCGCTGCCCGATGTCATAGTCCGTGGCGTCATGGCCCGGCGTTACCTTGACCGCGCCGGTGCCGAACTCCGGGTCCACCGCGTCGTCGGCGATGATCGGGATGCGCCGACCGAGCGCGGGCAAAATCGCAATCCGTCCCATCAGGTGTTTGTAGCGCTTGTCGCGTGGATGCACCGCCACCGCGGTATCGCCGAGGATCGTTTCGGGGCGCGTCGTGGCGACCATAATGAATTCTGGGGGCTGGAGATTAGAGATTGGAGATTCGGGCTCGAGTTTGTAGCGCACGTAGTAGAGTTTGCCGGTCGTGTCTTCGTGCTCGACTTCGAGATCGCTGATGGCGGTTTCGCAGCGCGGGCACCAATTGATGAGGCGCGGTCCGCGATAGATCAGCCCTTTTTCGTACAGCCGCACGAACGCCTCGCGTACGGCGCGCGACAAACCGTCGTCGAGCGTAAAGCGCTCGCGCGTCCAGTCGCACGACGCGCCCAGGCGGCGAATCTGGTGCGTGATGATGCCGCCGTATTCGGCTTTCCATTCCCACACGCGTTTCACAAATTCCTCGCGTCCGAGTTGCTGGCGCGTGATGCCTTGCTTCGCCAACGCTTTCTCCACGACGTTCTGCGTGGCGATGCCGGCGTGATCGCTGCCCGGCACCCACAGCGTCGGGTCGCCCATCATGCGGCGCCAGCGGATCATCAGGTCTTCGAACGCGATGAACATCGCGTGCCCGTGATGCAGTTCGCCGGTCACGTTCGGCGGCGGAATCGAAATCACGAACGGTTTTTTCTTGGGATCAATCCGCGGCTGAAAGTAGCCGCGCGCCTCCCACCAATCGTACAGGCGCTCTTCCACTTGGCGCGGGTCGTACGCTTTGGGCATTTCGTCTTGATTGGACATTCTGAATCACTCCTTGTTGCTGGAGGTTGGAAGGTGGACGTTAGACTGTCAGTTGTTTATCACAAATCCGTTTCCATGCTATAATCGAGCCTACCTGACCGAAACTTGAGGAGGATCGCCATGAACAGATTCCTCGGCTTGGCGCTGCTGATCGTCGTCCTTGCCGCGTGCACGCAGACTCCCGGCGCAATCGCATTGACGGCAAGCGACAACGGCAAAACGATCAACGCCGCCCCCAATCAAATCATCACGATCACGCTCGACTCGAACGCGACCACCGGCTATCAATGGAATCTGGTCACCGAGCCGAACGCCCAGGTGCTTAAAGCGGTGTCGTCAAAATACAATGGTCCCAGCGTCGGCGGAGTAGGCGCGGGCGGAACAGAGACCTGGCAATTTCAAGCCGTCGGCGCGGGCAGGACGACGCTCAAACTCTCCTATTTTCGTCCGTTCGATCCAAAGCAGGTGGGCGGCGAATTCGCGCTCGTGGTCGTCGTCGGTCCATCTGCCTATCCCTATCCGTAATCGCTCCGAACCCTTCGCAGGGTTGGCTGAACGCTCGCGAAAGCAAAGCCCCTTTCACCTCAAGGGCGAAAGGGGCGAATCCTCACGCGGTACCACCTTGCTTAGAAGTTGGAGATTGGACGTTGGCGATTAGAGATTGGATTGAACAGTCTCAAGTATCCAATCTCTAATCTCCAATGTCTAACTTCTATCTCATGCTCTAACGGGCGTGCCCGGAGTCAATTCAACCGTGCCTGATTCGCAGCGCGCGATTCGTTGACCCAACTCCCCGGCGACGTTCGATTGTCTTGCGGCGAAGGGTTTGCACCCGGTGACCCCTCTTCTCTATCCGCGCGGAGCAATCTACTCCTCCGGCTCAATGTCTTTCTTTTTCGATTGTGGCGAAATTCTACCACGATTGGCGCGCGGTGTCAAACGCAACGTTGGGCTACACCGCCGATTGGAAATGGGCTGGCAGACTCGATACGCGCCGGGTGATTGCTGATTGCTTGAAACTCAAGCAACGGACTAGGGTCAACCGCCGCCACTCGTTGGGGTGACACTACCGCCGGTGATAAAGCTCTGAAAAGACTCAGTCAGCGCTTGCTTTTGGATCACACCGTCGCTGGCTCTGACCAGAGGTCCGCCCAAGGCGCTCTGGAAGGCAACGACGGGATGTCTGCTTACCCCACCAATCCTATTCAGCAAGTCTTCGTCCTTTCGCACTTGGAAAGTAAGTCCGTGGCGAGAGGCAAAGTCCTCGGCGTCCGCTTGGCTCGCATAGATCGGCACTCCAACCACCTTGATGTTCGGGTTGTCTTGATGGAACTGTTCAATGATGGCTGCCTGGTTCTCACAATACGGACACATCGTCGAGAACAAGAAATAGACAGTGTCAACGGGGACAGGCGATGCGGTGGGCGCGGCGGTTGGCGGAACGGGTGTCAACGTTGGCGCGGTTGTGGCTGTGGGCGGAATTGGTGTGGGCGCTGGCGCGGGCGCAAGCGCGCCGCATGCGCTTGCAAACAGCGCCACAAGCCCCAAGCCAAATA
>DHFK01000133.1 GCA_002400365.1 Anaerolineales bacterium UBA4826 | reverse complement strand
AAAGTACTGTGGGGATTGCTTCGCCCCTGCGGGGCTCGCAATGACATGCCATTTCCCAATTTCAAGCGCGAGCAAATACGTGAGCGCGACGGTGAGCGCAGAGAGAATCAGCGAGAGGAACCGGATCAGGTGCACGGCGAGCGTGGTATTGCGCCACGGGGAATCTTCCGCGCTCGTATGCACGACCATGTTCTTGTTGCCAAACGCGAGTGGAATTCCGATCTTGGCATGTGGATTGCGCCAGAGCCGGTCGGGGAGATCGCGCGTGTCAATCCAGAACGTCGCCAGCGCGCTCAGCGCATAGTACAGCGGCGGTTGTCCACCCTCCTGCTCCCACAACGTTTCCACGTTCGGGTCTTGAATCGGCAAGCCGTGCCCGGTGGCAAGGAATTGAACAAAGGGATAGTGCCACAGTTCATCGCCCGCTTCAAAGATCGGCGTGACGATAGAGTACGTAACGCCGAGGGCGACGAACGCGACGAGGATGACGACCAACCACCGATGGGAATTCAATGACCGCACGAATGCGCCGCGCATCTTTACTCGCTTATCTGTATCGGATCGAGCACGATCTTGTCGGTGGTCGGCTGCCCGTTTGCGGCGACGATCGCCAGCCGTTGCATCGTGGCGGCGTCGTACAAACCCAATTCGACAACGTACTCACCCGGCACGACCGTTTCGTCAATCGGCATCACAATCCCATCCGCCACCATGCCATTCACGCGCCATCGGCTGGTGGGCGACGCGCCCTGCTGCGGCGGCGCATCCTTGCCGGCAACCATCCTGCCGCTCGCATCAACCAAGTGAACAAAGACCGTGTAGTCTCGGTCAACGCGCGCCAACGCGCGCCAATACAAAATCAGCACGAGCGCATCGCCGCGCTTGACGTCGCGACTTGCCAATTCGAGCGCATCGAGAGAAATCGTCTCTCCAAAATTCGCCGGCAGCCGAGGCGCAACATTCGTCGCAGCGTCCTTTTCAACCGCTTGCCGATGCCAGTTCTTCTCGTCGTCCTGATGAAAGACGATCGCCGCGCGATGATCCCGCAACCCGGCGACGCGACCTAGATCCGTGGCGCCGACGACGACGTTCGCGCCATAGCGCAGCAAGAACAGCCCCGAGATATACGGCGATTCAATCGGCGGATTGATGAAATACAAGAGCGTAGCCGGGGGAAAACTTGCGTCCGCTTGAAAGATCGGACGAAACTGCAGACGCACCTGGCGCGCAGTCCCCTCAAAGTTCGTCGCGTCCTCGGCAATCGCCGCGCCCTGCCAGGCGATTAGCAGAGCAACCGCNNCGCGCCTTCGCCGAGCAAAGCGACGCCCACCGCCGATCCCATTAGCGGCAGATACAGATAACGCGGCGCAAGCGCCATGTTGGCGGGAAACGGAAGAACCGGCAACACGGTCAGCACGGTCGCGGCAGCCAGGAACAAGACGCGTCGCTCGCGCTTGACGGCAGCCCACCCTACCGCCGCGAGCGCGGCAAACAACAGAACATAGCCCAACGGCGAATCAATACCCCACGGGAAAGCCAACGTCGTCGCGTGGTGAAGCAGGGACGAGAAAACATGTCCGCCCACGCCATAACCCAGAGAGGCGGTGAAAACGCCGCGCGTCAGGACGTTTAGTTCAAAGAGGACATAGACTGACAAGGCAACCACGAACGGCGCGTGCCGCTTTAGCGCTTGAACGAACGCGAGCGGTTTGCCGATCAGCCACCGATCAGTCAGATACAACGTGACGGGGAGAGTCGCCGCGATCTCCTTGCTCATCAGCGCGCCGACGCACGCAAGAAAAGCAAGACCGAAACGCGCCCGGCTGGGTTTCTCAAGATAGCCCAGCCACAATGCAACCGTCAGCAGATAAAAGAAACTGACCAGCGGATCTGCTACGCCGACCCAGAGAACGGCGAGATTCATCGCGGGCAGCGTGACGTAAATCCACGCGGCGATCAGGGCAAGTTTCCACCGCCGCGTGATGCGCGCGGCTAGATTGAAAAGCAGCAGCGCGTTCGCAAGGTGCAAGCCAAGTTGCATCGCGTGATAGCCCATCGCGTCCCCGCGAAATAACGCATAGCCGATCCACCAAAAGAGTCCTTGCATCGGGCGGTACCAATGCCATTGCAGACGCGGGTCGAGGTAAGAGATCCAATAATCTGCAAAACCCAATCGCCCGGCAGCGTCAATAAACGCATAGTCGTCAGTCCAAAAACCGATCTTGAGCGCCGGCTGGTACACGACGAGACCGACGACGAGGATCGTCGCGGCGCTGAAAAAGAGCCATCGGAAATCGGAGAAACCGGATTTCATTCCAGAATCCTCACCGGCTCGACGATGATCTGATCCCCGATAACCTGCCCGCGCGCATCCAGAACCTGGAGTCGCCGCGCTGAGGCGGGATCGTACAACCCGATTGTCAGACGATACGTCCCCGGCTGGACGCGCGCCAGCGGCAGTTGAATCGCATCCACGATCAAATCGCCCGGCAGCCACGCGCTCGTCGGCGCTCTGCCCCGGCGCGGCTCTTTCTCATAGCCGGCAATTGATTCGCCCGCATCAAACAAGTGGACAGAGACCGTATAGTCTTTTTCGATGCGACTCAAGGCGCGCCAGTACAGGATAAGGACAATCGCCTCATCCGATTTCACATTCGCGCTGACCAGTTCATACCCTTCGAGTCCAAGCGGCGCGGTGAAGGTTGCCGGCAGCGCGGGCGTCGCGCGCGCGACGATCTCTTTCTCGACGCGCAACTCTTTCTGATTGCCCTGCGCGTCGAAAATGTAAACGAGCGCGTGCGCGTGGTCGCGCAGCCCCGCCCGCCGGGGCATGTCGTCTGCGCCGACCGTGACGCGCGCGCCATAGCGCCAAAAAAACATGCCGGACAGATTCGGACCGGGCAGCGGCGGGTTGACAAAGTACAGCAAAGTATCTTCGGGAAAAGTCGGATGCGCCTGCGAGACATTGCGAAAAGGCACGCGCGTGACGCGCGCAAACTCGCCAAAATCCGCGGCGGCGTTCGCGACTCCCACGCTGCCGACGCCCACCGCCAGCGCCAACGCGCCGCCGCACAAGTACATCCCCCAGCGCGCCGGAGCGTTGCGCCAGACCCATTCGAACGCAAGCGCAAGGAGTATCGCCGAGGAGACGAGCGACATGTACGCAAAGCGATAGGTCACAAAGGGAAAGGGAAGGATCGGCAAGATCGCCAAGATGGCGTTGGCGATGAGCGGCAGTAATGCGAACACACGCTTGACGATGACGAGATACGCCAAAAGCGCGGCGGCGAGCGCGAGCCAAACATAACTCGTCGGCGCGGGCAACTGCCACGGGAATGCGACCGCAGCAAGATAGTCAATCAAGTTGGTCAAAAGATAAACGCTGGTCGAATATCCTTCGCGGCTGACGAAGACGCTGCGGCTAACTACGATGATTTCAATCGGAAGATAAAGCAAGGATCGCCAGGGCAAACCACGCATAGCGTCGCAAGAAATTCCAAAGTGAACTCCTTCCGCCGACGACAAAACGATCTACCAGCCACAAGGTGAAGGGTAACGTGACCGCAATTTCCTTGCTATACAGCGCGATCAGAAATGCTGCAAAGGCAAGCCAATAGTCCATCGCTCCGCCGCGCCGCAGATGCGCCATCCAAAACCACACGGCGAGCAGCGCGAACAAAGTAGTCAGCGGATCAATCACGCCGGGCTTGAACACACCCTCGACAGCGGTCGGGAAACTGGCGAATAGAACGGCGGCAACAAATGCGCCGAGTTTGGATCTGCCCGCGCGCGCGACGACGGCATAGAGCGCGATCGCCGCGGCAAGATGAATCAGCACATTGCTCAAGTGATACCACATGGCATCGGCGCGAAAGACCACGTACCACAGCCGGAAGAGCACGCCTTGCACGGGACGATACCACGCCGTCTGCGCGCGCGGGTCAAAGTACTTGACCAGATAATCGGACAGATTCAAGCGCCCGGCGAGTTCGTAAAAGATCCAGTCATCGCCGACGAAACTGACGCGCAGAATCGGAAAATACGCGACCAGCACGACAATGGAAAGCGCGAGGACAGCGAAAACAGATTTTGGACGCACGGCTGATAACACGCGGCGCACAAGAGTTTCCATATTCACGGCACAACGCGAAACGGCTCAAAGAGCACGCGATCCCATTCTGTACTGTTACCTGGATTTGTCACCGGCAAGCGCTCCATGGTCGGTTGAAAGTATAGCCCGACCTCAAGGCGGTAGTGGTCGCCCGCCGGGACGCCGGGACCGATCGGCACAATCACCGCATCCACATTCAAACTGCCGATGCGCCATGCGCTCGTCGGCGAGGCGCCACGGCGCGGCGGACCATCGTAATTCGCCAAGATGTTGTCGTGGTCGTCCAATAAATGCGCAAAAACAGTATAATCTCGGTCCGTCGCCTTGAGCGTGCGCCAATAGAGCAGCACGATGATCGCATCACCCGATTTCACACGTGTGTCAACGACTTCAAAGCCCTCGAGCGACAAGACCTCTCCAAAGTGCGCGGGCAGACCGGGATGCACGCTCACGCTCGCCGTCGAGTTCACGCGCTGTTCTCTGAAGATGTTCTGCTCGTCGCGGTAGAATACGAAAGCGTTACTGTGCCGGCGCAATTCTGCCTGTCGGTCGTTATCGGTTCCCGCGGCGAACACGTTCGCGCCATAGCGCAGAAACATCAAGCCGGAAACATCGTAACTCGCAAACGGCGGCTCGACAAAATAGAGCAGAGTGTCCGGCTCAAACGTTGCATGTCGCTGGTAGATCGGACGAAACTGCAACCGTGTCTGACGAGCGAGCGCGCTGAAACCTTCGGCGGCTTCCGCTGTCGCCAAACTGTCCCGCATTGGCGCGAGCGTGACGACGAGCGCAAACGCGCCCAGAACGGCAGACCGAAAATTCGGCAGCCGTCGCGAGACAAGCCGGTACAGCCATGCGACTAGCACGCCAACGCCCGCCGCCGACACCATCAAAGGCAGATAAAGATAACGCTGCCCGATTCCCACCGAGTTGATCGTCGGAACGACCGAAACCAGTCCCACGGTTAGCAAAAAGAACAGTCGCATTTTGCGCGTGGCGACGGCGTAAAGCCACACCCCCAGCGCCGCCGCCAAAGTAAGATAGCGGATTGGCGAATCAATGTCCCAGGGAAAGGTTACCACACTAGCATAATTGAGCAGATTGGAAAACAACTGCCCTCCATCAACGCCCGTGGATTCCCCCGCCAGTTTCTCGGTCAACGCGCTGCCCTCCCCCAGCATCCAAACCGGTAGGAAGAGCAAGAATGGCGCGATCCGCAACATCCACTCTTTCCATCGAGCGGGCTGCGCCACCACCCAGCGATCAATCAACCAAAGCGTCATCGGCAGCGTGAGGGCGATTTCCTTGGCGAGCAAGGAAATCACGAACGCCGCGAAAGCCAAGCCCAGACTGAACCAACGTTTCTGCTCCAAGTGGTCCATCCAAAACCAAATCGCGAGCAGATAGAAGGTCGCCGAAAGTGGGTCGGGGGTGCCAAGCCAGAAAACGGCGAGCGAGTAGGCGGGCAGAACCGCGTAGACCAATGCGCCAACAAAGCCCGCCAGCCAATTTCCGCTCAGCCGCCGAATCAATCCATAAAGCAGCAGCGTGCTCGACACATGGTACAGCGTCTGGATCACGTGATACCACACGGGGCGATCGCCCAGAAAAGCGTACTCAAACCGCCATTGCAGGAACTGGACCGGGCGGTAGAAAAAGTGGGCTCGGGTGCTCAGAAAAGTTGTCCAGAATTCTAGCCACGTGCGGCGACCCGCCGTCTCCAGATGAACATAGTCGTCAAACCAAAAGCCAACTTGGAGCGCGGGATGGTACGTAACCAGCGCGACAACGCCGATCACCAACGCGCCGACAAATAGTAGCGCGCGCGACGATTCGACCCGAGCAGTCATTCTCACGCTTGCTCCATCACTCTATCGTGAACGATCCAATTTCGATCCGATCCGTCACGCGTTGATTGCGCGCGTCCAGCACGGCGAGACGCTGTCGAGTCTGCGAATCGTACCAACCGATCTTGATCCGATAGCCGCTCGCCGCTACAGCCGCGCCCGCCGGAATCAAAATGGCATCGGCGATGAACTGACTTGGCGCCCACTCGCGCGTTGGCAATCTGCCCTTGCGCGGCTGGCTGTCGGACTGCGCGACGATTGCGCCGTCGGGCGCGACGAGGTGGGCAAAGACGGTATAGTCGCGGTCAATCTTGCCGGTTGCCCGCCAGTACAAAATGAGGCCGATCGGGTCGCCGCGCGCGATCGTCACGCGCGGGACCTCATAGCCCTCCAGGCGGATAGATGCCTCAAAATCAATCGGCAGCGGAAGCGCGCTATGCGTCGCCGCGTCCTTCTCCACCTCAATTTTCCGCGGGCGGCGCGTGTCGTCGAAATAGTACACGTACGCCGCGTTGTGTTCACGCAAGCCGGCGTATTGCGTCCAGTTGCGGACGATAACGCTTTTGCCATAGCGCAAAAAGAACATGCCGGCGAGACCGCCTTCCGTCGGCGTAATCGGGTCAACAAAGTAGAGCAGAGTGTCCGGCAGAAACGTCGGATTCTGCCGCTCGATATCGCGAAAGGGCACGCGTAGTGTCCGCGCCCAGTCCGCCGCGCTCGTCATCGAATCGTTCAAGGCGATGCCGTTGCCCAGCGCGATCAGCGCAAGCCCGAGCGACGCCACGAACGCAAACTCGCGCCGCCTGCCCAAGCGAGCGTGCGCGCGTTTGAACAGCCCGCCCAAGATGACCGCCACGGAGACGATCGGCAAGTAAACGTAGCGGTGTTCGAGAAATGGGAATGGCAGAACCGGCAAAAGCGTGATGAGCGTAAAGACGCCCAGGAAAAATATGAGACGACTGCGCTCACGCCACGCAGCCAGCGCAAGCAGCACGAGGGCGACCTCCGCCCAGGCGTAAGTGAGCGTATCGCCGACCTGGACGGGGTTGAGGTCAATAGATGGGAACGCGCCCCAGGGCAAGAAAAGCAGAATCAGGTATTCCCACAGAATGGACGCCATGGCTGTTCCCACTTTCCACCCAAACCAACCGGTGAATGTGTTGGTGCTCGGCGCAATGTACTGCAGCGCCAAGAAGAAAACCGCCGCCGCGCCGAACCACGCGTATCGGCGCAGCAAGCCGGCAAGCGCGATCGGTTTCCGCATCAACACGCGATCCGCCAGGAAGAAAACGATCGGCAGCGTCAGCGCGGTTTGCTTCGCCATTAGCGCGAGGATCGTCGCGGCGAACGCGAGCCAGTAATCCCGCGCGTTTCCGTTTTCGAGGTACGCCCACCAGAACCAGAAACTCGACAGATAAAAGACTCCTAACAGCGGCTCGACGATCCCAACCCAGTTGACGCCGGAGATATAGACGGTAAACGTCGCGTAGAAGAACGCCGCGACAAAGCCGATGGGCCACTGCTTCGACACGCGCCACGCGATCGCGTACAGCAGCAGCACATTGATCGCGTGGTACGCGATGTTTACCACGTGGTACGCATTCGCATTGCCGCCGAAGAACTGATACTCGATAAAGAACTGCAGACCCTGCAGCGGGCGATACCAGAGCGTCTGCGCGCGCGGATCGAAAATCTGCGTCAGCGCGTTCGACCACTCGATCCTGCCGGCGCGTTCGATGTTGTAATAGTCGTCGAGGTACAAGCCCATTCTGAAACTGGGCTGATAAGTGACGCAGACGACCGCCACCAACGCAAACGCGCCGACTATCGCCAAGCGTTTTGACATCCATACTCCCATCCTTGCGAAGGTTGTGAACCTTCGCAAGGTTTCGCCTTATTTCGACACAATGCTAAACGGTTCGACGACGACCTTGTCGTTGAGGAAAGCCCCCGGCGCATCCACAATGGCGACGCGTTGCAGCGTTGCCGGATCGTACAAGCCGATTTCCAAGCGGAGGCGCTCCGCCGCAGGCGCATCGAGTGAAATCGGCAGAACGATCGCGTCGACGTACAGCCGGTTGCGTTCCCACGTGCTGGTCGGCGCCTTGCCGAGCCAGGGTTGAGCGTCATGCTGTGCAATCTGATTGCCCTGGTCATCCACCAGGTGCGCGAAGATTGTGTAATTGCGGTCAACGGCATCGAACGCGCGCCAGTTCAAGACCGCGACCAACGCCTTGCCGCGTTCCAGGCGACTGTCAACGACTTCAATTTGCTCGAGCGCGATCGGCGCGGCGAATCGCACCGGGAGCGTGGGCATCGTGCGTACCGCGAGGTTCTGCTCGACCAGCAATTCGATCGGCTTGCCAGAGTCGTCAAAATAGTAAACGAACGTCGTGGCGTGAGCGCGCAACTCTGCCGGGCTGCCCGAATCAGTTCCATTGACTTTTGGATTCCTACCGTACCGCGCGAAGACGAGTCCTTCAAAATCCCATACGGTCGTAAGCGGCGAATGGACAAAGTACAGATACGTGTCGTTGGGAAACGTCGGGTGCGCGCGCGAAATGTCNNCCCCACAGCGCTTCAAAGACGAGCGCGAGCAGAATCGCGGGGACGATCGTCGAGAGATAGAGATAGCGTGTGTTGAAATAGTCGAGCGGGAAACCGAGCAGCGGCGCAATGTTCAAGACGGCAAACAACGCAAGGAAAAGCAATGGCGCGCTCCGCTGGTACACCATAATGCCGACATACACCACGACCAGCGTGACCAGCCACACGTAGAAAAGCGCATCGCCGGGGAATTCATTCGTCCACGGAAAAGCCAGGACTGCCATGTATGGAATCAGGTTGTTGAGCATGTGCGGTCCGAGCCGGAAACCGAATTGCTCTACGAACTCGCCGTGGCTTTGCACTTGGTACACCAGCCAGAGGTACGGAAAGAATGTGAGGATGAACGGCGCATAGCGCGGCACATGCACGCGCAGGGTTGGCTTGACGCCGTAGAACCACCATTCGATCAGAAACATAAAGAGCGGCAAAAAGATCGCGACTTCTTTGCTCAGCAACGCCAGGACGAAAACTCCGAAGGCGAGCGCGTAGTATAGCGATGTCACATTTCTTTCTAGCCACAGAGGGCACGGAGAACACAGAGACAAGAATGGGGTTTTCTCTGTGTCCCCTGTGTCCTCTGTGGCTGGATTGCGCGCGTATAGCGTGTCCAAAAAGCGCGTCCAGAGCCAGAGCGTGAGGAGATAAAAGAAACCGGCGAGCGGGTCAACCACCGCGTGCCAAAAGATCGCGAGACTGTAATTCGGCAAGACCGCGTAGATGATCGCCGCGACAAAGGCGAGCCGCCACTTGTTGCCAAGTCGCAGGACGAGCAGGAACAGCAAGATCGAGTTTGCGGCGTGCAGCAAGTTGTGCGCGAGGTGGTAGCCGTCCGGGTTGAACTGGAAGAGAAGGTACAGCAGGTACATGTACAGCCCCTGCACCGGACGATAGCCCTGCGTGATGTTCGCGGGATCGAAGAACTGGACGAGAAAACGCGGCAAGTCCATGGTGGCGGACCACAGCATGTACCACCAGCCGTCGTAGAACTGGATTTTCAACGCGGGCAGGTAGGCGACGAACGCGACCATGCCGACGATCAGACTGCTGAGCCAGGTGTTTCGCTTGAACATTTCAAGCACAAAGCCGGGAAACCCGGTTTCTGCCGAATCAACCAAAAGGACACCGCGAGGTCGCGGTAGCCGATGGGGTCGGCTGGATTTGGATGATCGGGAAATAGTACGGCGTCCCTCCCGCGACCGGTTGTCGGCTGCCGGTGTTGGTATTCGCCCGCCCTGCCAAGGCGCGGGGCGTAAAGACGCGTTGGATCTTGCTCACGCGCACTTCGTCGAGAACCCCTTGCGTGCAGGTGCCCGCAAAATCGCAGCCGATACTCCAATCGTCAACCGGATCCGCCATGCCTCGCGTGAACGCGCCGTTCGCGCTGCGTAACGCGCCATCAATCCATATCTCAAGCCCGCGCGGACCCCACGTGCCAGCCAAATGATGCCAACAGCCGGCAAGGGAACTCGACGTTACGCCGCTGTCTGTCGCATAGGAAGCCGTTCCATCAGATATTTCCAGACTAATGTTCCCGTTATGCGACGCCCCAAATTCCAGCACCGTTCCTGTACTGTTATAGTACTGTTTTGCGGCATAAAGGGGCTGTGTCCCGGACCGACCGGCTAGATTCACCCACAGCTCGATTGTGCCCACCCCCAAAACGCCCAGATTCCCTGGTGCGAGCAATGATCCATTCCCATCGAGCGCCAAGGCGCTGCCAAAGCGTCCGGTGGGGACGATCGCCGCCTGGCCGACCAAATTCCGATATTGCTGACTCACCTCTTCCCAGACCTTGTTGTTCGCTGGGGATCGGATTTCCGAATTCAAATGAAACAGCGCAAGCGTATGCGAGTCAACCGGGTACTCTCCCGAAATGCTCACGGGGGTCCAGGTAGGCAACGGCGTCACCGTTGGATCAACAGCGGTCGTAAAAGTACGCTGGATACTGCTGATCCGCGCTTCGTCAATCCTGCCTTTGAAACAAGTGGCGCTTGAATCGCAGCCGATCAGAAAAGTACCATAGGGCGACAGTCCGCCGGCGTACGCGCCCGGGACCAGCCCCGGCGGAGGAGAATCGCAATCGGGGTAATGCCACGACCCTTGCTGTTGTTGTGGACTGCACGAGTAGCCGTCGTGCGCGGGAGGGTTGCTAGGATCGGGCACATAGAACCCGACGCCATGCAGAACGCCGTCCACCCAGATCTCGATTCCGCGCGGGCCCCAAGTCCCCGCCACGTGATGAAAGCGCCAGGTTTCGTAGGGCCATAGCGCCTTTTCCACGGGCAGTCCCCACCCGACAAAGTACGAATCTTTGCTGCCATTGCCGTCGAGGTACCGGCACGGATTGATCGCGGAATCCGCGACGTACAGTTTGTCGTCCACCACGACCTTGAACTTGAGGAAACCGTCAGTGCCCAACCAGAACCCTTGCGGTTGGTTGCTGCCAAACTCGCCGCCCGCGGAGAATATGCCAAAGTAATCCGAAGTGCTCGTGCAGGCAGTCTGGAAATCTACAAATGCCTCGATGGTTCCGCTGTCCAATGCGCCAAGGTTGCCGGTCCGAACATAAGAGCCAGGGCCATCTCTGCCATCGAGTTGCAGAACACCTCCATAAAGTCCTGAACTTGTCGCGAACGCGTTTCCGTGCAGCGTGGCGGTGTATCTGCCGGTGGCGTCAATCGCCGTGTTGCCATTCGGCGCGTCGAAATGATACAACGCCACCGTATTCGCATCCACGCCGGGTTGACCGGGGAGACGCAACATACGCGCCGCGCCCCTGGCTTGTGTTCCGCTGAAAGCCAGGTTAGGAATGGTAGTCGGCGTCTGGCTGCCCCGAGCGCTAGACCCTGCCGCCGGCTTGGGCGGAGGCAATTGATCCGCCGGCGCTGCCGTGAGCGGGAAAGCAAGCGTCCCCGCGGCGATGACTGCAAATCCAAGAAAAAGGGTCAGCCCGATCAGCCGACTGGGAGCAGTGCCCAATCCCCTTTTCTTCCTAGATCCTGTTGGTTCTATGTTCGACATCTGATTCTCCTTCTCATCAGTGAGCCGGGATTGGCTGGCGAATCCGAGTTTCACTCAACGACAAATGGCTGAATCACAATCTTGTCGGTGGCATTACCCAAAGCATCGAACGCCGACATCCTCTCCAGGGTTGGCAAGTAGTACCACCCAATTTCCAAGCGATACTCTCCCATAGGAGAATCCGCAGAGATTGGGACCACGACCCAATCCACAACCAGAGCGCCGGGCTGCCAGGTATTGGTAGGTGACTTGCCCCCGCGCGGCTCGCCGTCAACTCCGGCGATCATTTCTCCCTTGGCGTCGGTCAAGTGGGCAAAGACCGTATATGGCTGGGCGATCGGCGCGGTTGCCCGCCAGTACAAAACGACCGCGAGCGCTTCCCCGCGCTTGACATCCGCGCGCGCAACTTCGTAGCCTTCGAGACGAAGGGGAACGGAAAAGTCCACCGGGGGCGTCGGCTCGAGTAGCGCGCGCGTCGTTTGCTCGACGACTTGCGCGATCAAATGATTCTGTTCGTCAAAGTAACAGACGTACGCCTGGCTATGCTTACGCAATTCCGCGGGCGCGCTGATTTCCGTGCTCCCGACAGTCACGCCTTTGCCGTAACGCAACGCAATCATCCCGGAGAGGATGCGCGTGGGGATCGGAGAATCCAAAAAGTAGAGGTAGGTATCCTCCGGCAAATCGGGATAACGTTGGAACAAGGGACGCAACGGCGCGCGATACTGGCGCGTGTACGCCGCGAGACCATCAAAGGTCTCTGCCGCCGCGAACGCGTTCCACAACACGAGCGCGCTGACGAGCGCCGCCCCAATCATACTCGCGGCTTGCCGATTAGCCACCGCTCCATGCGCGGCGACTAGAAGGCCTGCGAGCAGGATCGCCGAGCCCATCATCGGCAGGTAGAGAAAGCGGACGGCGACAAATGAAAAAGGCAGGACCGGCACAAGGGACAGAAACGCGACGCTGCACACGAACAGCGCTTGATAGTTCCGTCGGACACCCAAGTAGATCAGGACGAAGACGACGAAGACCAACAGCACGTAGTCTACTGGGATGTCCGTCTGCCACACAGAAGCCAACACGCGTCCATACGATACCAAGTTCGGGAGGACTTGGGAGATTGCCAAGCCGGCATAGTTGCCGCGGTACTGCGCGCTCGTAAACGCGCTCATCCTTTGAACGGTGAACCAGCCATAGAATCCCCAGATCAGTGCCAGGGGCAAGTAGCGCTGAATGAGTTGGAGGGGCTTGATTGGCTTGCCGTCCAGCCATCGGTCTGCGAGGAACAAAGCCACGGGAATGGTCGCGCCGATCTCCTTGTTCAAAAGCCCCAAGACGGCAGCCGCCACCGCGAGCACATACGCCCACGCGCGCCCATGCTCCAAGTATGCGAGCCACAAGGCGATGGCTGCCAAATAGAAAAAACTGACGCCCGGATCAGCCGAACCTAACCAGGGAAACGTTGTGGTCACGACGGGCAAGCCCGCGTAGATCATGGCGGCAATCACGCCGACGATTGTTTTCTTGGAAACGCGTCGGACCAGACCATAGAGCAGCAAGCAGTTCGCCAGGTGAATCAGGATTTCCACCACGCGAAAAGCCCGGGCGTTGTTGCCGAACAGCGCGTATTCAACCCAGATACCCAAATTCTCGGCGGGACGGCAGAAACTTGCGATCGTGCACTGACCCATTTCATATCTGAGATATTCGGGAAACGCGAGGCGCACGACCTCATCCAGCACGACGTGGTCTTCGTGAAAAAAGCCCGCTTCAGTGATCGGAAAATAGGTCACCAGGACTAGCACACTGATCGCCACAGCGCAGAGAATTTCAGAAACCCGTTTTCTCCGTTCGCGCGCATCGGGGATATGCTGCATCGTCAGTCAACCTGCAATGGGGCGATCACAATCCTGTCCGTTGCCGGCTCGCCATTTGCCGCCGTGACCGGCTGGCGCTCGAGTTTCGGTAGCGTGTACATTCCAACCTCAAGGTAGTAATTCGATCCCGTGGGCGCGTCGGTGGGAATGGACAGAACGATGCNNGGTTGGCTATCGTGACCGACGACCATTTGTCCATCGCCATCCACCAGGTGAACAAACACCGTGTAATCTCGATCCACCGCGCGCTCCGCGCGCCAGTAGAGCAATAGCGCCAGTGTCTCGCCACGCTTGAGCGAATCGCGCGTGATCTCATAACCTTCCAATCGAATCGAAGCGCCAAGGGTTGCAGGGAGCGCGGGCGCCACACTGGTTCGGACGACTGGCGCGACCGGGATTTCCATGGGCTTGCCCGCTGGATCAAAGTAGTATACGTACGCAGCCACGGCGTCACGTAAGCGTGCCACGCGGTTCGGCTGACTATCGTCGGTTCCACCCACGACGACTCCTGCGCCATACCGCAAGAGGAACATGACCGAAAGATCATACACCGAGACAGTCGGAGGCTCAATGAAATACAACCGCGCAGGATCGGGCAAGGTGGGATGGCTTGCGGCAATATCACGGAATGGCAGCGCGCGCTGCCGCGCGATTTCGCCCCACTCCCCAATGGCTTGCGCGGTTCCGGCGCCGTTGCCGAACAAGAGCAACGCGACCATGCCTGAGACCAAGACCGTGGACACCTTTTGTCTGCCGGCTTTTTCCCAAACCCAGTAGAGTGCAAACGCAAAGACCAGCGCGGCAACCATAGCCACACCGTAGAGGTAGCGCAACTCAAACCACTGCGTTGGAAAACCGACGACCGGCGCAAGGTTCAGCGCGATCATGCTGCTGAGGAACAGCAATACCCTCCGCTCTCCGCGAAGCATCGCCCACCCGGATACAACTGTGACCACCAGCAGAGCGATATAGCCCAACGACGTGTCGAGCCGCCACGGGAACGCCAATGCCGCGAGACTGTTGAGTAGATTCACGACCAAGTGACTACCCAAGCCGTATCCCGCCAGACTGACATAGGATCCGCTCCTTTGGAGCGCGTACTCCATGATGAGATAAGGCAGCCAGACCACGCCGAACGGCGCATAGCGGCGAATCAAATCCGGCATGGAAGCCGGCTGTCGTACCAGCAAGCGGTCAATGAGAACAAGCGCCGCTGGCAAAACCATGGTAGTTTCTTTCGACAAGAGCGCGAGCAGAAAAGCCACAAAACTCAGAAACGCCGCTTTAGGGTTCGACGTTGTGAGATACTCCACCCAGAACCAGATCGCGCCCAGGGAGAAAACCATCGCCAGCGTATCCGGGGTAGAAGGCCAATAAACGGCTTTACTGTACACCGGCAGCCCCACATAGAGCAGGGCGGTCATCAAGGCGAGATGGCGCTTGGATGAAAGCCGGCTCACCAGCGCAAACAGAATCAAGCCATTGATCGAGTGCAGAAGGATGTAGCCCCAATGATACGCGCTCGCGTTTCCCCCAAAGAGAACATGGACGACCAGAAAGTAAATCCCAAACAAGGGCCGATACCAGCCAGACTCTGCGCCGGGGACGAGATAGTGATACAGGTACTGCGGCAGACTCCAACGCGCGACCCGGTCCAGGTAAATCCAGTCATTGTTGACGAATCCAATTCTTGATGCCGGGTAATAGGTCGCCAGCGCAACCGCGACGATCGCGCATCCGCCAATCAGAACAAGTCTTCGGGACATGCGAGACTACTCAAAGCCCACCATCTGGTCAATCAGGTACAACGGGCGGCGGCGGGTCTCGTCGAGATTGCGCCACAGGTACTCACCCAGAATGCCGAGCAGCACCAACTGCGTGCCCGTCACCAGCAACACGACTACCATGAGCGAAGCCCAACCCTCGATCGGAAACCCGGTCACGATTCGGGCGATGATGATGAAGATAGCGTAGCCAAATCCCAGGATCGCAAGTACTAGCCCGGCAATCGAAGCCAGGCGCAAAGGCAAGTAGGAGAATCCAACAAAGGCATCCGTAAAGTACTTTACCTTTTTGCTAAAGGTCCAGCGCGACTTGCCAAAGGGACGTTCTCGCCGGGTAAAAGTCACGGTGTCGAACTTGTAACCCGTCCAGAGCAACAGTCCAAATAGATACAAGTTGGGTCCGGCATTCTTGACCAGCACATCCATCACGCGGCGGTCAGCCAGGAACAAGTCGAACCCATCCGCCGGGAAATTGGAAAACACCAACCGTTTGTACAGACGGTTGAACAATCCCGCCCATAGGCGCGCGATGAACGGATCGTGTCGTTTAGCGCGCGCCGCCAGCACAACCTTCCATCCCGCGCGCCACCGCGCGATCAGTTCGGGAATCAATTCCGGCGGATCCTGCAAGTCCGCCGTGATCACCACCGCGCAATCTCCCCGCGCGTGCGCGAATCCCGCCAGAATGGCGATATTCGAGCCGAAATTGCGGACGAGTTTGACGATCTTGACGCGTTCATCCCGCGCCGCGATTTCTTTAAGCACGCCAAACGAATTGTCCCCACTGCCATCGTCCACAAAGATAAACTCAAATTCCAAATCGGACAGGCGCGCGGCGATGTCAGAGAACTGCTGGTGCAGCGCCGGCAGACTCGGTTCGTTGTAATACACCGGAACGACGACTGAAACTTTCATCCCTCATCCTATCGGTCTGAGCAGGTCCGCCGGCACGTCGTCTTCACTCTTCGCCGGTAAACCGATGGCAAACTTGCGCGGCGGCACATCCTCCATGACCAACGCGCCCGCGCCGACGATCGCCTGCTCGCCGATCGTCACGCCGGCGAGGAGAATCGCGCCGACGCCGATCGAAGCCCCGCGACAGATGTGGGGACCCTGGCGCGTGACGCCTGCACGCAGCCCGATGGTGTTGTCGTTTGCCGAGGAAACGTGGGGTCCAACAAAAGCATCTTCTTCGACGAGCATATCGCCGCCAAAATGACTCGCATCCATCACGCGCGCACGATCGCGAATCTCGACGTTGTAATTGAGCATCACGCCGCGCCCGATCACGACGTGCCTGCCGATCCGACACTGTTCTCGAATGCACGTCAGATCGCCGATCAGGGTATCGTCGCCGATGGTCGTGCCAATGTACAACACAACCCCCGCGCCGATCACACAGTTTCTGCCGATTTCCAGGTTGCCCAGATCGGACTTGGGCGTTCGCTGGATAATGCCCGCCACCTGGGGCACGCGCCCCAAAACCGCGTTGTCGTGAATCGTCGTTCCGCGGCGGATAACCACTCGATCGTGGACGACGACGTTGTTGCCCAAAACGACTTGTTCTTCGACGATCGCTCCCGGGTCAATTACGACATTCATTCCAACGCGCGCGCCTTCCAGTCCCTTCTCCATCTTTGTGCCTTTGTGCCTTTGTGGTGGATTGCAAACGAGCCGCGGACTCACGGGTTTATAACATCGAATTCTACAATTGGCAAGGACGCTACGCCGGGCGAACTCGTCAGTTCCTCGCCGGTCGCCGGGTTGTAGACGACGACGACCAGACGGTATTTGCCGGGCGCCGCGTCCGGCGGAACGAAAAAGCCGGCGTCATCTTGGACGATTTCATCCGGCGCCCAGCCGACCGTCGCGCGCAAGCCGCTGGCTGGCTCCGCATCGCGCTGATACCTCAAGCGATTTTGCGCATCCATCAGCCGCAGCGAAATCGTGAACCGCGCGCTGAGCGATTGCGACGCGCGCCAGAACAGCGTGAGCAAGCCGAAATCCCCCGCGCGCAACGTCATGGACGGATAAACCGTGTACCCCACCAATTCGATCCACTGTCCGGCTTGATCCGTAAACACATTGCTTGACGCTGTAACCGGCAATCTGCAATCTGCAATCTGCAATCTGCAATTCACCGCCGGCAGGTTGATTGCGCGCCACAACTCGCCGACGCNNGCGCGCTCGATGTCTTGCTGGCGCGAGCCGTACAGCGTCAGTCCCAACTGCTCTTGCTTTACGATCACTTTCCAACGCTCCAGATCGGTGCGGCGCCCCTCCACGTACTTGGCGTACTCCAACGGCGTCAGCGCTTCCCAGGGACCGACGATGAGCGCGTTCTGCTCGAGCGGCTGTGACAGATTCTCTTGCCACGTTTCGATCGCGGCGGTACGTCCGCTGAAATCGTTCAGTGGAAAACTCTGGACAAGCAGAAATCCACTCGCCGCGACGAACAGCAGCCCAAGCGCGCCTTGCGCGACCCAACGCGCCGGACGCGCAAGCCAATTCGCTAGCCAGTCCCAGACGATGGCAATGCCGACGCCGACGAAAAAGAGGAAGGTGATGTACGACGGCAGAAAGAATTTCTCGACGTCAATCGTCCAGAAGAAAACGCAGAACGCGCTGTTGCCAATGTTCGCGAGCGCAAGGAAAATCAACGCCTCACGCGGGGCCAAGTCTCGCCGCCAACCTTTCGGCGCGCGGTCGAGCGCGAGCGCGAACATCCCTACCAGTCCCGCGACAAAACCGATCGGCGTGAACTGCTCAATCAACAATGGAATGTACAAATCGGTGACGCGACTGACGAGCCAATCGAGCGGACCGTAGCGCATCCAGCGGCTGGCGTTCCCGGCGAGAATCATGTCGCCGAAATCCTTCAGGTGAAACTCGACGCCGACATCGCTGTCACCGCGCCAAAAGACATAGCCGTAAAGGAGCAGCGGCAGCGCGAACGCGATGGCAAGCGAGAGCAATCGGCGCGGCTGGAACAAGCGCGCGCGCTCGCGCCACAAAACGAAAAACGCGATCGCCGGCGCGAACCAGATCATCGTCCGGTGATTCGTCAGCGACAATCCCAGCACAAAGAATGGTACAGTGAGATCAACCTTGCCAACGCGCCAGAGAAAAAAGAAAAACACGACGAGGACGACGAATAGCGAGTTGAGCGTGTACGGGCGCGGGATCACCGACTGCGACCATTCGACGCGCGAAACGGCAAGCAGCAGCGCGCAGATCACGGCAGCCCAGCGATTGCCGGTCAGGAATCTTAGAAAGACGAGAACCGAAACGACCGCCAGCGCGCCCCAAAAGACCGCAAACAAATTCGCGCGCGTGGCGATCACGCCGACCGGGACGATCAGCGTCCAGAGTTTGCCGAGCAAAAAGAAGAGCGGATAGCCGGTGTGGCTTACGCCGAGCCGATAGATGTTGGTCTGGAATTCGCCCTCGTCCCCGTCGAGCAAGCCAGGCGCCATCGTCCGCGCGTACAGCGCGAACGTCGCAACGAAAAGCAGTCCGATCGTAGCATAGTCGCCTAGTCGCCTAGTCGGATAGTCGGATAGTCGGGTTTTCAATGCGCCCACGCGACTATTTGACCATGCGACTATTCGACTGCTTGACCATACGACTAGGCGACTAGCCGACTTCATCGCGCGACCTCAAACGAGGTCAATGCAACGTGATCGCCCAGAAGAATGCCCTTGCCATCCGTCACTGGCAAGCGATTGCCGGTATCTCGGTTGTACAGTCCCACCTCGATTTGGTACGTGCCGCGTGCGCCGGCAGGCAGCGTTAGTATGTACGTATCCTTCACGATTTCGCCGTCATCCCACAGTGACGTAGGGTCGTTTCCGTTGCCGGGAGGCTGATCGCGCTGCGCGACGATTCTGCCATCGGCGTCGAGGATATGCGCAAAGACGGTGTAATCATTGGC
>DHFK01000175.1 GCA_002400365.1 Anaerolineales bacterium UBA4826 | reverse complement strand
GCCACGCGCCCGGCGATGCCTTCGCCCACCCGCAGCGGCGTTTCCGCCAGCAAACGCATGACCGTGGCTTTGTCCTCGGGAGTCTGAAAGTAACTTTCCGTCACTACCAAACGCTCATCCTCGATCAGCCGCAAGAGGCAGGAATCCACATGGAAGACCTCGACGCAGCGGCGCGTCAGTTGCCGGAAGAGGGCGTGCGTCTCCAGGGTGGACGCAAACAGATTCCCCATCTCGTTGAGCACCGTCAGGTCTTGGGCTTGCTGCTTGGACAGTCCATACAGGCGGCGGGTTTCCGCTTCGGCGCGCTTGCGTTCGGNNGTCCAAATCCTCCAGCATATTGAGCACGGCGTCCCGCGCATCCCGGATTTCTCCCTCGGCGCGCTTGCGTTCGGTGATGTCGCGGATCGCGTTGATAAAGCCGCTCGGACGACCGGCTGGGTCTGTAACCACCGCGACGCGGATCGCGCCGGGAAAACGACTGCCGTCCCTACGGACAAATGTATACTCGCGTTCGTCGCTCACACCTTGCCCAAGGTTGACGAGATGTTGCATTTCCTCCATCGCGCGCGCGCGGTCTTCGGGGGCGACCAGTTCCAGCGCGTCGAGACCGATGACGTCCTCCGCGCGTTCAAATCCAAACAGCGCGGCGGCTGACCGGCTGGTGTAGCGCTTGCGGCCATCCAGAGCGGTGAACGAGACGGCGTCCGGCAGGTTTTCGATCAACGTGCGATAGTGTTCCTCCTTCTCGCGTAGCGCCTCGTCCGCGCGTTTGCGCTCGATGGCGTGGCGCAGCACGCGCGCGAGCAGAGGACCGGTCACCTGCCCCTTGATCAAGTAATCCTGCGCGCCCGCTTCGACCAATTGCATCCCCAGCGCTTCGTCCGCGTGCCCGGTCATCACCACGATGGGGACGCGCGGCGCGTGAGCGTGTGTGCGCGTGTACGTGGCCATGCCCTGACTGTCCGGCAGCGAGAGGTCGAGCAGCACCGCGTCAACGCCGCCCGCGCTCAGGCGCGCCAATCCCTCCGCGAGCCGTTCGACGCACTCGAGCGCGAACGGCTCGCCTTCCACTTCGGCGAGCATTTCGCGAATCAGGCGCGCGTCGCCGGGATCGTCCTCGATGAGCAGAACGCGAATAGGTTTGGTGTCCACGGCTTGCTCCTCTTTGGAGCGACGAGCGGCGGGTGACGAGTGGCGTGTCACACGACACACGTCACTCGTCACTCGCCGTCCGGCGGCAGTTTCACGATGGTCAGCCAAAAGTCCTCGATGGATTTGACCACGCGGATGAACCGGTCTAGGTCAACGGGCTTGTTGATGTAGCAGTTGGCGTTGAGGTTGTAACTTTTCAGAATGTCCTCTTCCGCTTGCGAGACAGTCAGGACGACGACCGGGATGCGTCGCAAGTTCTCATCGCTCTTGATCACCGCGAGCACCTCCCGCCCGTCCTGCTTCGGCAGGTTCAGGTCGAGCAGAATAAGGTCTGGCCGTGAGGTGTTGGCATACTTGCCTTCCCGGCGCAGGCAAGCCAGCGCCTCTACCCCATCCGCGACCACCCTCATGTTGATGAGCAGTTTACTCTCCTTGAGGGCTTCGCGCGTCAGGCGCACATCGCCGGGGTTGTCTTCGACCAGCAAAACCTCAATGGGTCTGCCTAGTGCTTGGATGTTCATGGTCTCGTCTCCTTTGAGTGTGCCGAGTGGCGGGTGACGAGTGACGCCACACGCGTCACTCGTCACTTTTTGGAATCGTAAAATAAAACGTCGCCCCTTTCCCCACTTCCGATTCTACCCAGACCCGCCCGCTGTGCCGCTCCACAATGCGCTTGCAAATCGCCAACCCGATGCCGGTGCCGGGATACTCGCTTTTGCCGTGCAGGCGCTGAAAAATCACAAAGATGCGGTCGTGGTATTGCGGATCAATCCCGATCCCGCTGTCGCAAATGGAGAACAACCATTCGGGCGTGACGTGTGTCGTGTGACGGGTGACGGGCTTCTCGCCACTCGGCACTCGCCACTCGGCACTCACATGGACCCGCGGCGGTTCGTCCGGTTTGCGGAACTTGATCGCGTTGCCGATCAGGTTTTGAAACAACTGAACCATTTGCGTGGCATCGGCATTGACGGTTGGCAGCGGATCGTGGGTCACGACGGCTTGGCTTTCCTCAATCGCCGCGCGCAGGTTGAGCAGGGCTTGTTCAAGGCTGGTCTCGCTGTTGGTCGGTTCAAACGGCTTGCCGCGTGTGCTCACGCGCGAATACGAGAGGAGATCGTTGATCAATCGCTGCATCCGGTTCGCGCCGTCCACCGCGAACGTGATGAACTCGTCGGCATCCGTGTCCAGTTTACCGCGATAGCGCCGCGCGAGCAACTGCGTGTAACTCGCCACAATCCGCAGCGGCTCTTGCAGGTCGTGCGACGCGACATAGGCGAACTGCTCCAGTTCTCTGTTCGAGCGCGTCAATTCCTCCGTCAGTCTCTTCAGCNNCCTCTTCCGCGCGCTTGCGCTCGGTAAAGTCTTGCCCCTGCGCGATGGTGGCTAACAAGGTCGCGCCGTCCGCCGCGTAGATGTTCGCCGAATTCCAGAGCGCCAGGCGCACCTCTCCATCCTTGCGCCGAATGGGGATTTCCACCGACTCCCAATATTCGCCGCCCAGAGTGAGCGCGATCTTGCTCAATGATTCGTTTCGGCTCGCTTCGGGAAAGAGGAACGCCAGTTCGCGACCCATGACCTCGTCGGCAGTATAACCGGTCAGACGCTCGAACGCGTGGTTGAAGCGGGTCACCCTGAACCTTGGGTCCCAAACGATGATCGGCGCGTTGGCATAGCCAAGCAGGTTATCCAAATAGTCCCGCGTCTCGCGCAGTGTCTCCTCCGCGCGCTTGCGCTCGGTGATGTCTTGACCTTGCGCGATGGTTGCGATTGGAGTCTGACCATCCGGCGCAAACAGAGTCGCGGAATTCCAAAGCACGGTCCGAACAGAGCCGTCGAGGTGGAGAATTTTGATTTCGACCGTTTCCCA
>DHFK01000192.1 GCA_002400365.1 Anaerolineales bacterium UBA4826 | reverse complement strand
CTGCCCGCACCACATGAAGATGTGTACAGTCACCAGCGCGCAAATCGTTGCGTGTTTCGCCCCTGCGGTTGCCTTAAAATTTTTCGCCACGCGTCCAACTCCCTGCGCCAAAAAAGAAGATTCGTGCTATAATCTCAGTGGTGTCCTATGTCCGACTTTGTCCATCTCCATGTCCACAGCGAATACAGTCTGCTCGACGGACTGCCGCATCCCAAAGACCTTGCCGCGCGCGCGGCGGAGTTGCAGCAGCCCGCGCTCGCGCTCACCGATCACGGCTCGATGTTCGCCGCGATCGAATTCTATGATGCCTGCCAAGCCAAAGGCATCAAGCCGATCATCGGCGTCGAAGCGTACCTGGCGAAACATCGGATGAAAGACCGCGACGCAAAAGAGGATCGCAACTCGCATCATCTGCTCTTGCTGGCGGAAAACGACCAGGGCTATCAAAATCTTTTGAAACTCGTCTCGGCGGCGGAACTCGAAGGGTTTTACTATTACCCGCGCGTGGACCACGAACTGCTCGCCCAGCACAGCGCGGGCATTATCTGCACGACCGGCTGCCCCTCCAGTGAAATTCCGCGGCTTTTGTCTGATGGTCGCAAGGACCAGGCGCGACGCGCGTTTGCTTGGTACCGCGACGTGTTCCAAGATCGCTTTTACGTCGAACTGCAAGATCACGGCATCGCGGAATTCGCCGGACTTGCCCAAGACCTCGTCGCGCTCGCGCGCGAATTCAACGTGCCGCTCGTCGCGACCAACGACGCGCATTACCTGCGCCCGGAGGACGCGGGCGCGCAAGACATCCTCCTTTGCATTCAGACGAACACGGTCGTGACCGATCCCAAGCGCATGCGGATGGATGGCAGCGATTACTATTTGAAATCGTCGGAGGAAATGCGCGCGGTCTGGCGCGAACTGCCTGAGGCGCTGCAAAACACGCTCGCCATCGCGGAACGCTGCAACGTTGATTTGAGTTTCAAGCATTATCATCTGCCCGTTTTTCCGGTGCCAGAAGGATTCACCCCAGAGACGTATCTGCGCCGCCTGTGCGAACAGGGCTTGCAGCAGCATTATCCGGACAACCCTCCCGACGCGCGCGCGCGCCTGGAGTACGAACTCGGCGTGATCCACACGATGGGCTTTGATACGTACTTTCTCATCGTGTGGGATCTGTGCCGCGCCGCGCGCGCGCGCGACATCTGGTACAACGTGCGCGGCTCCGCTGCCGGCTCGATCGCGGCGTACTGCGCCGGCATCACGAATCTCGATCCGCTCAAGCATCGCCTCATCTTCGAGCGCTTTCTAAACTCCGGTCGTATCTCGATGCCGGACATTGATCTGGATTTCCCGGACGATCGGCGTCAGGAACTCATCGAATACACGGTGCAAAAGTACGGCAAGGATAACGTCACGCAGATCGTCACGTTCGGCACGCTCGGCGCTAAAGCCGCGATCCGGGATGTTGGGCGCGCGCTCGACTATCCGCTGCCCGAAGTGGATCGCGTCGCGAAACTCGTGCCCGGCGGTCCCAACGTCAAACTCGACGACTCGCTTGAAAAAGTTTCAGAGTTGAAAGAAATCTACGACACAAACGATTACCTCCACAAGTTGATTGACAACGCCCGCCTGTTGGAGGGCGTTGCCCGACATGCCGGCACACACGCCGCCGGCGTCGTCGTCGCCGACCGACCGATCGTCGAGTACGCGCCGTTGCATCGCCCGACCAAAGGCGACAGCACGGGTGGCTTTCCGGTCGTGCAATTCGAAATGAACTGGCTGGAACGCGTCGGCTTGCTCAAGATGGATTACCTGGGACTTGCCACGCTGACGATTATGCGTCGCACGTGCGATCTGATTGCGCAGCGGCATGGCAAGCGCTACGATCTCAGCAACATCCCGGTCGAAGACCCCAAGGCATTCGACTTGTTGTCGCGCGGCGACGTGACCGGCGTGTTCCAGGTGGAAGGTGCAGGGCTGCGCAAAGTCCTGCAGCAGATGAAACCGAACAAGTTCGAGCACATCGTCGCGGCGATCAGTCTCTATCGCCCCGGTCCCATGGAGAAAATTCCCAATTACATCAACCGGCTGCACGGCGTCGAGGCGATCACGTACGATCACCCTGCGCTCGAACCGATTTTCGAAGAGACCTACGGGATCTGCGTTTATCAGGAGCAAATCATTCGAATGGCGGTGGACGTCGCGGGCTATACGGCGTCGGAAGCCGATCTGCTTCGTCGAGCCGTCGGCAAAAAAGATAAAGAAAAACTCTTGAAGGAACACGACCGCTTTGTCGAGCGCGCGGAAAAGCATGGCGTGATTCCGCGCGAGATCGCGGACAAGCTTTTCAACGACGTCGAATTCTTCGCGCGCTATGGCTTCAACAAAGCGCATGCCGCCGATTACGCCGTGCTCACGTGCCAGACGGCGTACCTCAAAGCGCACTATCCCATCGAATACATGACCGCGCTACTCACCACCGAAACCGGCAATGTCGAAAAAGTTGGCCAGTTGGTGAACGAAGCGCGGCGCATGGGTTTCGACGTGGTTCAGCCCGACGTCAACACGAGCGAAGTCGAATTCGCCATCGCGCCGTCGAACCAAGCGATCTACTTTTCGCTGAGCGCGATCAAGAATGTCGGCTCGGGTCCGGTGAATGTCATCGTCGGCGCGCGCCATCCTTCGGCAGGCTCAGGAGGCGGTCCCTTCAAGTCGCTCGACGATTTCTGCCGCCGCGTGGACTTGCGCCTGGTCAATCGCCGCGTGCTCGAATCGCTGATCAAAGCCGGCGCGCTCGATCGTTTCGGTCGCCGTTCGCAATTGCTAAAGGTGTTGGATCGGATGATGGCGGCGAGCCAAGCCGCGCATCAAGCCAGCGATCGCGGACAACTTTCGATGTTCGGCAGCGTGAGCGCGGCAGCGGGGTTGAGCGCCGATACGTTTGGCACGCTGCCGGACGAGCCGGAGATGCCGAACCGCGACAAACTGGCGGCCGAAAAGGAATTGACCGGCGCGTACTTTTCCGATAACCCGCTGATGCGGCTAGCCAAGTCGTCGCACAAGGATATTTCGCATCTCGTCAATCAACTCGACGAATCGCTCGTCGGGCAGCCGGTGACGCTCGCCGGCGTCGTCACGTCGTCGCGCGTGATCACGACGAAAAAGGGCGATCCGATGGCGTTCGCGCAAATCGAAGACCCCTCGGGCACAGCAGAGATCACCGTCTTCCCCAAGACGTACGCGCGCACGAAGGAATTGTGGCGCGTCGAAGCGCTGTTGCGCGTCAAAGGCAAGGTCGAGTTGCGCGATGGCAAAATGCAAATTCTGTGCGAGTCCGTCAACGAATATCAGGTTGCGGAAGAGGCCGATCCGATCAAGGCAGCGGATGGAACGCCAGTGCAATATGCAATCCCCGACGTCGAGGAAGCGGCTGTCGCGGACGCGGTAACAGTAATCGAGGATGCGCGCGCGGAGTATGCTGTGGATACGCATGTGCCGCCGCCACCGGAGGAGCCACCGGCGGAATACGGTAATCACTCAACAGTCCTCAGTCCTCAGTCGTCAGTCGTCAGTAGTCAACCACCAACAGCGGCTCCAATTGCGAATGGCAACGGGCAGACGAGAGAAACGAATGGCAATGGCAACGCGACCGCAGCGAAAGCGAATGGCGGGAATGGCGGCGCGATCACCTACGCGGCGACGCCACCTGTCGCAACGCGTTACCAGTCGCCGCGCCATCTACGTATCTTCCTCACGCGCACGAACGATCACGAGGAAGACGTGCGCCGAATGCGCGAGGTGCTGATGTTATTGTCGAGCGCAGAAGGGCACGATCGTTTTACGTTCTACGTGCCGAACCCGCAGGGCATCGTCCAACTCGACTTTCCAAATCACTCGACCAGTTACTATCAAGTCGAGGATACACTGCGCCAGTTGATCGGCGAATGGGGCACGCTGGAAGTGCAGTAATCAGTTAGCAGTGACGAGTGGACGGCATCAGTGACGACAAGGGCGGGATTTATTGCTCGCCCTTTGTCTTTTGGGAAGCATCGTGTATAATGACAAATGGCAAATGAACAAATGACGAATGACAAATGGCAAATCTGGTGGCTGGATGCCTAATGGCTGGGAGTGAGAATTGGTTTCGTTTTTCCGTCGTCCGCAACAACTGAAAGAGAGTTTGACCAAGACGCGCGCGTCGTTCTTGACGCGGCTCACTTCACTCGTCGCGAAGAATGAGGTCAACGAGGAATTTTGGTCAGGGCTCGAGGAAACGCTGATCGGCGCGGATGTCGGCGTGGAGACGACTGTCGCGCTGGTGGACAAACTGCGCGTGAGTGCGGAGAAAGAGCACGTACGTGAAACAACGCGCGTTGAGGAGATGCTCAAAGAGGAATTGAGGACGATTCTCGCGCAAACAACAACCGTCCAACAATCTCCAATCTCCAATCCTTCGGCTTCGCTCAGGACAAGTCTCCAATCTCCAAGAGTTGTTTTGATCGTCGGCGTCAACGGCTCGGGCAAGACGACGAGCATTGCAAAACTCACGCGCTATTATCAAGCCCAGGACAAAAAAGTAATCCTCGCGGCGGCGGATACGTTCCGCGCGGCGGCGATCGAGCAACTGCAAGTGTGGGGCAAGCGCGTCGGCGTGGATGTGGTGGCGCATCAACCCGGCGCAGACCCGGGTGCGGTCGCGTTCGACGCGTGGCAAGCCGCGCACGCGCGGCGCGCCGATTACCTGATCGTGGACACGGCAGGGCGCTTGCAGACGAAATTCAACTTGATGAAGGAACTGGAAAAGATCGCGCGCGTGCTGCAAAAGAACGATCCGACCGCGCCGCACGAAACGCTGCTGGTGTTAGACGCAGTGACCGGGCAGAACGGGTTGCAGCAAGCGCGCGAGTTCAAAAAGGCAACGCCGCTCACCGGCTTGATTCTGACGAAACTGGATGGCACCGCCAAAGGCGGCATCGTCTTTGCGATTGCGAAAGAATTGCAGGTGCCGATCCAGTTCATCGGCACCGGCGAAGGGATTGACGACTGGGCGGAGTTTGACGCGCGCGAGCTTGTGGAGGGGTTGTTTGAGTAA
>DHFK01000200.1:1402-36064 GCA_002400365.1 Anaerolineales bacterium UBA4826 | reverse complement strand
CTCGGGCCCGGCGACATCGAGGTGGACAATTTTCGCGACGACGCGATCCAGGTCAGTATCCGGCAGGTGGAGGTCGCGCCGGATGCAGCCCCCGCCTCCGGCGCGTTGAGTCTCGACCCCTTTGACATCAAGTCATACCGCGCGCAAAATCCCGGCAGGTACCGCGTCGAGTTCGCGCTGAAACAGGGCGGCACGCTGGGAACCTGCACGCTCACCGTCAAATCGGGCGATCGGTATCAATTCGTCGCGCTGCCGGCAAGAATCGCCGTCAACCGCGCCAACAATCCTTCATCGGTCGGGACCGACTTTGTCGTCCAGACGTCGAGTCTGTGTCGCTAGAGAATCTGGGAGGCAACCATGAATCGCCTGGCATTGATCGTCGTATTGCTCGCGGCTGCCGCAATGATCGTCGGTTGCGGACCCGTGATCACGATCGTGAATAACACCCAATTCCCCGTGCGCGCCATCGTCTCATCCGGCGGGCGCAGCGAGGTGCTTTCGCCCTCTCCCGGCGAAAGTTCTTCGGCAGAGGTCTCCGAAGGTCCCTATCGCGTCACGGTTGTTCCCGACGCCGAGTGGATTAGTTACGCCAAAGCGGTGCGCCAGTATCTCAACGATCAACTCGCCCACGCGGACAAACTGACCGGTCCCCAACTTCTCGATGTGATTCGCCGACTGAAAGAGATTGCAGTGCAAATGCAGCAGTACGAGCAGGCGGCCGGGAGCAGCAGCGCATGTGGCGGCAAAGTCAGCAGCGACACGGACGGCTATGTGGAAATCAACACTGCTCCCAATGGCGCGCTGGTCGTGGTCTGCAAGTAAAGCCAACCGATTCGCCTCGGTGAAGGGGGAAGCGGATGAGTAACGACCAATTTCGCCAAGCCGAAGAACAGTTCTTCTTGCTCAAGGGACAACAGTCCGCCGGACGAATCACGCGCGAGCAGTTCGACGCGGCGCTCAAGCAATTGATGATCCAGGACGCGCAAGGACGTTTCTGGATGATCGGCGCGGACACTGGCGAGTGGTTCGTCCACGATGGGCAGAACTGGGTGCGCGCCAATCCACCCGCGCCTGCTGTCGCCAGACCCACTTCATTGCCAGAGCGCGCGGCGCCCGGGTACGCTCCCAGCCGACCGCCACCTGTTTTTGCGCCTCCAGAGCGCGTCGCGCCGCGCGGACGCGTCTCCTCAATGTGGGTGTTCGCCGCTGGCGTAGCGATGCTTGGGTTGATCGTCTTCGCTTGCGTCGTCCTGTTCATCACACGCGGATTGCCTTCCACAGTCTCGCAAATCCCGCCTAGTCTCGCGCCAACGCCACCGCCTCCACCCCTAGCAACTCCCCCCGTTGGAGTTGTCCAAGCCACGGCAACACCATCGCCGACCACGATCAGCGTCACCGCGCACAGCGTCGCCACCTCCGAGCCGCCGAAACTGCTCGCGCCGCAGGAATTTGCCGCGTCGAGTGCAAGTCTGGCGAACGCGATTGCGGACTTGAACCGCGCCGAACTCAAGTTCATCCGCGATGCCAAGGCGACTTTCCTCAACCAACGTCTGCCTGGTCTCGCGTTGCTTGCACTCTTTGCGCCTGATCCCCTCGACGACGATTTGCGCGAGATTGCCGCGCGCGCGTTCCTCGTCGCACAGACAGCGGGCACGCTGGGACTCACCGCAGTTGCGCAAGATGGAGGCAGCGACGCGGCGGGACAAACGGCAGATCAGTATTATTCGATTGCGCGGTTGGGCTACGCGCTTGTGATTGAGACGCAGAATCTGCGCGAGGGCTTGCCAGCGGGCACGGTCACGCGCGGCGACGCGATCAACACGATTGCGGAATACGGCGCGCGGCTGTGGAATCCTGCCGTGACCGATCCCGCAGTCAAGGGCAATCCATTCTTGCCCAACGTGAAAGACACGACAATGGTTGCGCCGATGCAGTTCCTGAGCGCGAGCGCCGCCGCGCAACTCAAGACCCAGATGGGCGCGGGCAAAACTGTGCAGACCTGGCTCGCCACGTCGCAAGAGGTCGTGACGAAAACACTAATGCTGCCCGCACCGCGCGCGCCCGTCTCGAATCCATTCGATCCCATCCTGCTCAAAACACTGACGACTGCCCGCGGTCAATCGGACGCCGACCGTGCGCGACAAGCGGCAGCAGTGCAACTCACCGTGCTGACTGCGCCCTCCGCCGCGCCAACTCAAATTCAGTTCGCCGCGTTCAAAAGCGCGTCCATCGCGGAGGCGAATCAAATCGCGGCAGGCGCGGTGCCATCGTTCGCGAGGGGCAAGGCGAGCGCGCTAGCCCGGCAAGCCGCTGGCGCGCAGCAATTGATCAACGACCTCTATGACCTTGGCGGGGAGAACTCGCCGACGATTCAAGCCACCACCCCGGTACGAGAGATGGAGCCAGTGGCGGCGATCCGCATCACAAGTATCAGACTGACAAAGATTTCTCCGCCGCCACCTGCCCTGCCGCAATCTGCCTCCTTTGAAGTTGACGTTTATTGGCAGAGCGGTAGTATGTTTCCCAAGGTGCTTGAAATCGGATGCGGTGGCGGAAAAGCGATCCGCGTTACGACCACGAGTGGCAATGCGCGATTGACCGCGACTGACCCAGTTTCTGATCTTGGCTGGGCTTTCGTCTACTGTTCGATGTACGAGTTACCGACAAAGCCAGATCAAGTGGGCTTTGAAATGGGCTTTCGGTCGCTCGCAGCCGACCATCGGGATGTAATGATAGGCGACCCTGATCGCGCAACAAAAACAGCGGCGGCTTGGCACGCGACAGACACGGCGGTCTGGGCGACGAGAGACGCGCGTGACTCGGCAGAAGCGACCCAGGCCCTCGCCGCGCAGACACAGCAAGCGCAGTCGCTGGCAACTCAGCGCGCCGTCGGAACACAAGTCGCCGCGAGCAAGACCGCCGAGTTCCGCGCCACGGTCACTGCGATTGCGCAGCAGACCAAGCAGGCAGTCAGCGTCTATACCATGAACGGCACGTTCAGTCTAAATTTCCTTCCAGTGGGGTGGTGCGAGCCCGGCTACGATGAACCTTCTTTCGGCACGAACACCGCGGGGACGATCAAGATCACCGTAGATTTCAAAAGCGGCGCGGCAAGCGGTTCGCTCAAGGGAGGCGGCAGTCGGGGAACTTACAAAGTTGTAGGGTGTGACGGGAGCATCAGTTGGGATCAGACCTCAAGAATAGACTACGAGGGAACACTCAACGGCACCGTTGACCCCGCCACCGGCGCGCTCTCGCTGCTCAGCGTCGCAGACCTGAAATATGAACTATCCGTTGCCAACTGCCGGTACAGGGATGGCAAAACATGCAGCATCTCCCCACGCACAGGTTTGCCAAACAAACTGCCCATTATCATCACAGGGACAGTGGATAAAGCCACCCACACGGGCAAGGGGACCGTCACGGTGCGCAATTGCCTGGTCAAGGATCATTGCGTTGGCGACTGGCACGCCGGAGAGTGACGCGTGACGCGTGGCGTGTGACGAGCAACAAACATCATCCGCCACGCGTCCCGCGTCACTCGACACACGGAGGCGTATACGATGGACGACCGATTTCGCAGAGCCCAAGACGATTACTTTGTACTGCGCGGACAACTCGAGACCGGACGCGTCACGCGCGAGCAGTTCGACGCGGCGCTCAAGCAATTGATGATCCAGGACGCGCAAGGACGTTTCTGGATGCTCGGCGCGGACAGCGGCAGATGGTACGTGCACGACGGACAGAACTGGGTCGAGGCGCAGCCGCCGAGCGCTGGCGGTTACGTTCCACCCCCGCCGCCGATGGCGCAAGCGCAATCGTACAGCGCGCCGCGCAGCAACATACTTTTCCTCGCGCTGGGAAGCGTTGCCGTGGTCTGCTTGTTCGCCGCCGTCGCGTTGCTGTTCGCGACGAGCCAGGGCATTTTGAAAATCGGCTCGAGTCCGACGGCTACACTACCGCTACCGACACTTGCGCCGACGACGCCTCCCACGCCGGTCGTGCTCTACGTGACGGCAACGCCTGGAGCGACGTTGCCACTGCCCACCATCGCGCCGCCAACCGCTGCGCCTCCCACCGCGACGCCAACGCCGGCGTACACGCGCACGCCCAAGCCGCTGCCCGCCGGTCGCGCGAACCTGCCAGCCACGATCACGCTCAAATACGACGATGCCGTGCCACAGGAGATGCGCGACGAAATCGAAAAAGGGATGGCGCTCGCGTACGAGACCTTGGGCCAAGCCGGACCGGTCACGGTTCTCGCGTATGCCAACCTAGATGCGCTGATCGCGGAACAGGCGCGTCTCATTGGACGCGCCATTGACTCACCCACCATCGTCCTCAACAAAAAGAACTTTGCCAGCGGCAATACAATCGCGCAGGCGAACGCAAGCACGATCAGCGTCTATGCGGCGGGGGGCTGGAAGAACACGACGAGCGCTTACCGCATCCAATCTCTCGTCCACGAGTATTTCCACGTCCTCCAATCCCTCCGCTCCCAAGCCACTTTCTCTGCCGACCTGGGACCCAAGTGGCTGGTCGAAGGGACCGCGCGGTACGTCGAGAATCACACCGCGGCGGCGTATGGCTTGCTCAAGGTGGAGGACACTTTTCGCGACGCACTGATCGCCGGCGCGGCTTTTCGCAACCCGCTGCAATCGCTGGAAACGGAAAACGGCGCGACCCTGGAAGACTATGGCGCGCGCTATCCCCTGGGCTATTTGGGAGTCGAATTCCTCGTCTCACGTTATGGCGAAGATGGCATCCTGGTCAAGTTCTGGCAAGCGATGGCGACCGCGCCAACTTGGCAGGACGCCTTCACACAAGCCATCGGCATCAGCCCCGACGAGTTTTATCGGCAATTCGAAGCGTATCGCCTCGCTCAGTTCGCGCCGGTCTGCGGCGACATGCGGACCACAGTCGCAAAACCTCTCGCCGATCTCTTGAACGTTCGATTCATGCGCCAATCCGCGCCGGGCGCGCTGACACTTTCGTATGCCACGTACTCGCGTCCGCCAAACATCGCGTACCTGTTTTGCTTCGATGGGGTCAAACTGTCGGATGCGCTACCGCTTGCTCCGAAACTGAAATTGCCCACCGACTACGCCGGCTGGCAATCGCTCTACCCCAATGTGATTATCGTTTACATGAAACCAGGCGCCGCGCCTGGGGAGTATTCGTTCGGAATTGACCTGGGTGACAAAGGCAAAGCCGAGACGAAATTCCCACACACACTCGTCACGACTGTCGCGACGCCGGTTCCTCTCATTGCGCCTAGCCCGGCGCCGCCGCGCACGCCGGCGGCGACAACTACACCGTCCGCGCCGGCAAGCGTGTTTGGCGCGCTGTCCGCCAGCAAGTTCGCGTTCGTCACCGACCGCGATGGCAACGAAGAGATCTACACGGTCAATAGCGATGGAACGCAGCCGACGCGCCTGACGAACCACGCGGCGAGAGATTTTGTCCCCGCGTGGTCGCCGGACGGCAGGTGGCTCGCGTTCGCCTCGCTCCGCGACGGCAATACCGAAATCTATACGATGAATGCCGACGGTTCCGGGCTGACGCGCCTCACCAACAATCAGAACACCGACAGCGAACCGTCCTGGTCTCCCGACGGCAGCAGGCTCGCGTTCCATTCCTATCGCGACGGCAACTGGGAAATCTATGCGATGAACGCGGACGGCTCGGCGCAAACTCGCATCACCAACGACAAGGCGAGCGATTCCAGTCCCGATTGGTCGCCAGATGGCAGACGCCTGGTCTTCGCCTCCAACCGGGATGGTTACGACGCTCTCTACATCATGAACAGCGACGGCACCAACCCAGTCAAGTTGATCGGCAGCCGCGAAGCCGCGGCGTACAGCCCGCAGTGGTCGCCGGATGGTAAACGCATCGCGTACGTGTCCAGAGCCGCGGGCAATTGGGAAATCCATTTGGTTAATGCCGATGGTGGTGGAGATACGCGCTTGACGAATACGTGGGGAGCGAGTGAATCGCCATCCTGGTCATCCGATGGCAACTGGATCGTCTTCACCTCCGATCGCAGTATCCGCTACGACATCTACGCAATCAAGCCCGATGGCTCGCAGACCGTGCGCGTCACCAACCTGCGCGGCGGCGATAACCGCGCGCCGGTCTTGCAGCCCGCGCCGCGCACACTCCCCACTCCCGCCGCGCCGATTGCCACCTCAACGCCGACCGCGCCGGCAGCGCCGCCGGGCGTCTACGTGACCGCCGTTCGCACCGACCCAACCCAAGTCATGGATGGACAATTCCCCACCTTCCAGGTTACTTTCCTGAACACGCTCGGCGGCGCGGCGAACTATAATTGGTTCGTGAAAATTTACGAGCCGGACAAGAAACAGTCGTTCGGCGAGACGCCCAAGGTGCCGAGCGAAATTCCGGTAGGGAGCAACACCCTGCCATCGTCAAACAAATGGAAAGCGCCGGGCGCGAGTCCGTGTCGCCAGTTCATCGCCCGCGTGTTTTATCAAGCGCCGGACGGAACCATCGTGGAATTTGCAAAGCCCGGGGGCGATTACTTTTACTATTACTTTTCTGTATGCCAGTAGGCAGACCTTGCGAAGGTTTTCCTTCGACTCCGCTGCGCGCCGTTCAGGATGAACCTTCGCAAGGTTGATGAGAGGTGTCAATGTCAAACGACCAATTTCGTCAAGCCGAAGAACAGTTCTTTGTGCTCAAGGGCCAAGTGTCCGCCGGGCGCATCACGCAAGAGCAATTCGAAGCCGCGCTAAAGAACCTGATGGTTCAGGACGCGCAACGCCGTTTCTGGATGCTCGGACCCGACAGTGGCAGATGGTACGTGCACGACGGACAGAACTGGGTCGAGGCGCAACCGCCGAGCGCCGGTGGTTACGTTCCTCCCGCGCCGCCCATGGCGCAGCCCCAGCCGGTCGGCGCGCCGCGCAGCAACATACTCCTTTTCGCGTTGGGAGGCATCGGCGTAGTGTGCTTGTTCGCCGCCATCGCTTTGCTCTTCGCCTCCAGCCAGGGCATCTTGAAAATCGGGCTTGCCAGCGCGACGAACACGCCGCTTGCGACATTCGCGCCGCTGATACCTCCCGCGAGTCCCACGCCGATCGTGATCGTGGTTACGCCTACGGCGCTGCCTACGCCTACAGCGCTGCCTACACCTNNCCTACAGCGCCGCTTCCCACCATTCCACCTCCAACCGTCCCGCCGACGAGCGCACCGACGGCGACTTTCCCTGCGCCAACAGCGTCGCCGACGCCTCGACCTTCACCCACGGCAACTCCTGTTCCCCCGTCGCCGACGCCGCTGCCTCCGCCGGGGCTGTACGTCACTCGGCTTCGGCTAGAGCCGCCCACGCCGGGAACCGGGCAAGACGTTGGCTTTTACGTGACCTTTCTCAATACCGCCAGCGGCGAACAAAATTATCGTTGGCTGGTGTACATCTACCGAGCGGACAATCCCAGGAATTCTTACGGGGAAACTGCGTCGCAGGCGACCACTATCCCGATCGGGACGGTGGAACAAAAAGCGCTGGGAGTCTGGAAAACCGGGATCAGCAGTTGCGGCAACTATCTCGCGCGGGTCGCCTGGCTCGACGTTAGCAAAAAGGCGACGTTCTTCAACAAGCCGGATGGACAGGTGTACGAACTGCCGTTCGCGGTGTGCCAGTAAAAGAGGAAAAAATATGCCCCCACCCAATCCCCAAGTCGTCAAAGCGCGCCAAGCCAAAGAGGAACTCGCGCGCCTCAAAGCGCTAAAACTGAAACTCTTTCCGCCGAATCCGCATCCGTTCGCGCAGCCAGATGCGTATCCCAAGAACGCGACGCCCGAACAGGTTCGCCAGCGCAACGCGTTGATCGCGCGCATCGAGGAACTCGAACAGCGGATCAAAGAACTCGAGTGACGGTGCGACGCATCCTTCGACCATGCTCAGGATGCGTCGCACATTTACCGCCTATCCCCCGGCAAGTTGCCTGAACGAATCCTCCAGCGCGTTCAACACCCGCGCGGTGTCTGCCGCGCCGATAATCAGCGGCGGCATGATAATGAGCGTGTTTGCGCGCGCGCCGGCGTAATTCGCCAGAACGCCGCGCTGCGCGAGCGCGAGCGTTAGCGCGGGTCCCAGCATATCGTCCACCATTTCGATGCCGATCATCAAGCCGCGCTGCCGCACGTCGGCGACGAGCGCGGGATAGCGTGCGCGGATCGCCGCGCTGCCAGCGCCAAGTTGTTTGGCGCGCGCGTTCACGTTGTCAAGAAAACCCGGCGCGGTTATAATATCAAGCATCGCCGCCGCGGCGACGCAGCCCAATTCCGCGCCGCCGTACGACGAGATGTGCATGAACGGCTCGTCGGCAAAGCGCGCGTCAATGTGCGGACGATACGTCGCCGCGCTGATCGGATAGAGCGCGGCGGACAGCCCTTTGCCCAGCACCATAAAATCGGGAACGATGTTCCACTCGGAGAGCGCCCACAACTTGCCGGTGCGTCCCAAGCCCGCCTGCACCTCGTCCAGGATCATTTGCGCGCCAAAGCGGTCGCACAACGCGCGCACGCGCGGGTAATAATCGGGCGGCGGAATCAAAATGCCGCCGGTGACCGGAATCGTTTCAAAGATGACGGCGGCGGTCGTCGCGTTGACGACGTCTTCGAGCGCGGCAATGTCGCCAAACGGGACCGCGTAAAAACCGGGGATCATCGGACCGAACCTGGCTTTGAATTTGTCTCCGGTCGCGCTGAGCGCAAAGCCGGTGTGCCCGTGGTACGCTTCGACGGCGTGGATCACGCCGGGACGTCCGGTGTACGCGCGCGCGAGTTTGATCGCAACGTCAATCGCTTCGCCGCCGCCGGGCGTAAAGGTCGCATAGCGGATGTCGCCCGGCGTGAGGGCAGCCAGTTTCTTGGCGAGGCGCGCGCGCCACTCGCTGAGCAGCAAGTGGTCGCCGATGTCGAGTTCGTCCAGCGCGTTCTTCAACGCCTCAATGATCGGCTGCGGACGATGTCCCAGGTTGAACACGCCGCCGCTCGACCGGCAATTGATGAACGCGTGTCCCGCGCGGTCATAAATGCGAACACCCTCGCGCTTGCCGGGGATCAGCGGCAAACCGATGGATTTGAAAAAGTTCGCCTTGCCGGAGGAGACGTACGTTGCGTAATCGTCAAGAATTTGCTCGCTGGACAATTGGGTAGACATGAGTGACTCTCCTTGAAATGTAGGACAGAATTGCAAATTTGTCCTACGCGTTATCCATTTTTCATCCAAAACAGGAGCAGAAAAATGAACCGTCTCGCATTATCGGTCATCGCATTGGTGGTTCTGGTCATGAGCGCCTGCACGACGGCGGCTCCAACGCCGACCACGCCGCTGCCGACCAAGCCCCCTGCCGCGCCGACGGTAATGTTGCCGACTGAAACTAGCGCGCCCACCCCGACGCTCGCCACCGTTGCCGCGCCGACCAACACGCCGACGCTCACGCCCAGCATCACGCCATCGCCCGCGCCGACGCTTCCGCCAGGGCTGTTCGTCACCGGTCTGCGGATCGAGCCGAACCCGCCGACGCGCGGGACCGACCTGACCTTTTACGCGACGTTCGCGAACACGACCGGCGCGGTTCAAAATTACAAGTGGTTGGTGTACATTTACAAAACCGACACGCCGAACAGATCGTTCAGCGAAACGAGCGCGCTCCAGTCCGCGATTCCGACCGGCACGAATGAATTGAAATCGCTTGGCGCGTGGAAACTCTCGCTCGGCGGTCCCTGCGATTACTTTTTTGCGCGCGTCGCTCGGCTTGACCAAGACAACAAACCGGTGATGTTCACGCGTCCGGATGGGCAGGTCTATGAAAAGGGCTTTACCGTCTGCGCGCCCAGCGACTTGCCGCCGCCCTCGCCCGCGCCAACCGCCACGCCGACGCCCACGCCAACCTTCGCGCCGGGTTTGTTCGCGATGGATTTGCGGACCGAACCCAGCCCGCCGACGCGCGGCGCTGACCTCACTTTTTACGCGACGTTCGCCAATACAACGGGCTATCGGCAATATCTCAAATGGATCGTGTACCTCTACAAGCCGGGCGAGCGCAATTCCTTTGGCGAAACGACGGCGACGACAAACTGGTTCGCCGTCGGCATCAACGAGTACCAATCAGCCGGGTATTGGAAATTGCCCCTGGGCGGTCCGTGCGAGGATTTCATCGCGCGCGTCGCGTGGTTCGACAATGGAAAAGTCCAGATGTTTACGGTATTCGAAAACCAGGTGTTCGAAAAGACGCTGACGATTTGCCCGCCGTAGCCGCGCACAGAAGAAACCTGGGTTTCCCAGTGTGGGACTTGTGGGGCTTGTGGACTCTTGACACTTTAGTCAATCCAACGTAGAATACTTGGCAGTGGGCGCGCCGTGCTGTGCCAAGCGAACTTGGGTATTGGCGCAAGCCCGGAACGCGCGTGTATCCATGTCTGCCGAAAGGTGTCCGACCGAGGGCATGGCGACCTTCCGATGATGGGACAATTCAGCCGATCCCAGCCACAGTGTGACCAACCTGGGCTTGGCGTTGAGGGAGGTGATGCCGCAGGATCAAAGATCATTCACATCCGACCCATCAAATCAGCGGGATTCCAGATAAAAGGAGACCATGGAAATGAAAAGGCTCGTACTACTTACTGTCGTCGCGATCATGTTCGCGCTGCTCGTGGTCGCGCCGGCAAGCGCACAGGGACCGACGCCGCCCCCTGGTCTGTACGTCACCGATTTGCGAACAACACCTGATCCACCGGTGCGGAATACCCCCCTGACCTTCTACGCGACCTTCAACAACACCGCGAGCGGGGACCAGAACTTGCGCTGGCTGGTGTACATCTACAAAGCCAGCAACATGAGCGTATCCCACGGCGAAACGTCGTCCATCCTGACCACCTTCGCGCCGGGTACCAGCGAAAAGCGAGCGCTCGGCTATTGGATGGCTGGTCCCGGCGGTCCTTGCGAGAACTTTGTGGCGCGCGTGGGCTGGCTCGACGTCAACAATCAGCCGGTCATGTTCGCCAAACCGGACGGCAAGGTTTTCGAAAAACTGTTCACGGTGTGCGGCAGGGACGACTTGCCCAAGCCCGCGCCGACCGGCGCGGGTGGACCGCCTCCCGGTTTGTTCGTCACCAACCTACGCATTGACCCGGACCCGCCGATTCGTGGAGCCGACCTTCAATTCACCGCATCGTTCCTGAACACCGCCACGGGCGACCAGAATCTGCGCTGGTCGGTCCTGCTCTACCGTGCGGCGAATCCAGCCAATTCGTTCGGCGAGACAGCCGCCGCAATGACGACCTTCCCGCCCGGCACGCGCGAGGTCCGAGCCCTGGGCAACTGGGGCATTCCGCTGGGCGGTCCCTGCGAGTACATGTTCGCGCGGGTCACCTGGCTGAACCAAGACAACGTCGAAGTTCCATTTACCGCGCCGGATGGCAAGGTGTTTGAAAAGGGCTTTACCGTCTGCGCGCCGCAAGACCTGCCGCCCGCGCCGCCGCCGGCTCCAGCGCCTACCGCCGTTCCAACGCCGAGACCCACGCCTCAACCCGGCTTGTTCGTCACCGACCTGCGCCTCCAACCATTCCCGGTGCGCGGCTTTGACATCACCTTCTTCCCAACGTTCGTCAACACGAGCGGCAACATGATGACGTTTACGTGGCGCGTGTACATCTACAAAGCCGCTGACCCAAGCCACTCCTACGCCGACACGACCCTCTTGCAAACACACTTTTCGACCGAGCCCGGCGAGGTCCAGTCTCTCGGTACCTGGAGTCTCTCGCTGGGCGGTCCGTGCGACTATTTCTTCGCGCGCGTCGGTTGGCAAGACGCCGAAAACAAGACCCAATTCTTCATGAAACCCGACGGCACGGTGTTCGAAAAAGGATTTACGATGTGCCCGCCGTAGAGTGAGTACGCGAGAAACCAGGTTTCCCTTCAGAAACCTGGTTTCTTGTTCTAGCGCGCGTCAAACAAACGATCAATCGCCTCGGCGAGTTGCGCCAGATTCCCGACGTGGTGCGCCGCATCGCAATACGGTTGGTACTGCAGCATGTCGCTGTCGCCGCTGCCCCACAGCCGCGGGTGTTCGGGATTCAACCAGACGATTCGCCGCGCGCGTTTCTTGATTTCCTGAACCGCGTCGAGGCGCGGGTTGATATAGTTGTTGCGACCGTCGCCCAGGACGATCACCGTCGTGCGATGATCCACCGTGTCGAGGTAGTCCTTGCAAAAGTGCGCCAGCGAAAATCCCAGGTTGGTGTTGTAATAGCCCGGTGGATTGTCCGCCAGCACGCGTTCGACCGCGATCTCTGGACGGTGCTCCGCGAATTCGGAACTCACGTCCGTGATGTCGTCAATGAATACGAAACTATGCGCGCTGTGAATTTGGTCTTGCAGTTCGTAGGTGAGCCGCAGCATAAACTCGACGACCGGACGCACCGAGGTCGAGATGTCGCAAATCAAAACGAGTTTCGGCTTGAGGTGGCGGCGCTTGTGCTTTAACTCGATCGGCACATTCGCGTGACGCAAGTTGGCGCGGATCGTCCGCTTGGCGTCGAGCACGCCGCGTTTGCCGCGGCGCTGGCGCAGCGCGGCGCGCGAGCGCAAGCGCGCGGCAAGCCGCCGGATTTGATTGCGTAATTCCGCGATCTCGCGCTCGCTGAGCGCGCCGAAGGAGCGGCGCATCAGGTCGGGCCCGCGCAAGGGCTGACGTTCGCGCGCATCCTGCGCCGCGTTCTGCGCGATCTGCGCGCCGACGTACTGCTCGAACTGCTCTTCGAGCCGCCGCAGATTTTCTTCCGCGAGTTGCCCGATGCGGCGCATGGTCTCGCGACTCATCCCCAGCGCTTGCAGTTTTTCGATGAGCCGCCCCATCAACGCTTGGAATTCCTCGTCCATGCCCAACTGGCGCAGCATCCGCCGCGTGAGCCACTGCTGCTGATAGGGATGCCGCGCGAGCGGGACGCCGGCTTGCATGCCCAGGCGCTCCAGTTCTTCGCGCGTCGGGTTCGCGCCTTCGAGCAGATAGCGCATCAACTGCCGCAACTTGGCATCGTCGCCCAGCGCATCGCGCAGCGCGTCCTTCAACCGCCGCATCTCGTCGGGCGATAGTTCGCGATTGGGGTCGAACGTAGGCGGACCGCCGCTGCCAAAGTACAGCGGAAAGAGTTTCTCAAACTCGGGCACATCCGTCGAGTCTTTGACGAGCGTAGTCCGCAGCGCGGAACGAAACAAATCCCGATCGCGGATGCCAATCTGTTCTATGGCGCGGAATGCGTCCGCGCTTTCCGCGAGACTCACGCGCACGCCCGCCGCGCGCAAGCCCGCGATGAATTCGACGATTCGTTGATCCACGTGTACCTCCATGTGCTCACAGCAAACGAGCAAATGTGAGAGAGATAGTATCACCGCTGCGGGATGTTTGTCAAACGGTCCATTGACGGTCCATTGACAAGCGCAAACGCAGATGCTATAGTACAAGTGGACGCCTCGCCGATAGATCAGACGGAGGGTTGCGCTGAGGTCGCTATGCCGACTATCGTTATCGTAGACGATCACCCGATTGTCTGGTCAGCGCGCATCGCGATCGCGCGGAGATTTTTCGAACCACGGCAAAGGAGGCGGGCGCAGAGGCGTTCATCTCGAAGGACGACCTGGAAATAGCGCGAACGCGGAGGAGGTGATCCGTGAAGCATGAAGCGTAATGCGTAAAAAGTGAAACCCTGATTCAAACACAATGGAGGTGTGTGATGAAAATCGAACGAATTGCGCTCGTGGTTTTGGCGCTGGCGCTGATGCTGACGCTGGGCGTGCGCCTGGGGCAAGCGCAGGTGTCCGGGCCCGCAGCCAACGTCGAGGCGCGCGTGGTAAATGGCCCCGCCGCGGCGATGAATGACGTTATCCCTATCCAAGGGCGGCTGACTGACGCGAGCGGCATTCCACTCAACGGCTCCTACAGCATCACGGCGAACATCTACGATGTTAGCGCTGGCGGCGTGGCGCGCTGCACGGACACGGACACGGTGACCGTAACCAACGGGTTGTTCAACATGGAGATAGACTTTTGCACGCCTTCGGACATCAACGGCGATCAACTCTACCTGGGCATCAAGGTGGAAAGTGACGCAGAGATGACCCCTCGCCAGGGCATCTACGCGGTGCCTTATGCCTGGAACGTGCGGCCTGGGGCGATCATCAAGGGCGCCGACTCGTACCTCTTCGTTCCAGGGACCCTGTTCTTCAAGGACGTCAGCACCGATTCGACCAGGTGGAATATGGCAGGTGGAGCAACCGCGATCTACGCAGGATCAGCCGTTGTGGGTACCCGGCACATCCGCATCCCGATCACGATTCCTGCCGTCCTCTATGGTCAACCAGTGCGCGTGACCAGCGTCACCGTCTATTACAGATGCCAGAATGGCGCGCAGAACTATATCACCGAGACAGAACTGTACAAGCAGACTGACGCCGACTCCTTCGTGTCTCTCGTCACCGACACGACAAACCGCACGAGCAACACGGCGACCAGTTACGCTCTGTCAACGGACGCCGCCAACTACACCCTTTCGTCAACCGAGGGCGCTCTCACTCTCCGACTCGGCTTGTTCTTCATCGACGATACCAACTATGTCCAGATCGGCGGGGTGCGCGTGACGCTGGTCCACGATTATTAGCCGGAGGCGCTCAATGAAAATCAGAATCGCAGCGTGCATCGCCATGCTCGCGCTCTTGCTCCTGCTGGCAAGCGACGCGTTAGCCATGTCCTCCGCGAACTACCGGCTGGATTGGTTCGCGCCGTTGACCGGGAGCGGCGGCGGTCAAATGAGTTCCGCCAGTTACCAAACGCACGTTACTATTGGGCAGACCGCCGTCGGCGCACCCACCAGCGCGAGTTATCGCGTCGGGCTGGGCTATTGGTACGGTCTGCTGCCAGGAGGTCGGCTGAACCTGCCGCTGATTGTGCGCTAGCAGGTTATCGGAGAGAGCGATCAGAAACCCGTTTTCTCGCCAACGCGGCGCGAAAAAGAATCCAAGCGCAGAAAACGGGTTTCTCCGACAGTTCGGGTTTGTTCAGGGAAAGAGACCCAATGTCTATTCGATGCGTCAACAAGACGGTTGAGCCCACTGTGCTTTTTGTATCCGCGCTATTGGCTGCAACCGTGCTGCTGCCGCACGCGGCGTTTGGGTTGGCGGCAGCAGCGCCTCAGAGCGCGCCGCCAACATCCACGCGCGCCATCTACCTGCCGCTCGTCACGAGACAAACGGCATCGCCCACGCCAACGCCGACCCCAACTGCGACTCCATCGTCCGGCGCGCTCGTCCAGCCCGGCGACTTGGTGTACCAAGGCGCGTTTCGGCTGCCGGATGACGCTGTGCGTCCAAGGACTTTGGAATACGGCGGGAACGCGATGACCTTCAATCCCGCGGGAGACCCGGCAGGCGCAAACGATGGATTCCCGGGATCATTGTTCATCACCGGGCACGATCGCATGCCGTACGGGGAACTGCCCGATGGCAGCCAGGTCGCCGAGATCAACATCCCGCCGCCGATCCAATCGAGCAATCTAAACGATCTCAACCAAGCCGCGTTTCTCCAGGGATTCCACAACGTGGCAGCCGGCTTTTTCGTCGGACTGGACGAGATTCCGCGCATCGGGATGCAGTACCTCGATGTGCCGGCGACGGGTCCCAAAATCCACCTCGCCTGGGGACAGCATCTGCAGCCCGAACCGCCAGACGCTTCCCATGCCTGGTTCGAGCCGAATCTGGCGACGCCTAACCTGCGCGGCACATGGTTCATCGGCGATCAGTCCGCCTACAGCATCAACGGGTACATGCTCGAGATTCCGGCATCCTGGGCGAATCAATACGCGAACGGTCGCTATCTGGGGACTGGACGTTTCAGGGACGGGGGTTGGTCGGGGATGGGGCCAGCGCTGTTCGCTTATCGTCCCTGGACTGATGACCTCGGCACGCCGGCGTCTTCGGGAACGCATCTGCAGGAGACAACGCTGCTGCTCTATGACAAGTCAACGAACACGAACAACATCGAACGCAGTTTGAATGGCTATCAGCATCCAGACGAGTGGGAGGGAGGCGCGTGGATTACGACCAACGCCGGCAAGTCTGCAGTTCTGTTCGCGGGCACAAAAGGAACCGGCACGAAATACTGGTACGGCTATGTCAATCCCGCCGGTCCCGAGCATCCCTGCGTGGATCAAGCGCTCGTCGGACAAATGACCACCTGCCGATTGGCGAATGGCACGCCTTGCCCGACGGAGGATTTGACCGAATGTCCAGGTCACACGTCGAATCGGGGCTGGTGGAGCACGCGCTTTGATGCCCAGTTCATTTTCTACGATCCGGCAGACCTGGCGCGGGTCGCGGCGGGGCAAATGCAAGCATGGGCGCCGCAGCCGTATGCCTCACTGGACATGGACGCGCACCTGTATCTCAATCCTGCGGGAATCGAGCCGGAGATGCTGGGTACCGGCGACCAGCGCCGGTACCGCATCGGCGACGTTGCCTACGACCGCAGCCATGGTCTCGTGTACGTTCTGGAATTGTTCGCCGATGGCGCCAAGCCAGTGGTGCACGTGTGGCGAATACAGTAGAGAAATTCACTTCTTCGGCGGTAGTTTGTGGCGCGGCGATGCGCTCGCGCCGCGATCGTCCTCTTTGTCTTCCTCACTCACGTTGAACTCGCTCAAGAGTCGCTGGGCGCGCTGAACGTCATGCTCGTGCTTGAGCAAAACGGTCAGCGTGTTCTCCAGCGTCTTTTCGTCAATGTTCTTCGCATTGAGCATCACGAGCGCGCGCGCCCAGTCGAGCGTCTCGCTGACGCTCGGATGTTTTTTCAGATCGAGTTTCCGCAAGCGCTGCACCAACTCGACGGCTTGCTGCGCCATTTGCGGCGTGAGGTCAGGCACCTTCATCTTGACGATCCGCAGTTCCGCCTCCGAGGTCGGATAGTCAATGAAGAGGTAGAGGCACCGCCGCTTTAACGCCTCCGACAACTCGCGCGTGTTGTTGCTCGTCAGAATGACGAGCGGCATGTGCTTTGCCTTGAGCGTGCCAAGTTCCGGGACACTGACCTGGAAATCGCTCAGCACTTCCAAGAGGAACGCTTCGAACTCGGCGTCCGCGCGGTCAATCTCGTCCACCAGCAAGAGCGACGGATTATCGGCAAGGATCGCGCGCAAGAGCGGACGCGGCAGCAAGAACCGTTTGGAGAAAAAGACGTCTTCCTCTTCCGCCAACCGATCCGCCGCCTGCCCCAACGTCTTGGTATCGCGCAGAACGTCTTGCAGTTTGTCGCGCAGTAGTTGCGTGTACAGCATCTGCTTGGCGTATTCCCACTCGTACAGCGCTTTCGTCTCGTCAAGACCTTCGTAGCACTGCATGCGAATCAACTCGCGTCGCACCGCCGCCGCCCACGCCTTACCCAGTTCCGTCTTGCCCACGCCGGCAGGACCTTCGACCAGCACCGGCTTTTGCAACTTGTCCGCGAGAAAAATCACCGTGGCGATCTCATCCGTCGCGATGTATTGCTGCGCGGCAAGCGCGGATTTGACGTCTGATATGTTGTTGAACATGCTTCTCCTATTTGCGAATTGCAAATTATGAATTGCGAATTACGCCGCTCGAATGTTCCGCATCAACGCGCGCGCCTCGCTCTCGCCGAACGCTTGGCGCGATGGGCTGCCTTGCCCTCCGCGACCGCGCGCGCCTTTTGCTTCTTGCCTGCCTGCTCAAACGTCACGCTGAGCGGCACGCGCAACGGCACCGCCGCTTTGGCAAAACGCCTCGCGAAATCAACAATCGTAAAGCCCACTACCTCTCGGGTCTGCGGGTCGAGCCGTAGAATGACATCAGCGTTGAGTTCAACGCAATCGGTATAAGCAGGATGGCCCTTTGAGACGCAGAGCACATCGGCGGCGTGGTCATACAGGAAATTCAATTCATCTTTCATCTTTCCTCGCTCATCTCTTTTCCACCGTCACCGCGATCCCCACATGATCCGACGCGGTACTCGGCGGCATCACGAGATCGCGTACCGCCAAATCAGGCGAGAACCAAATATAGTCAATGCGCTGATTCGGCTTGTCCGAGGGCCACGAGAATCCATCGCCCGCGCCAATCGCCGCGAACGCGTCGCGCAAGCCGGCGTCGCGCAGCATCGCGATCTCCTTTGCGTCCGGCGTCGCGTTTAGATCGCCGACGAAAATCGTGCGCGGACGCTGATTCCAGAATTTCACAATCTCCGGCGATTGCTGCTGGCGAATCTCTGTGTCTTTTTCGATGTGATGATAGTGCGTCGCGATCACCAGCAATTCCTCGCCGCCGCCGACGTCTACGCGCGCCCACAGAAAGCCGCGCTTGATCAACAGCGTGCGCGGTGGCAGCGGCACATTGCCCCACACTGTGATCGGATAGCGCGAGAGAATCGCGTTGCCCCACACGCGATCGGCGGTAGGACCGTAGATGTACGGCATCTGCAGTCGGCGCGCAAGCCACATCGCGAGATCAACCGAGGCATCAATGTACCAGCCGCGCTCGACCTCTTGCAACGCGACAATGTCGGGCTTGGCTTGCTCGATGGTTTGCGCCAGCGCTTCGGGATTCAAGCGTCCGGCGGTGTCAAAGCCGTTGTGCAAATTGTAGGTCATCACGCGCACCGGCAAACCATTCCCGGCGATCGGCTTGGGCTCGCGCCAATTCACCAGGATGATGAGCGGAACGATAATCAACGCGAACGCTGTCGTCGCCGAAGTCCAGTTGCTTGCCGCCGGCAAAGTCGGCATCGTCCGCAGCGCGCCGATCACCGCTACACCGATCAGCGCAATCGCGAGCGGCGGCAGCCACGTATTCGGAAATCCAATGTTGATGTTGTAACTGATATAGTACAACAGCGTGAGCAACCCAAACAGCATCCAGCCAATTCCATTCGCGAGCGCAAGGCGCGCGAACCCTGGGTTGATCTCCTCGCGCGAGCCCAGCCCGGCGAAGATCAGCGTCACGAACGGAAACATCAGCAAATTGCCAAAGAAGAACATTAAATCGGACATGCCCGGCGCAGGAGCGGGACGCGACGTCAAAAAGGCAAGAAAGCCGGTGGCAACCAGAATCGCAAAACTCGTCTTGCGTTCGGCGACGATGGGCAGCAGCGCGGCGGAGATGCCGATCGCGTTGACCAGGATGATGAACGCGTACGCCAGCGGCATCGGAAAGCCGGTCAGCGTCGTGGCGCGCGCGACGTTTTGAAACACCACTTCGGTCACAAAGACAAATGGACCCAGCGCGGCGAGAGGCAGACTCCCCACGAAACTGGTCTCGGTCGGTTCATCCTTGAGCCGCGGCAGTCGCCGGGTCAACCACACCTGCGCGACCAGCAGAAGGACGAAGATGATCGGCGCGAGCGGAGACAACTGCCAACTCAAATCGAGCGTGTGAAACGATCCGTGCAGCGTCGTGTCAAAAACGAAACCGAGCAAAAAGCCGCGACCGAATTTGCGCGGCGCGCTGCCGCCGCGGATGCGCGTGTAGGTCAGATAGAGTGGAATGAAAAACGTAAACAGGATTACGCCAAGCAGCGACAGAACCAGATCGAGGGCGGGGTTCGGCGAGAACTGCTCGAACAGGCGCGCCGCTGCCATGCCGTGAAACACGACAAAGAGCGCGCGGCGCAGACCCAGGCGTTTGTAGAATGGCGCGGCGAGAAATGACAGCGCAAACGTGCCGAGCGCGATCACGCCGAGCAGGACGTAGGAAATGCCGACCGAGTCGCCGAGATACCATACGAACGACGGCAAGAGCACGCGTAACGATTGCAGCCCAAAGACCGTCGTCAGCGCGGGCAGCGCGAGTTCAATAAAGGTGTCCTTGTTCCAGAGTTTCGTCAGCGACATGGCTGGTGTTCCTTTCTCGTTAGACTGATAACTGATCTCTGAACTGTGTATGATACAACCGCGCGTATAAACCAGCTTGCGCGAGCAATTCCGCGTGCGTCCCACGTTCCACTACCTGCCCTTGGTCCACGACGAGAATCACATCCGCCGCGAGGATCGTCGAAAGACGATGCGCGATGACGACGCTCGTGCGCCCCTTCATCAGCGGCTTGAGCGCGGCTTGGATCAGCGCTTCCGATTCCGAGTCGAGGTTCGACGTGGCTTCGTCGAGCACGAGGATGCGCGGATCTTTCAGAATCACGCGCGCGATCGCGACCCGCTGCTTTTCGCCGCCGCTCAGGCGATAGCCGCGCTCGCCGACGATCGTGTCATAGCCCTGCGGTAGTTTGGCGATGAAATCGTGGATGTTTGCCGCGCGCGCCGCGCGTTCGATTTCGTCTTGCGACGCGTCGGGCTTGGCGTAGAGCAAATTCACGCGCACCGTGTCATGGAATAGGTACGTCTCTTGTGTAACCATACCGATCTGCCGCGACAGCGAGTCGCCCGTGATGTCGCGCAAGTCATAGCCGTCAATCAGCACGCGCCCTTCGGTTGGATCGTACAGGCGCGGGATGAGGTATGTGATCGTCGTCTTGCCTGCGCCGCTGGGACCGACGAGCGCGGCAAGTTGTCCCGATTGGATGGTCAAGTTCACGTTACGCAGCGCGTAGCGGCGCGACGGTATAAAGGTAGGTACAGGTACGTCGTGACCATTCCCTTGCGAATTCAAAAGTCGAAATTCAANNTTGAATTTCGACTTTTGAATTTTCCCCTGCCTGCTGTGTGCTGTCTGCTGCCTGCTGTTCAATGTACGAGAACGACACACCTTCAAAGCGAATCTCTCCCCGCACGCGCGTCAACTCGATCGCGCCGGCGCGATCCTGGATTTCGACCGGCAGATCGAGCATCTGAAACACGCGCTCGAACGAGACCATCGAAGTCGCGAAATCCACGCGCGCGTTGACGAGCGACGCAATCGGCGCATACAATTGCGCGAGGTACGCGGCGAACGCGACGATCGTTCCAATCGTGAACGCGTTTTGCAGAACGAGATAGCCGCCGATCCACCACACGATCGCCGTGCCGAGCGCGCTGACGAGCCCGAGCGCCATAAAGAACCATCGTCCGATCAATGCCTGCCGCACGCCAATGTCGCGCACGCGGTCGGCGCGTTCGCCAAACCGGTTCACCTCGTCGCGCTGCCGCCCGAAAAGTTTCACCAGGAGCGCGCCGCTGACGTTGAGCGTTTCGTTCATCAGCGCGTTCATCTGCGCGTTGAGGTCGAGTTGCTGGTTGACGATCTGGCGGAAGATTCGTCCGACGCGCCGCGAAGGCAAAATGAACAAGGGCAAGATGATGAGCGCGAGAATCGTCAGACGCCAATCGAGCGAGAGCATGATCGCCAGCGTCGCGACGAGTTGGAACGCGCTGGTGATGATCGAGACGAGCGTATTCGTGACCGCGCGCTGCGCGCCGACGACGTCGTTGTTGAGCCGCGACATCAGTTCGCCGGTTTTGGTGTTCGTGAAAAAGCGGAGCGACATACGCTGCATGTGCGCGTAGAGCGACTTGCGTAAGTCGGCGATGATCCCTTCGCCGATGTTCGCGGTCAGCCAGCGCTCGCCGACCCCGATCAAGCCGTTCAGCAATGGAATGCCGATCATGCCCAGGGCGAGCAAGTTGAGCCGCGCGAAATCTTTTTGCGCTAGCGCGTGGTCAATCAAATCGCGGTACAACAGTGGCGGCACCAAGCCGATGAGCGACGCGGCAAAGATCGCGAGGAGCGTTAGCGCGATCTTGAGCGCGTACGGTCGCGCGTATTCCGCGACGCGCCGCAACAAATCGCGCGTGATGTGCGGCTGGGCTTGCTCGTTGCCGCGCGTGAGACTCCACCACATTCCGCCACTACCCGGTCCGTGAAACATTAACGTGACCTCTGCATCGCCGACATTCTACCACCACTCGCCGCGCGGCGTCAACGGCGAAAACGCTCGCGCGATTGATATCGCGGCGACAAGTGCGCCAAGCCGACCTGCGTCGGCTGGAAATCGGTCGCCCGTCAGCGTTTCTAACGAACGCGTGACTTGTCGTCATTCGAGCGATTCGAAAAGGCAATTGTATGCGCTCAGCGCTTTGACCAATTCGTTCTCATCGAAATCGGGCCAGAACGTCCGCGTGGAATAGAACACGCTGCCCGCGGCTTGCCACGGAAAAAAATTCGACAGGCGCTCGTCGCCGCCGGTGCGGATCACCAAATCCATGTCGCCCAAGCCGGCGGTATAGAGGTAGCGCTCGAACAGTTCTTCGGAGAGCGCATCCGCCGGAATTCCGTCTGCCAGGATGCTCCGCGCCGCGCGCAAGATCTCCATGCGCCCGCCATAGTTGAACGCGACGTTCAGCACATAGTCGCGGTTTTCGCGCGTGATCCCTACCGCATATCGGACGCGTTCCGCCAGCGCTGGAGGAATGCCTTCCAACGAGCCACTGTGAACCAGGCGCACGCCCTGCCGACGAAAATTCTCGGTCTCGCGGTCAATGACCTGCGCCAACAAATCAAAAAAACCTTCGATCTCTTCTTTAGGGCGTCCCCAGTTCTCCGTCGAGAAGACGTACAGCGTAACGATGCGAATGTCGTACCGGGCGCACGCGTCGAGCGCGCGGCGCACGTTCTGGGTGCCGTGGCGATGCCCTTCGAGCCGGGTCAAGCCGCGCTGCTGCGCCCAGCGTCCATTGCCATCCATCATCAAACCGATGTGACGCGGGAGGTATTTGAATTCCGTCGTTTCGGCGACTTGAAGCGTCTTGGGTAACCACATAGGCATACAGAAACAGATCCGCGCATAACACGAATCTCGCGAATGAAGAGTTAGCGTAAATGCGCGTGATGCGCGGATAATGTTTGTTCGATCTCCTGGGAAATATCAACGTTTCCTAGCGCGCGATCCGCGCTGAGATAGATAAAAAACTCGACGTTGCCCTCCGCGCCGGTGAGCGGCGATCGGCAGATGCCGCGCACGCGCAAATCATTTTCGATCGCGTGCTGCGCCACCGTGGCGATGGCCGCGCGATGCACGCGCGCGTCGCGCACGATCCCGCGTTTGCCGACCTGCGCGCGTCCCGCTTCGAACTGCGGCTTGACGAGCGCGATGATCGCGCCGCGCGGCTGCAATAGTTTCTTGGCTACGGGAAACACCAATGCCAACGAAATGAATGAGACATCAATCACCGCCAGGTCAATCAATGCCGGCAGCGCGTCCAGGTAGCGAATGTTGACGCGGTCCATGACGACGACGCGCGGGTCCGTCCGCACTTGCCACGCGAGTTGGCCATAGCCCACGTCAATCGCGTACACGCGCGCCGCGCCGCGCCGCAACAGACAATCGGTGAACCCGCCGGTGGACGCGCCAATGTCGGCGCAGATTTTGGCGCGCGGGTCAACCTGAAATGCGTCGAGCGCGCCTTCCAATTTGAGTCCGCCGCGACTCACGTACTTCAACGGCGCGCGGACGGTGATCTCCGCATCGTCGGCGACGAGCGTGCCGGCTTTGGCAACGACCTGATCGCGCACGCGCACGTCGCCCGCCAGGATCAACGCTTGCGCGCGTTGGCGCGTCTCTGCTAGTGCGCGCTCGACCAGTAGAACATCCAGTCGCTTTTTCGCCACGCCTGAAAGATAAACGCAAGCAGAGAAAAAGTCAAACGACGGAGAGCGTATGGCGTATAGCGAATGGCAGATGGCTGGCTGCCATACGCCATACGCTATACGCCATTCGCTATTTGCCATCTGCCGCTCGCTTTGACTTTACTCAATTTCCGGGTATCATACCCCCAACCCGGAGGATACCTTGTTGCTGAATTTGCTCAAGACGATGCGCCCGCGGCAGTGGACCAAGAATCTGTTAATGATCTACCTGCCCTTTGTCTTTACGCTGCGGCAGTACTGGCAGCCCTTTGCGCGCGAGATGTACACGATGTTCGCGACGGCGACGGCGGCGTTCGTTTTGTTTTGCGCGCTCTCCGGCGTGATCTATCTGATCAACGACCTCGTGGACATTGAAAAAGACCGCCGTCATCCGACCAAGCGCTTGCGCCCGCTGGCGTCGGGCGCGCTGAAGAAATCGCACGCGGTCGGCGCGATCGCGGTTTTGCTCATCGTCGCGCTGCCGCTGTCGTTCCTGCTCGAGCCGCTGTTCGGCGTAGTGGCGGTAGTTTATTTCTTGACGATGCTGACGTACTCGTTCGTCTTGAAGAACCTCGTCATCATTGACGTGTTCACACTGGCAGCCGGCATGGTGCTGCGCGCGCTCGCGGGCGCGGCGGCGATCCAGGTGCCCGCGTCGCAATGGCTGTACGTTTGCACGATCCTGCTGGCGCTGTTCATCGGCTTTAGCAAGCGGCGGCACGAGTTAGTGCTGCTGGAGGACGGCGCGACGAACCATCGCACGATCCTCAAAGAGTACACGCCGCAACTGCTCGACGAAATGATCGCGGTCACCACCTCGTCGTTCGTGATGGCGTATTCGCTTTACACTTTCACCGCCGAGGGGTTGCCCAGGAATCACGCGATGATGCTGACGATTCCGTTCGCGCTCTACATCGTCTTTCGATTGCTGTATTTGGTGCACGTCAAGAACGAGGGCGGGAGTCCGGAAGAGATGGTGCTGCACGACAAACCGCTCTTTTTTTCGATCGTCTTGTGGGGCATGGTGTCGGTAGGCATTCTGTACGTGTTTGGGCGCGGTTGAGTTTGACAATTGGACGCGGTGTGCTATACTTGCCGCGTAAACTTGTCTTTGTCCCCGGTATGTTTGCGGCCACTGTGGCTTGAGGTAGCCGATGATCGGATCTTGCCCGTGCTGTGAAAACTGTGGACGTGTTATCGCACCTGTTCGCCGGCGCGTGTCCTGAGCGAAGTCGAAGGATCAGCGCGTCGGCGGCAGGTGTTTTTGTTTCGCGGACGGCGGATCGGCGCATTGGGAGGGGCGCACACACTGACGACAAATCCGCCGCATCCGCTGATCAAGGCAGTGGACGATGAAGCGCCCGGCGATCATTTGTCCGAGCGGGCAGCGCAACACATTTTCAAGCACTCGAAGAAGAAAGCCGGCATCACCAAAGCGGCGACGTTTCACTCCTTGCGTCACTCTTTCGCCACGCATTTGTTATACGCCATTCCGTTGCCCAACCTTGTCGCGTCATCCAAGCGGAGTATAATCTTCCATGACTGATTGGCATCGTTTCACCCCGTCCGACTTTGAGTACGATTTTGAACGCGATGAACTTGGCGCGCACCATATCACGTTTGACGAGACAGTGGAATGTTTCTTCTCTGACTTGGGTGCGTCGGAACAAATCATATCGTGACCGATACCAACTTTTCGGACACACGATTGGCGGACGCAAACTCAAGGTTATCTTCCAACTCAAGCCAGGGCGCGTTGTTCGTATCATCACAGGATGGGACATTTGAGAACAGGAGCAAGAATGAAAAGAAAACTATCCCAGGTGGAAATTGATAGAATCGTACTGGCACAAGCCGACGACGACTCAGCGTGGGAAAAGCCGATTCGTGTGCGTCGAAAGAAATCGGCATCTGTAGTCATACCTGCTGAACTTGCCGCTCGCGCTGCATTCCTCGCTCGATTACATCGTCAGAGAAACATTGGGGAATGGCTCACACATATCATCCAAGAACGAGTTGACTTGGAAGAGGCGGCTTTTGTCGGGGCAAAACGCGAGTTAGCGACAAAGAACGGCGTATAACACACACGCCAACGGCACGCGGCGGCTTTTCACGATTTCGGCTTGGCACAAGAACAAGTCACTTTCTGTACCTGCGTGCCGCTGCGGCGTGCTACGGCGTTTCCCGTCATGCCTTTGCCATCCGAGCGCGGCAGGCGAAGTGCAAGTTAAGTAAAATGCGCTGAGCAATGGCCAGCGTATGTCCACACTTGAGACCGAAAGGAGTAAGGAAAATGAGTAACAGTGCTCGCAGTGTCCTCGTATTTGGTCTGTATCTCATAGTGCTCGGCATCGTCCTGCTTGTAGCACCCGATTTCTTGCTTGGGATGTTCTTCCTTCCTAGTACCACTGAGGTATGGATTCGCATCGTCGGAATGTTGGTCCTCTTTTTGGGATTCTACTACACCCAAGCGGCACGCAAAGAAATGACCGACTTTTTCCGATGGACGGTCTATCTCCGCTCCACTGTCATTGTCTTTTTCGCCGCTTTTGTGCTGTTAGGCTTCGCCAGCCCACCACTTATTCTGTTTGGGGTTGTGGATTTGCTGGGAGCCATTTGGACTGGCTTGGCATTGCGGTCTCCGAAAACCGCGTAACCGCGCAGATGTGAAACAGGCGTTAGGAAATCCCTGCCGCGCGAAAACCAAAGATGCGCGAACGGGGAACATCCGCACGCCGATTTCGCCACGGGCGCGGCATTTTGTGTATTGTGGTTTGCGCTGGCAGACGTACTTGCACTTCGCAATGCACCTTGCGGCGAAATCGGCGTGCGCCACGTTCTCTGCCACCCCGCTTCACAATCGGTTGCGTCGCTCAGTCGCAATACTGAAAACCTCACAATTTCACGCCACGCACATTCACGCCACGCACGGTTGACAAGTCGTGCGGTATCGGATATGATACCGCCATGCGGAAACCGCAGATTGTCATTGATACCAGCGTCTTTATCGCCGCGCTGCGTTCTCGGCAAGGCGCGGCTTATAAACTCCTCACGCTCGTTGACAGCGAAAAATTTGAAACAAACATATCGGTTCCACTGATTCTGGAGTATGAAGACGCCGCGAAAAGACTCGTTGGCGAAATCGCGCTGACCGCGCGCGATGTTGACAACGTACTTGATTACCTCTGCGCCGTTGCCAATCATCGGACAATTTTCTATCTGTGGCGTCCATTCTTGAAAGACCCCCAAGATGATATGGTCTTGGAATTAGCCGTCACTTCTGCCAGCACTTACATCGTGACGTACAATCAGCGGGATTTCGCGGGGGCAGAACGGTTCGGGATTCGAGTTGTTACCCCGAAAGAATTTCTACAGATACAAGGAGTGTTGCGATGAGTACAATTAGTCTGCGTCTACCATCGTCTCTACACATAAGCGCGCGCGAATTAGCCAAGAAGGAAAGTATCTCCATCAATCAGTTAATCACACTCGCATTGGCAGAAAAGGTGTCCGCGTTGATGGCGGAAGACTATCTTGGCAAGCGCGCCAAGCGCGGAGACAGGGGCAAATTCCAAANNTGACTTGTGCCTGCGTCACGACCAGGACGGCAGGAAAGCCAGGGGTAATTGGGGTGGAGGGGAAAAGCGAGGCATAAAGGAGTGCTGGGAGACGTGGATTCGAACCACGATTAACTGATCCAGAGTCAGTCGTGCTACCATTGCACCATCTCCCAACGCAGTTTCATTCTATCACAATTCGGATAGTTTGCAAAATTTGATTGACCACACTCACGCGACCTGCCAGACACACACAGAAACACTCATGCGCACCGTCATCGTGGCAAATGGCACACTGGAAGACCATCCGCGCTTGCGCGACCTCTGGCGCAGCGCGGATCTGCGTATCGCGGCGGACGGCGGCGCGGTCAACGCGCGCGCTCACCTCGCGCTCGCGCCGCACGTTCTAGTCGGCGATCTGGATTCACTCGACGCGGCGACGCGCGCGTGGTGCGAGGAGGCACGCGTCGAAACGATCCCACACCCGCGCGCCAAAGATCAAACCGATCTCGAACTCGCGCTCGACCTTGCCATCGCGCGCGGCGCGACCGAAATCACGATTCTCGGCGCGCTGGGCGGTCGGTTCGATCAGACGCTGGCAAACGCGCTGCTGCTCGTCAAGCCCGCGATGGCGCGCATCCCCGCGCGGATCGCCGGCGCGGATTTCGACGCGTGGCTGGCGTGGGAACGCGCGACGATTACCGGGCGCGTCGGCGAAACGGTCTCGCTGATTCCGTTGACGGAGCAAGTTCAAGGCATCGTGACGGAAGGGCTGCTTTACCCGCTGCGAAACGAAACGCTGTATCTCGGCGCCGCGCGCGGCGTGAGCAACGCGCTGGTCGCAGAACGCGCCGAGATTCGCTTCGCGCGCGGGCTGCTGCTGGTAATCCATTTGACCCGCGCGCCAAATCGTGCTACACTGCGCTCGACCAATTGAATAGAACCCGGGGAGCTCGAGCAAGTCGGGCTGAGAGGGTGGACACCATTCCACCGACCCACTGAACCTGATCTGGATAATGCCAGCGCAGGGAGGATCAACCACGATTGAACCGCCCCAGGTCAGAGGGCGGTTTGTTTTTGCGACTGCCGCCAGCCCAGCGCGGTCAGCGGTCTGCCGTCGGCAGTCAATCTGTTGAGGAGGTCAGCATGAACAAATTTTACATCGTCAGCGCGCTCGCGCTGATTGCGCTCGCGCTGATCGGCTGCGCGGCGGCGGGCACGCCAACGCCTGCGCCCACCGCCACGCCGATCACCATGCCCACCGCGGGGCCCAAACCGACGATTCCGCCGCCGGGCGAACTCGTCGTGATGACGCACGATTCATTCGCCGCGAGCGAGGGCGTGATCAAGGCGTTCGAGACGACCGCGAACGTCAAACTCAAGATCCTCAAATCCGGCGACGCCGGCGCGGCGCTGAACAAAGCGATCCTCGCCAAGAGCAATCCGCTCGCCGACGCGTTCTTCGGCGTGGACAACACGTTCTTGTCGCGCGCGCTGAACGCCGACATCTTTGAGGCGTACAAACCCGCGAGCGCGAGCAACCTCCCTGCCGCGTTCGCGCTCGACCCGGACTTCAAACTGACGCCAACCGATTACGGCGACGTCTGCCTGAACTACGACCGCGCGTACTTTCAGAAGAAAACCCTCGCGCCGCCGCAAACGCTCGACGATTTGACCAAGCCGCAGTACAAATCCCTAACCGTCGTCGAAAATCCGGCGACGTCGTCGCCGGGGCTCGCGTTCTTGCTGGCGACCGTCGGCCAGTTCGGCAAAGACAAGTATCTCGATTTCTGGAAAGCGCTGCGCGCGAACGACGTCCTGGTCACCGAGGGCTGGGAGGACGCGTACTATGCCAAATCATCCTGGGGCGGCAAGGGCGGCGATCGTCCCATCGTCGTCAGTTACGCGACCAGCCCCGCCGCCGAAGTTTTCTTTTCGGATGGCAAACTGAAAGAGCCGCCGACCGGGAACGTGTTGGGCGACGGCGCGTGCTTCCGCCAAGTCGAGTTTGTGGGCGTATTGAAAGGCGCAAAGAATCCAGACGCGGCGCGCAAGTTCGTGGATTTCATGCTCTCGGCAAAATTCCAGGAAGACGTGCCCGCGCAGATGTTCGTCTATCCCGTGATGCCGGGCACCAAGTTGCCGGCTTTCTTCAAGTTCGCCGAGTCGCCCAAGAAACCGGCTGTCGTCTCCACTGCCGACATCAACGCGAACCGCGACGCGTGGATCAAGGCATGGACGGACGCGGTGCTGCGGTAAATCAGCAGGGGAGCAAGGGAGCGGGGGAGCAGAGGAGACAATTCCCCTCCCCTGCTCCTCAGCACCCCCGCGCCCTGCCCAATGAAAACGCACCGACCCGCCTTACTCTTGCCACTCGCGTTCCTCGCCGCGTTCTACGTGTACCCGCTCGCCGCGATCCTGCAAACGAGTTTCAGCGGTGACACGCGCGGTTTGGCTGAACTCTGCGCCGACGCATACTATGCGCGCGTCCTGGCGTTCACGGTCTTTCAAGCCGCGCTGTCAACCTTGCTGACCCTGGTGGTCGCGTTGCCCGCCGCGTACATCTTTGCGCGATACGATTTTCGCGGCGCGCGCGTGCTGCGCGCGCTGACGACGCTTCCCTTTCTGATGCCGACGATCGTCGTCGCGACCGCGTTCAGCGCGCTCTTTGGTCCGCGCGGCAGCGTCAACCTCGCGCTGATGCAGTTCCTCCAACTCGACCAGCCGCCGATTCAGATTCTGAATACGCTCTGGGTCATTCTACTCGCGCACACCTTTTACAATTTCACCATCGTCTTGCGCATCGTCGGCGGATTCTGGGCGAACCTGGATCCGCAGGTGGAAAACGCCGCGCGGGTGCTGGGCGCGAACCGCGCGCGCACTTTTCTCCACGTTACGCTGCCGCTCATCGCGCCGGCGATCGTCGCCGCCGCGCTCCTCGTCTTTATTTTCGATTTCACGTCGTTCGGCGTCGTGCTGATCCTGGGCGGACCGCGCCTCGCCACGCTCGAAGTCGAAATCTATCGCCAGACGGTGAACCTGTTCAACCTGCCGATCGCCGCGGCGCTCTCGCTCGCGCAACTCGTCTGCACGTTCGCGCTGATGTACGTTTACACACGCCTGCAAGCGCGGCTCGCGCAGCCGCTGCGACTGCGCCCGCAAGCCATCGTCAAGCGCAAGCCGCAACGCGCGCGCGAAAAGATTTTCGTCTGGGGCTATCTCACCGCGATGCTCGTCTTCCTGATGACGCCGCTCGTTTCCGTCATCGCCGCGTCGTTTGAAGACGGCAGCGGTTACTACGCCGAACTCTTTATCAATCGGCGCGGCTCGATCATGTTCGTTCCGCCGATGGAGGCGGTCCGCAATTCGCTCTTCTTCGCGGCAATCACGATCGTGCTGGCGGTTGGCTTGGGATTGCTCGCGGCGTACGCGCTCGTGAGCCAGAGCCGCGCCGCAAGGATTCTCGACCCGGTTTTTATGCTGCCGCTCGGCACGTCGGCGGTGACGCTTGGCTTTGGCTTTATTCTCGCGCTTGGCAATCTGCGCGCCAGCATCTGGCTCGTCCCGATCGCGCACGCGCTGATCGCGTTTCCATTCGTCGTCCGCAGTCTCCTGCCGATGCTCCGCAGCATCCAGCCGCAACTGCGTCAAGCCGCGCAAATCCTCGGCGCATCGCCGGCGCGCGTGTGGCGCGAGATTGATTTGCCCATCGTCGCGCGCGCGGTGATTGTCGGCGCGGTCTTCGCGTTCACCGTTTCGATGGGCGAGTTCGGCGCGACCGCGCTCGTCGCGCGGCCCGAACTGCCGACGATTCCACTGGCGATTTATCGCTTCCTCGGTCAGCCGGGGTTGGTGAACTTTGGGCAAGCGCTCGCGCTCTCGACGATCCTGATGGTCGTCAGCGCGGCGGCGATTGTCGCGATGGAACGGCTCCGAGTCGGAGAGTCGGAATTTTGATGCTGAAAATCATCAACGTCACCAAAACCTACGCTGGCGCGCCGCTGCTGCGCGGCATTTCGCTCACGATCAACGACGGCGAAATCATGTGTCTGCTCGGTTCCAGCGGCGGCGGCAAGACGACGCTGCTGCGGATCATCGCCGGGCTGGAACCCGCCGACGCCGGCGAGATCTTTTTCGACGATCAGAACATGCGCGACGCGCCGATCCATCAGCGCGGCTTTGGCTTGATGTTCCAGGACCTCGCGCTCTTTCCGCACAAGAACGTTTTCGAAAATGTCGCGTTCGGCTTGCGGATGCAAAGCGCGTCGCGCGCCGAAATCCGCGCGCGCGTAAACGAGATGCTCGAACTCGTCGGGCTAGCCGGCTTTGCCGCGCGCGACGTCAACAACCTGTCCGGCGGCGAGCAGCAGCGCGTCGCGCTCGCCCGCTCGCTCGCGCCGCGCCCAAGACTCTTGATGCTCGACGAGCCGCTCGGCGCGCTCGACCGCATTTTGCGCGAGCAACTCGTCGCGGACCTGCGCGCGATTCTGAAACGCATCGGCACGCTCCGCGCCGCGCTCTACGTCACGCACGATCAAGACGAAGCGTTCGCCATCGCCGACCGGATCGCGATCATTCACGCAGGGCGCATCGCGCAGATCGGCGCGGCAGCGGAATTGTACCGCGCGCCGGCGAGCGCGTTCGTCGCGCGGTTTCTCGGCATGACGAATCTGTTTCCGGCGCGCGTTTGCGCCGACGGACGCGTCGAGACAGAGTTGGGCACATTTGTCACTGCGAGCGAAGCGAAGCAATCCCCGAGTGAACTGGAGATTGCTTCGGCGCAATCCTTCGACTCCGCTTCGCTCCGCTCAGGATCGCACCTCGCAATGACAAGCGCGCTCATTCGCCCTGACCGCGTGCGCGTTGGCGCGAGCGGCGTTCCCGCGCGCGTCGAGGAATGTACTTTTCGCGCGGGCAGGTATCGCGCGCGCGTCGTCACAGACCGCGGCGCGCGGTTGACGATCGAAATAGACCGCGCGCTTGCGATCGACGCGCGCGTGGGATTGGAGATCGAGAGCGTAGAGTTGTTGCCGGCGTAGGGAACGCTCAATGACGCGGAAATTGTCGAGAAAACGGGTTTCTCCGACGCGCACCCCCGCCCTACATCTGATGATTGTACACGAGTACTGTAACGCGGGCTGCCAGCCCGCAGGCGAGCCGCCTGCGCCACACGCGTTTGCATTCCGCGCGAAAAAGATTACAATGGGGAGCGAATTTCTCCGGAGAACTCATGCCCCCTGCGATCATCATTCCAACCTACAACGAAAGCGACAATATCCCAACGCTCGTCGGTCAAATCCTCGCGCTGCCGCTCGACGCGCGCGTGATCGTCGTGGACGACAACTCGCCCGACGGCACGGGCGAACTCGTGGACACGCTGTCGGCGCGCGAGCCGCGCGTGCGCGCGGTGCATCGCCCCGCCAAATTGGGCTTGGGCACAGCGCATATCGCCGGGATGCGCCAGGCGTTCGCGTTCAACCTCGATCCCATCGTCACGATGGATGCGGATTTTTCGCATCACCCGCGCTATATTCCCAACTTGCTCGCCGGCTTGATCAACTATGACGTGATGATCGGCTCGCGCTATGTCCCCGGCGGCGGCACGCGNNGCGGGGTTTCGCGCGTATCGGCGGCCCGTCCTGGAATCCATTGACCTCGATCACATTTTCTCAAACGGGTACTCGTTTCTGATCGAAATGCTTTTTCTGTGCCAGGCGCACGGCTGGCGCGTCGGCGAGTCGCCGATCATTTACGAAGATCGCCGCGCCGGCGCATCGAAAATTTCGCGCGCCGAGATTTACAAAGCGACCTACACGGTGCTGCGACTCGCCTATCGGCGTCTGCGGAACGCGAAGACCGCTTGGCAAAGTCGCGTGAGCAGCGCGCAATGATTGCACCGGACTCGTCCATGAGCGTCACGCTGCACGAAGACATCCCCTGCAATCTATGCGGCTCGCGCAATGCCAGTTTGCTTTATCCCAGCACGCTGACCCATGCCTCGCTTGACGCCGCCGATTTTCGCTGCACGAGCGCGGCGTACGGCGTTCACCCGCCCATCGTGCGCTGCAATGAGTGTGGACTCGTGTACGCCAACCCGCGCTGGGATTCGTCCCTGGTTAGCGAAAACTATAGCGTCGTCGAGGATCCAACGTACGTCGAAGAGCGCGAAGGGCGCGTGCTGACGTTCAGCCGCAACCTCGCGCCGTTCGAACGCCTTGCCGCGCGGTCGCCCACGCGCCGATTGCTCGACGTGGGCTGTCACATCGGCGTGATGGTCGAACTGGCGCAAGCGCGCGGTTGGGAAGCCTGGGGCGTCGAGCCGTCCACCTGGGCGTCGGAACGCGCGCGCGCGCGCGGACTGCGCGTCATCACCGGCACGCTCGCGGACGCGCACGCGCCGGCAGATTATTTCGACGTCGTGACGATGTGGGATGTCATCGAACACCTGACCGATCCGGCCGCCGAAATTCGCAGCGTCTATCGTGTGGTCAAGCCGGGCGGAATCTTTGCGATTCACACGATTGACATCGAAAGTCTGTTTGCGCGGTTGATGGGCAAGCGCTGGCCCTGGTTGATGGAGATGCACCTGTACTATTTCTCGCCGCGCACGCTCGGCAAGATGTTGGCGCGCGCCGGCTTTCAGGTCGTCAGTTCACACGCGCAGGGACGCTTTCTGCGCCTGGGCTATTTTGCGACGCGCCTCGCCCCGTACAGCCGCTGGCTTTACCGCGCGCTCGACGCGACGATCGCGCGTCTGAACTGGGGCAGCGTGGCGATCCCGGTCAACTTTGGAGATTTGTTCACGCTGTACGCGCGGAAGGTCTAGAGATTAGAGATTGGAAATTCGAGAGTCTCTAATCTCTAATCTCCAATCTCNNTCTCTAATCTCTAATCTCTAATTGAGATGTTCCTCACCACCCGCCGTCTCTTCATTGCCATTCTCTTCATCGCGTTGTTCGTGATGGCGACGCGCGAAATCGCCGACCCCGATTTCTGGTGGCACCTCCGCACCGGGCAATTCATCGTCGCAACGCGCTCGATTCCCCACGCCGACATTTTTTCTTTTACGAACGCCGGACGCCCCTGGGTCGCGCACGAATGGCTGTCGCAAGTCTTCATCTACGCGCTCTTCGCGCTCGGCGCTTACCCCGCGCTGATCCTCGCTTTCGCCGCGATCATCACACTGTCGTTCGCGTTCGTCTACGCGCGCTTGGTGGGCAAGGCTTCGACTAACGCTCAGCCGTACGTCGCCGCGTTCGCGCTGCTGCTTGCCGCGGTCGCCACCGCGCCGACCTGGGGTGTGCGTCCGCAAATGCTCTCGCTGCTGCTGACGAGCGTGTTTTTGTACGTGCTGGACCATTGGGCTGTCATTGTGAACTCCGCGAAGCAATCCCCAACCCCCAATTGGGGGATTGCTTCGTCGCACAAACCGCTCCTCGCAATGACAACCAGCAATGCCAAATT
>DHFK01000200.1:0-1369 GCA_002400365.1 Anaerolineales bacterium UBA4826 | reverse complement strand
CCCAACGGCGCGGCGATGTACGTCTATCCGTTTGAAACGCTGACGAGCCGCGCGATGCAGACCTACATCCAGGAATGGTTCTCGCCCGACTTTCACCTCGTCGAGTTTCAGCCGTTCGCGTGGCTCTTGCTGGCAACGCTCGCGGCGATCGCGTTAGCGGGCAAACGCGTCTCGCTGACGCAAACGCTTTTGCTTGCCGGGTCGGGCTATGCGGCGCTGCGCTCCGCGCGCAACATACCAATTTTCGCCATCATCGCCGCGCCGATTCTAGCGGAGCAGGTCTGGCAGATGGTTCAAGCGCGCTGGGTGTCGTCAACCGCGTCAACGAATCGCGGAACGAACACCTGCCCTGGCGGGCGGTGCCAGGGTAAACGAATGGCGCGCGGGATGGCGATTGTCAATTGGATCGTGCTGCTGCTCATCGTCGGGGTGGGTGCGGCGCGCGTCGGCATGGTGATATCGAATCAGCAGAATGTCGAGCGCGCCAAGTTTCCGGCGGCGGCAGTGGATTTTCTGCAAGCGCAGAACATGCGCGGCGCGCTGTACAATTCCTATGGCTGGGGCGGCTATCTCATCTGGCGTCTGTATCCGCAGACGCGTGTGTTCATTGACGGGCGCGCGGACGTGTACGGCGATGCGTTCATCGAGGACGTTTTCTTGAAAGCGTATCGCGGCGGAGCGGATTGGCATGCGCCGCTGGATCGCTACGGCGTGCGCGTGGTGTTGATCGAGCCGGACGCGCCGCTGGCAGCGCAACTGGCGCGCGNNGTTTGACTTTTGAGTGTTCCGTGCTATACTTATCGCGTAAACTTGTCTTTGTCTCCGGTATATTTGCAGTCGCTGTGACATGAGGCAACCGATGATCGGACATTGCCCGTGCAGTGAGAACCGTGGACGTTTTACCGTGCCTGCTCGTCGGCGCGCGCTTGAGGCGCGTCGGCGGCAGGTGTTTTTGTTCGCAGTCTGAGCGAAGGAGCACAAGATGGCGACCCTCACGATCAAGCCGGCAGACCGGGGCAAGTTGTGGGTTGCGTTAACGCGCTTTTCCGACGAGGATGTGGATCGGATCAAGGAAATTCCCGGGCACTTTTGGCACGCCGAGCGCAGGGAATGGCTGCTGCCGGATACTCCGCAGACGCAAAAGGTTCTTTCCGAGATTGTTACATCGGCTTCGCGCGCGCGCTGGGGGACGATGGAGGTTGCGCCCAAGCGGGCGGATGCGCCGCCGCGCAAACCGGGCGCGCACTATGTGCCGGGGCGAGACACGCCGCTGACGATTGCGCCGCCGCACCCGCTCATTCAAGCGGCGGATGATGAACTGACGCTACGGGGGATGGCATATGGGACGCGGAAATCGTACGGGCAGCAT
>DHFK01000177.1:2832-20561 GCA_002400365.1 Anaerolineales bacterium UBA4826 | reverse complement strand
AGGAGGTGATGCCTTTCGCCGATTCTCCAGTTACGCGCGATCGCTAACGTATGCTCGATGTCCCGCCAGAGTAGGCGAGGCAGACGCGACTTTGATTTTCCAAAGTCTGATTCCAAGGGAGGAGAAAAATGAGCACTGTTTGGACGAGGAAAGTGTTAGTGCTTCTCGCGCTCGTCGCGGTCTTTGCTGCACTCACCGCGTGTGCCGCGCCGACGGCTGCGCCCGCGCCGCCGCAGATCGTGAAGGAAACGGTCATCGTCGCAGGGACACCGCAAGTAGTCGAAAAAGTTGTGACCGCGACGCCGCCCCCGCCGACGGCCCCTCCGCCGGCAACCGCCACAAAACCGCCGGCGACTGGTCCCAAGGCGTTGCGCATCAACATGGGCACCTGGCCCGACAACTTGGATCCCCAGAAGGAATCCTTCGTCAATGAGATCGCCATCACCCAATTGATCTACGAAGGCTTGACCAAGGTCAACCAAAAGGGCGAGGTGATCCCCGGCGCCGCCGAAAAGTGGACGACGGCTGCAGATGGCAAGTCCATGACCTTCACCCTGCGCGCGGGCTTGAAGCGCGCCGATGGCACGCCCATCACCGCCAAGGACTTTGAGTGGGCTTACAAGCGCCTGGTAGACCCCCGTGTCCAGGGCGAGTACAACAACCTGATTGACGATGTGGTGGGCGCTGTGGAAGCCCGCTCCATGGATACCAAGACTGCCAAGCCGGCGGATATCACCGCAGCCCTGGATAAGGTCGGCGTCAAAGCCACCGACGACAAGACCCTGGTCGTTACCTTCAAAGAATCCGTAGGCTACTGGCCCTACATCGCCTACACCTGGGTCGGCTGGCCGTCCGATCCCAAGAAGGTGGAGAAGGATCCGGAGAGTTGGTGGACCAAAGCCGAAGGTCATAATGGCAACGGACCCTTCAAGATCTCCAAGATGGAGGAGAATAAGATCATCACCTTTGTGCCCAACGAGAACTACTGGGGCGGCAAAGCCAAACTCGATCGCATCGAGATGTACTGGATCACCGACTCGGCGGTCTCCTTTGAGGCATACCGCAAGGGTGAATTGGACATCGTCGGCTTGGCGCCTGAAGACCTAGCCACCGTGAAAGCCGATGCCACCCTGAGCCAAGAGTTCTTTGAGGGACCGGCGGCTTGGGTCACCTACATGGGCATGAACAACAGCAAGCCTCCGTTCACCGACAAGAATGTCCGCATGGCGTTTGCCCAAGCATTTGACCGTGTTACCTACACTCGCGACATCTTGAAGAATGCAGCCAAGCCCTATCTCTCCTGGGTGCCACCTGGACTCATGGGTTACGACACGACTGGCGTGCAAAAGGGCTATGATCCCAAGGCCGCCGTGCAAACGCTCATTGATGCCGGCTACGCTGCCGCCGATAGCACAAAGGACAAGCCCAAGGTTGACTGCAAGAGATTGGGCGACATCAAATTGACCTATGGCGGTACACCGCGCAACCACGCCCGCATGCAAGCCATTGCCGGCTACTTCGCGGCAACCTTCAACTGCCCGATCACCCTGGACCCGGTGGATCCCACGGTCTTCACCGGTATGGTCAAGAAGGCATCCACCGCGCCGCAGTTGTTCCTGTTGGGCTGGATACAGGACTATCCGCACCCGCAAAACTGGCTGTTCATCATGATGTGCGACGGTCTCTTCGCCAACCGCATTGGCTACTGCAACAAGGACTTTGACAAAGCCCTGATTACCGCCAACCAGGAACCCGATCAGGCGAAAGCCGCTGAGAAGTACAAGGCGGCGCAGAAGATCTTCTTGGCTGACTACCCGGGCGCTATGCTGTACTACAATCTGAACTGGTACATGATCAAACCGTACGTCCTGGGCTTGAAAGAGAACTACAGCCCCAGCGACGCCGGTTGGCCGGGACAATTCGGTCCCGTCCTCACCTACGACATTAACCTGTCCAAGGTGGGAGCGGGCTATCCCGCCAAGTAATGTCCTAGCAAATCAAGTGTGACGGGTGACGAGTGGCGCAAGCTGCGACGCCCGTCACACTTGCGCAAGCCGCGCGCATCTGCGTCCATAATCGGAAATCGATATGAGCACCTATTTGATTCGTCGTATCTTATACGTCATTCCGGTGCTGTTCATCGTGGCAGTGGTGACTTTTGTCATCATGCACGCCACGCCAGGGGGTCCCTGGGACGCGGAGGCTAGCAAACGGACCTCCGATCCGCTGTTCCTGGAGAAGCTAAACCAGCGCTATGGCTTGGACAAGCCCCTCTTCTTGAACACCTACGCTTTTGCGCAGGCAAAGACAAACGGCGCAAACCCCGCGGAGTTAGCGCAGGCGCTCCTGGACGGGCAATTTCCGAACTACCTGTGGAACCTCTTGCACGGCGACATGGGGCCATCTCTACGCATGAAGGGGCGGGACGTGAACGAAGTGATGTTCTTTTCCAGCACAGACCGACCTTTCTGGACCAGCCGTTTTGGCACCACCGCCCTGATCGGTCTCCTGGCATTGGGCATTGCGCTTCTCGTCGGTTTGCCTTTGGGTATCCTGGCTGCCTTGCGCCATAACACCATCTTTGACTACGGGAGTCTCTTTTTTGCCACGATTGGCTACGGGATTCCCAACTTTGTCCTAGGGGTTTTCTTCATCATCATCTTTGCAGTGTGGTTAGAGTGGGTGCCGGTGATCACTCCCGCGATCTGGATGGAAGACAGCAATATGCCCAATCTCTCCGCGGCTTTTCTGCCCTCCTTGACTCTAGCCATTCCCACAGCCGCCTACCTAGCCCGATTAACCCGCGCCAGCGTGCTGGAGGTCATGGGCAGGGATTTTATTCGCACCGCACGGTCCAAGGGCTTGAGCGAACGGATCGTCGTCATCCGACACATGTTGCGCAATGCCTTGATCCCGGTGGCGACGGTCATCGGGCCGGCGCTGGCTGGCTTGGTCACCGGCTCGTTCATCATCGAAAACCTGTTTGGCATCAACGGCATCGGACGATTGTTCGTGGAATCCATCTCTCGCCGCGATTATTCTATGATTATGGGCACCACCCTGTTCTATGCGCTCCTGATCGCCCTGGCGAATGTGATGGTGGACGTGGTCTATGGTTTTCTGGATCCGCGGATCCGGATGAAATAGGAGGACTTGGTGACCGACAGCGCTTCGACGTCCAAAGTGGATGCCAGTTTTTCCCAACTGTTATCCCGCAAACCTACCAATCTCTGGCAAGACGCCTGGCACCGGCTCCTCAAAAATCGCGCCTCCGTTCTGGGAATGTGCGTCATTGGTTTCTTCGCGCTCCTCGCCATCTTTGCCCCGGTGATTGCTCCCTATACCGCCTTGGCTGTGCCCTTACCGAGCAATACCCTCCGCCAGGCGGCTTGGGTGAACACCGGCAACCCGGCGACGACGGGCGATTGGCGATTCCCGCTGGGCACCGACACCGTGGGACACGATGTCTTGAGCCAGGTCATCTGGGGCGCGCGTACCTCCATGGTCGTTGGCTTTATTCCCATGGTCCTGATCATTACCCTGGGCACGATCATTGGTCTGATTTCTGGCTTTGCCGGGGGGTGGGTCGACAACTTTTTAATGCGCCTGACCGACGTGGTGTACGCCTTTCCAGACCTGCTCTTCTTTATCATCGTCATGAGCGCCTTGCGTGATACGCCCATCGGCGCGCTATTGAACGGACTCTTCTTGCTCTTCGCGGCGCTGTCTATCGTCAATTGGGTGGGCGTGGCGCGGCTGGTGCGCGGCCAAGTGTTATCCCTCAAGGAGAAAGAGTTCGTTGAGGCAGCGCGCATGGTCGGTGCCAGCAATGCCAGGATCATGCTGCGCCACATTCTACCCAATTCCCTGGCGCCGATCATTGTGGTGGCAGCCTTCCTCATTCCCGGCGCCATCCTGACCGAAGCCTTCCTGGGCTTTATCGGACTGGGCATCCGCCCGGCGAGCGATCCCTCTGCCATCTTCCAGACCAGTTGGGGCATGTTACTGTTGTGGGGCAAGGATGCCATCCGCGGCCAGCCGTGGCTTCTCTTCGCGCCGGCGATTTGCATCGCGCTCATCATGCTCTCTTTTACCTTTGTGGGCGATGGGTTGCGCGATGCGCTGGATCCAATGATGAAGGGAACCAACTGACCCATCCGAAGCAGAGCAAGCCAAACGCGCCCGGCGTGTTGCTCCGGGCGCGCTGTATTTGTCGGAGTGTTGACATCTTTTTCTTTGACGGGTATAATCTGGCTACGCTGCAGTACGCGTTGCCCTCGGATTCTCTAACGAGGAGGTGATGCCTTTCGCCGATTCTCCAGTTACGCGCGATCGCTAACGTATGCTCGATGTCCCGCCAGAGTAGGCGGGCAGACGCGACTTGACTCTGTACAAGTCGGATTTCAAAGGAGGAGAAAGCATGAGCACCGTTTGGACGAAGAGACTATTGGTTCTGTTGGGTCTCGTTGCAATTTTGGCGACAGTGGCGGCGTGCGCGGCGCCCACGGCGCCGCCCCCCCAGGTCGTGAAGGAAACCGTCGTCGTTGCAGGTCCCACGAAGATTGTTGAGGCGACCAAGATCGTCGAGGCAACCAAGATCGTCGAAGTGCCCAAGGTTGTGACGGCGACCCCACCGCCAGCCAAAGTCCAAGACACCTTTATCTTTGGCGCGCAAGGCGAGCCAGTGTGTCTCGATCCCGCGATCATCACCGATGGCATTTCCGGGCGCGTCATCAACCAGATTTTCGAGGGTCTGGTCAAATTTGACAAAGACACGACCAATGTTGTCCCCAGTCTTGCCGAGAAATGGACGACCTCGGACGACGGCAAGGTCTGGACGTTCACTCTGCGCAAGGGTGTCAAGTTCCACGACGGCACTGATTTCAACGCCGACGCGGTCGTGAAGAACTTTGACTACTGGCAGAACACCAAGAATCCCGCTCACGCCGCGCAAGTCAAAGCCGGTCAGACGTATGAGTACTTTGAAGCCCAGTTCGGCGGCTTTGACAACGACAGCATCTTCGCCAAGATCGAAGCCGTGGACCCAACCACCGTCAAGTTCACGCTCAAGGAACCCCAAGGTCCATTCCTGAACAACCTCGCGATGTTTGTGTTCGTCTTCTGGAGCCCCCCCGCGCTGGAAAAGGCGCCGGTGGAGTGCGCGAACAGAAAGCCCGTTGGCACGGGCCCCTACAAGTTCGTCGAGTGGAAGGCGAACGAGCAGGTTACCCTCGAGGCGTTTGCGGATTATTGGGACAAGGCAAATGCGCCGAAGATGAAGAAGGTCGTCATCCGCAATATCCCGAACAACTCGGCGCGCTTGCTGGCGCTCTCCGCGGGCGAGATCCACGGGATGGAAGGACTCGAACCGCGCGATGTTGCGGCAGTCAAAGGCAATCCCAAGTTCAAGTTGATTCTCCGACCCGCGAACACGACGGGCTACGTCGCGTTCAACTACAAGGTCAAGGAATTCCAGAATCTGAAGGTGCGCCAGGCGTTCGCGCAGGCAATCAACAAGAAACCCATCGTGGATTCCTTCTTTGGTGGGACGGGTCAGGTCGCGAATCAGTTCCAGCCGCCGGCGTTGTGGGGTTACAACAAAGACCTCAAAGACTGGACGTATGACGCCGCCGTGGCGAAGAAACTGCTCGCCGACGCCGGCTTCCCCAACGGCATCTCCAAAGTGACCTTCGACGGAAAAGAAGTCCCGCTCGAATTCTGGTACATGCCCGTTTCGCGCCCGTACTATCCCAACCCGAAGGATATTGCGACCGCGATCGCCGCCGACTGGGCGAAGGCGGGCATCAACGTCACGCTCCAGACCGTTGACTGGGCGACGTACCTCGACAAGCGGAAGAATGGACTGTTGCCACTGTACATGCTCGGCTGGACGGGCGACAATGGCGACCCTGACAACTTTGTCTGCTACTTTTTCTGCATGGACGCGAAAGACACCCCGATCGCGCGCGAAGGTTTCGTCGCCGATAAGGAAGTCTCCGACTTGCTGAAAAAAGCCGCCGTCACGACCAAGCAAGCCGACCGCGCGCCGATGTACCAGAAAGCCGAACAGTTGATCCGCGACCGCGTGCTCCGCGTCTTCATCGCGAACAACCAGCCCCCGCTCGCGTTCACCGCGAACGTGGATGGGTACATCCCGAACCCGACCGGCACCGAGTTCTTCAACACTGTCGTGGTCAAGTAATCACGCACGCACGTTGGGGCAGGAGTTGCACTCCTGCCCCAACGTCGTCACGATGCAACATGCTCCGCTATGTCATCAAACGCGTCTTGACCATCGTTCCGGTAATACTGGGCGTTTCCATCCTCGTCTTTGGATTCATTCGCGTGATTCCCGGCGATGTGGCGACGGTGATGCTGGGCGAGCGCGCCACGCCGGAAAACGTCGCCCGCATACGCGAGCAATTGGGGTTGACCAAGCCCCTCTACGAACAGTACCTCATCTTCATGGGCAACGCACTGCGCGGCGATCTAGGCACCTCCGTCCTGCGCGGCGAACCGGTCACGCAGGAAATCATCCGCCGCTTTCCCGCCACGATCGAACTCACGCTCGGCGCGATCCTGATCGCGCTCGTCGTCGGCATTCCAGCCGGCATCATCTCCGCCGTGCGCCGCGGCACCTGGTTCGATTCCCTTAGTATGCTCGTCGCGCTCACCGGCGTCTCTATGCCGATTTTTTGGCTCGGCCTCATGCTCATCCTTCTCTTTTCCGTTTTCTTGCATATTTTACCGACCGGCGCGCGGCTCGACGGGGCGACACGGTTCGAACCGATCACGAATCTCTTGTTGCTGGACAGTCTGCTCAAGGGGAACATTGGCATCTTTTTCCAGACCCTCCGCCATTTGGCTCTCCCTGCGATTGCGCTCGGCACGATCCCGATGGCGATCATCGCGCGCATGACGCGCTCTGCGATGTTGGAAGTGTTGAACCAGGATTACATTCGCACGGCGCACGCCAAGGGGTTGAAAGAGCGCGCCGTCGTCATCAATCACGCGCTACGTAACGCCTGGCTGCCGGTAATCACCGTCGTCGGGTTACAGGTCGGGCGGCTGCTCTCCGGCGCGATTCTCACCGAGACGGTCTTTTCGTGGCCCGGCATCGGACGCTGGCTGGTTGACGCCATCTACGCGCGCGATTTTCCGATTGTTCAAGGGGTCACGCTCTTCATCGCGATCATCTTCGTGGGCGTGAATCTGGTCGTTGACATTTTATACGCGTGGGTTGACCCGCGCATCAAATTCGAATAATCCGTAGGGGTGACCAGTCGGTTGCTCCTGTCCAGAGGCATCGTGTGAGCGCTGTTGCAGTCGCAAATGAACAGTCTGAAATTCTTGCCGTCTTAGCCCGCCCGCCGCGCAGTCTATGGCGCGACGCGTGGCGCCGTCTCCTCTCCAATCGCCTCGCGCGCGTGGGGATGGCGATCTCGCTCTTTTTCCTGCTGATGGCGATCTTTGTTCCCTTTGTGTTCCCCTACAACGCGAAAGTGGATTCCGATCTGGTCAACCAATTGACCGAGCCCTCGCGCGAACATCTCATGGGGACCGACGAGCAGGGGCGCGACGTGATGAACCGTATCGCCCAAGGCGCGCAGGCATCGCTCGGCGTTGGCTTGAGTTCGGTTCTGATCGCGGTGGTGATTGGAACATTGATCGGATTGGTCGCCGGTTTCGCCGGACGTTGGATAGATATCGTTCTGATGTTCCTAATGGACATTATGCTCTCGTTTCCGGGGCTCTTGCTGGCGATTGCCATCGTCGCGCTGGTTGGTCCCGGTTTACGCAATTCGCTTCTCGCGATCACCACCGTCAGTATTCCGGTGTACGCGCGCATCGCGCGTTCGACGGTGCTTTCGATCAAAGAGCAAGAGTACGTCACCGCCGCGCGCTGCGTCGGCGCGCCTTCGCCGCGCATCCTCTTCCGGCACGTCTTTCCGAACAGTCTTTCGCCGATTTTGGTGCAGGGAACGCTCGGCATCGCGACGGCGATTCTAGAAATCGCCGCGCTCGGTTTCCTTGGCTTGGGTCAACAGCCGCCCTATCCCGAGTGGGGCGCCATGCTGGCGGACAGCGTCAAGTATCTGACGAGCGGCGCGTGGTGGGTCCTCCTCTTCCCCGGCTTTGCGATTATGCTCACTGTCCTCGGCTTTAATCTCCTGGGTGACGGTCTACGCGATGCGCTCGACCCGCGCTTGCGCGTGGATTGAGCGCGCTAATTTCCAATCTCCAATCTCCAATCTCTAGTCTCTAATCTCTAATCTCCCAACAGGTTGCCTTGATGCGTTTTGTTCTCACGACTCTGCTTCTCCTCCTGATCGCCGCGTGCACCGCGCCGATTCCCACGTCCGATCAGACGCCGCAGCCGCCTACGCCGTCATCTGTACCCAGAGCCACGTCACCCCAACCTACCTCCGCGCCGACCACCACGCCGGCGCTGCCCAAGCCCAAGGTGTTGCGCGTTAACCTTGCCACACGCCCGGACAGTCTCGACCCGCAAAAAGCGTTCGCCAGCAGTGAGATCGCGATCCTGCAACTCGCGTACGAAGGGCTGACGCGCGTGGACGAAAAGGGCAGGGTCGTTCCCGGCGCGGCGGAGACGTGGGCTTTTAGCGCGGATGGCAAGACGCTGACGTTTCATCTGCGCGCGGGCTTGAAACGCGCGGAGGGGACCGCGCTGACCGCGCAAGATTTCGAGTTCGCGTTCAAACGCGCGGTAGATCCGCGCGTCGCCGCGCCGTCGCAATCGTTCTTGGACGAGGTGCGCGGCGCGCAGACGGCGTACTCGCTCGACCCCAAGTCGAAACCGGACGACGTCGATAAAGCCCTGGACAATGTTGGCGTGAAGGCGACCGATGCCACCACGCTCGTTTTCACCTTTGATCAGCCCGCCGGCTTTTTCCCGACGATTGCTTCCACCTGGATCGGGCTGCCGACCGCGAAGAGCAAAATCGAAAAAGATCCTGACGCGTGGTGGCTCAAGTTGGAGAATCACAACGGGAACGGTCCTTTCAAAATCGTCGAGATTCAAGATCAAGTGGTCAGACTCGTTCCGAATCCCAATTACTGGGGCGGCAGGGCAAAGTTGGATCGCGTCGAATTCTATTGGCTGGCGGACGCCGCCGCGCTGGAAACGTATCGTCAGGGCGGCTTGGAGGTTATCCGCGTTACGACCGACGCGGTGACGCAAGTTCAAGCCGATGCCGGATTGAGCAAAGAGTTGTTCCGCGCCCCCGCTGCGCGCGTGACGTATTTCGGTTTCAATCTCAAGCGCGCGCCGTTCAACGACAAGAATGTGCGCAAGGCGTTTTCGATGGCGCTCGACCGCGAGAGTTTCGTGCGCGACGTGCTGAATGGTTTGGGCAAACCATATCTCGCGTGGATTCCACCCGGCATGCCCGGTTACGACGAAACGGCCACGGTGCCGGGTTACGATCCGCAGGGGGCAGTGCAAACGTTGATTGCCGCCGGCTACGGTACGCCGGACAAGAAAAAAGTGGATTGCGCCAAACTCGGCACGATCAAACTGACGTACGCCAACACGCCCAAGACACAACTCTTGTTCCAATTCATCGCCGGCAGTCTCACGCGCGTCTTTGCCTGTCCCGTCCTGCTCGACCCAGTCGAGCCGAACGCGTACCCGGTCGTCGTGCGCGATCCCAAGACGACGCCGCAGATATTCTTGGTGCCCTGGGAGGAGGAATATCCGCATCCGCAGAACTGGCTCTTTTTGCAGACCTGCGCGGGCGTGTACGCGACGCGCCTCGGCTATTGCAATCGCGATTTTGACGCGGCGTTCAGCGCGGCGAATCAGGAATTGGATTTTGATAAAGCCATCGAAAAGTACAAAGCCGCGCAGCGCATCTTTGTCAACGATGTTGCCGCAGCGTTTCTATGGAACAACGATAACGCGTTTCTGGTCAAGCCGTACGCGCTTGGCTTGACGGCTCACGCCAGCACCGGCGACAACGCGTGGGTCGGTCAATTCGGTCCGGTGCTTTCGTACGATGTGGACACGACGAAAGTTGGGGCGGGGTATCCGGCGCAGTAGGATTAGGGTTGGTCCAAGGCGTGCCTCCGCTCCAGGGGTAGTAGCCCAACCGTGCCTGAGCCTGTCGAAGGATGGGCGTCAATCTGGCGGCATCCTTCGGCTTACGCTCAGGACGGCTGCCTTCCACCCAGTTCTGTCTGACTTGACCTACAGTAGGATTTGACAAAACGTCAAAAGTGTGGACAATAGAGTCGCAAGTGCAAGTCTGTGTTTGGGTGTGTCTGACCAGAGCGCCAGGGACCGGAGTTGCGGTCTCTGGCGCTTGTGTTTTGTTATTATCCTGACTCAGTAATCGTGCAGGGAAGGAGGTGAAACAACAATGGCAGATCGAATTACCGGCACCGTCAAGTGGTTCAACGCCTCGAAGGGTTATGGCTTTATCGCGCACGAGGGCGGCAAGGACGTGTTCGTCCATTTCTCCGCGATCCAGACCGACGGCTATCGCGCTTTGAACGAGGGCGAGCAGGTCGAGTTCTCGATTGAGGACAGCCCCAAGGGACCGCAGGCAGTGAACGTGACCAAAGTGTCCTAATCCTTTCTCTTCAGAACGGATGACGCAAACAGCCACCGCGAGCGATCGCGCGTGGCTGTTCTTTTTTGCGCTGCGGCGCGAGTTCGGATACAATGGGGCGCGCAGAAAACGGAACACGCAACACGTAATACGCTCGCCGTGATGCGTGTTCCGTGAGGTGTGTTGCGTGGAGTGAATATGGTCAGCGGTACCGTCGCGCGGCTCGACGACGTAACTCTATACTTTGGCGGTCAAGTCGTCTTCGCCAACTTGGCGTGGGAGATTTATCACGCCGCGCGCATCGGCTTGGTCGGACCGAACGGCGCGGGCAAGTCCAGCATTCTCAAATTGCTCGCGGGGGAAAACGAGCCGAACGCAGGCGGCGTCTTTATCACGCGCGGCGTTCGCATCGGCTATCTGCCGCAAGAACCGGCATTCGATTTGACGCGCCCGGTGATCGCAGAGGCGCTGGACGCGTCGCCCACGCTCGCCGCGCTCGAGCGCGAGATGGAGCGGCTCAGCGGCCAGATGGCTGACCCGGCGATCTACAACGACGCGCGCAAACTACAACGCGTGCTCGACGCGCACGCGCGCGCCGTTGCCGAGTTCGAGGAAAAAGGCGGATTGAATTTCGATAACCGCGTGCGCGCGACGCTGCGCGGCTTGGGCTTTGACGATGCGTCGTTCAACCTGCCGCTCGCCGCGCTCAGCGGCGGACAGAAAAAGTTGGTCGGGCTAGCCAAGTTGCTGATCGAGCAGCCGGAACTGTTGCTGCTCGACGAGCCGGACAACCACCTCGATCTCAACGGNNCACGACCGCTATTTGCTCGACCTCGTCGCGGAAGAGATCGTCGAACTCGCAGACGGCGCGCTGACACGCTACGTCGGCAATTATTCCGAGTACGCGTTCGAAAAGAAACAGCGCATGCTCAAGCAGCAGCAGATGTTCGAAATCCAGCAGCGCGAAGTCCAGCGGCTCGAATTCTCGGCGCGCCGCTTGATGGGCTGGGGCGCGGGACAGAACGAGAAATTCGTGCGCCGCGCGCGCTCGATGATAAAGCGGATTGAAAAAATCGAGCGGATCGCCAAGCCGCATTTGCGGCGCAAGACGATCGGCGTGGCGTTGGCGTCGAACCGGCGCGGCAGCAACAAGGCGCTGGAGATCGTCGGGTTGCACAAGGCGTTTGACGGTAACCAGGTTTTGCGCGGACTCGATTTAATGGTGTGGCATCGCGAGCGCGTGGGCTTGATCGGACCGAACGGCGCAGGCAAGAGCGTGTTGTTTCGTTGCATCCTGAGCAGTTCGGCTTCGCTCACTGTAAACTCCGCCGAAGGACTGGGAACGGAAACGCCGGACGCCGGCGAGATCAAGATCGGACCCAGCACGACGATCGCGCATTACGCGCAAGAGCATCAGACCCTCGACTATGACGCGACGCTCGGCGAAGAACTGCGCCGGGTGCGTCCGATGGCGGATCGGGAACTGTTCGGCTTGATGGGGCGATTCCTCTTTACGCCGGAAGACGCGCAGAAGAAAATCAGCCAGTTATCCGGCGGCGAAAAGGCGCGCGTCCAAGTTGCCAAACTGATGATGCAAGGCGCGAACTTTTTGCTGCTCGACGAGCCGACGAACAATCTCGACATCCCGTCATCCGAAGTCCTCGAAAGCGCGCTCGACGACTATGACGGGACGGTGCTGGTGATCTCGCACGACCGCTATTTTCTGGACAACGTCGTGGATCGCATGGTCGAACTGGAAAACGGGGTGCTCACGGAATATCTCGGCAACTATACGTACTCTGTTGAGGCGCGTCAACGCATGAAGCGAATAAACGAATTGCCGGCGGAAGAGCAAGAAGAGGCAGAGAGATTGGAAACAAAAACCCGCGCCAAGAAAAATGCGCGGGGTAGAAATAATCGAACGTCTGCAACACTTGCACCGCACGCAAGTGCAGGTGTCGAAAATCGAAAATCCTAGAACGCCGTCCGCGTCGCGCCGCCATCCACCGTCAGCGCAACGCCGTTCACGTACGACGCGCGCTCGGACGCGAGAAAGACGACGACGTGCGCCAGTTCCGCCGGCTTGCCCATCCGCCCCAGCGGAATCTCTTTTTCGATTGCCGCGTACTGCGCGCGGGCGTCCGTGTTCGCGCGCTGGGCGCGATCCTGCATCAACTGCTCGACGCGTTCCGTCAGCGTCCAGCCGGGCAGGACGCTGTTGACCAGGATGTTGTCTTTTGCCAACTCGATGGCTTGGGTCTTGCCCAAGCCCACCACCGCCGACCGAATCGAATTTGAGAGCATCAAGTTCTCGATCGGATGCTTGACCGAGTACGATCCCATGTGAATGATGCGCCCCCACTTTAGTTTTTGCATCAGCGGTACCACCGCGCGCGACAAGCGCACCGCGCTCAGCAAGGTTAGATTCACCGCGCTCTGCCATTGCTCCTCGGTCAGCGCGACGAACGCGCCGGGCGGCGGTCCGCCGGCGTTCGTGACCAGAATGTGGATCGTCCCGAACTTGTTCACCGTTTCATCCACCGCGCGTTGAATGTCCTCCGGTCGCGTCACGTCCGCCGCGATCGCAAGCGCCGGCGCGCCAGTTGCGTCGCGAATATCGTTCGCCGCCGCTTCGATGCGCGCCTGATCGCGCGAGATGATCGCGACGTGCGCGCCTTCGCGTGCCAACCCCAGCGCGACCGCCTTGCCCAAGCCCTTGCTCGCGCCCGCGACGAGCGCGATTTTGCCCTGCAAACCCAAGTCCATTGTGCCTCCAGTGGATGTTGGAAGTTAGAAGTTAGATTTCCGATATCTGTTGTTTTCTGNNCCGCGCCGGGCGCGAGGTTCTCCAATGCGAAATGCTCCGCGAAAAGTTGTCGCACCTCGTCCGGCGTGATGCCGACGTTTCTCAACCCAAGCCAGTGGCTGGGCGCGTTCTCCGGCCGCGGGCTGAACGCGTAAAGCATAAACACACTGCCGGCGCGCGTCAGTCGCGCCAGATTCTCTGCATAGCGCGTGCGTCCGGCTTTGTCAATCGCGTGCAGACAGCCGATGTCGAGGACGAAATCGAATGGCTCACGCAAGAAATCGAGGCGCGTGACATCGGCGACATGAAAATCAATCGCGCGGTTCGCGCCTTTTGCTTTTGCGCGCGCGGTGGCAATCGCCTTTGCCGAGAAATCCACGCCGACGACGGCGAACCCGTGCTGCGCGAGGTAAATCGAATTCGTGCCGGTGCCGCAGCCGAGGTCGAGCGCGCGTCCCCGCGCCGGACTGCTTTCGACAAAAGAAACGACCTCGGGCGGTGTGATGCCGCTGTCCCAGGGCGGACGGGAGAAACGATACTGCAAATCGAAAAAGAGTCGGCGTAGATTCATGGTCAATATCTATNNGTATGTCCATCCGCCCAGTGGAATTGGATCGCGTACCCACCGACCGCGCTCACCTCGCTCACGGCTTTCAGCTCGCCGACCGCTTTCAAGACCGATGCCGGCGACTCGCCCGGCTTGCCGACGCCTTCTTTCCACGGCTGGCACTCGGCGCAGGGACACGCGCGGCGCAGGTACGTCAAATCGAAAATGCTTGCGTGTCCGTCCTGCCAGTTGATTTGCAGCGCGCGGTTTGTAACGTCTACCAATATCTTTTGCGGTTTGGGCATTAGGTCTCCTGATCAGAGACCCGGTTTTCGCGAAAAACCTGGTCTCTGCGTTTACCCCAGCGCTTCCAGCAAAGCGCGTCCGAACGGAGTGATGCGAAACTCTGCCAATTCTTTGATCGTCCCTTTGCCCAGTGGCTTGTCGCGGTAGTATTCCTTGACCGCGCCGAAATCCGCGAGGATACCGATCACCATTCGGTGGACTGCGCCGTGCAAAGCTATGTGGTGAAAAGTCGGATCAGCCGAGCCCCACGTTAGCCCAGTCTCTGCGATCATTTGATCGGCAAATGTCACAAATGGGAGGCGTTCGTCTACCGGCAAGCGTTTGAGATGTTGGAGGACGCGTGACGAGAATCCGGAAGGAAGCGCCTTGCCCAGTCCCGTGTATGGATAAGCAATCATCCAATTGACCCTATGCCACCAGGTATCGAACAAAGTCCAGACCTGGTATGCGGCGTCGCCTGCAAGAAACTGCTCGCCGTTCCGGGTGAGACGCAACCGGCGGGCGCGTCCGCCGCGGATCAGCCCTCCAACATCCGCCAGGATGTGCGAAAAGTAAATGCGCCCGGCTTGCTCTTCGGAACGAAGGTGAAAAATCTTGTCTCCAATCTGCTCGTCCAGAATCATTGGCGGAACCAATCGCGCGTTGATTTCGCGGATCGCTTGGAGCGGCAGATTGCCGGTCGCCTGAGTGCCGATCACTGAATGGTCGCGCAGATACTGCAGGAGGGTGACCGCGTCGCGACGCACAAGAATTTGTTCTGCGGTAACCACGTCAAGGTTTTTGGCGGCTCCTTTGTCGTGTGCCATTTGAGTCTCTCCCAAAGATGTAGGATACAGTCCTCTCAGCGGCTGCGCGTCACGCCGACGCGGTCGCAGTACGCGCGCACCGGACAGAGCGAGCATTTCGGCGAAGTCGGGTGGCAGATGTTCTGCCCGAGCGCGACGAGTTCGTCGTTGATTTCGATCCAGTACGCGCGCGGCAAGTTCGCGCGCAGCGCCATTTCGGTTTGCTCCGGCGTTTTCGTCCGCACGTACCCCCAGCGATTTGTAATCCGATGCACGTGCGTGTCCACGCAGATGCCGGGTTTGCCGTAGCCGAGCGTGACGACCAGGTTTGCGGTCTTGCGCCCGACGCCGGGCAGTTTTACCAATTCGTCAATGTCAGCCGGCACCGCGCCGTCGAACCGATCAATCAACTCGCGGCAGACCTGCAGGATATTGCGCGCCTTGGTGCGGTAAAAGCCGACCGGGTAGATCGCCTTTTCGATTTGGCGCGGCGTCAGTCTCAACAGCGCGCGCGGCGTATCCGCGAGCGCGTACAAGCGCTGCGACGCTGCGGCGGTAACCGCGTCCTTGGTCCGCAGACTGAGCATCGTCGAAATGAGGACGCGGAAGGGATCGCGCGCGCGCTGCGACAATTCGGTGACGTACGGCGTGCGCCAGGCGCGCGCGGCGCGGCGCAGGATTCTGATCGCGGCGTGGATTTCTTCATTCTTCATCTTCTGGCACCAACCGCGCCTTGACATCGTGGATGAGACAATCCCAACTGCCTTCGATCATGTCGGTCAGCCGGACGCCCACGTGAAATCGGCCGTTCGATTCGCGCCGCGAGTGGACGACGTTCCCCTGCACGAGCAAGGTGTAAAAGGGCGCGGTGATCCAGACGATCAGACTCGCGTCGAGGTCAACGCCTTGGGGCATTTCGATCAATGCGCCATGCTCGCTGATGTTCACGGTGTTCGCCGCGCCTTCGCCGATCTTCGCGCCGCGCAGAAAACATTCATAGGTGATTTGATACGCGGCTTGTACCCGCGGTTCGGTGCGGCGCTCAGTTGGCGTCATCGCTGAATTCGCTCCATCAACCCGCGAACTGTCGCGGGTGAATGACCTTGATAATGATTGTTCGCAAAGCCCCAGATCGTGACGCCCTGCTCGACCAGTTTGGCGATCACCGCGCTCCAGCGGTCCAATTCCTGGTCGCGGTTGATCCGCACGCGGTCGTACTGATCGTCGGGGATGTCCTTGCGGTTGCCCAGCCAGCGGATGTACGTGAAATCGGTCGTCCCGCGTTCCAGGCGCGGCATGTACGCGTAATCCGCCAGCGCGAGCGCGACGCGATGCTGCGCGAGCAGATCGAAGAACGCGTCGTCGAGCCAACCGCGATGCCGCACCTCGATCGCATATCGAAAATTGGTCGGCAATGCTTCGANNTCCGCGCCCTTGAGCATCTTTTCGTGCGTGATGGTTTGCGGGAACTTGGCGGTGAAGCGAAAGTCGGCGGGTGTGACCTCGCGCCAATGCTCGACCGTCTGCGGGCGCGGCGCGCCATAGTACGTGCTGTCAATCTCGACGGCGCGAAATTGCCTGGCGTACTCGACGAGGTATTGGTTGGGCTGCGTCCCTTCGGGGTACAGGTTGCCGACCCACGACTTGTACGACCAGCCCTGCGTGCCGAGGTAGATCGCGGGGTTGTCTTTCATACTGCCATTATATCACACGCGCGGCGGGGTTACAATTGCGGTTTTGTGTTGGTTGAAAAGCGGGCAATGAAAAATCGCCCCGCGAAGTTCACGGGGCGATTGGGTTGGCGGCTACCAACCTACTCGGACCGCTCTCTTTCGTTTGCCAACACGAGCGCAGACTGATAGACTGATTCGCCCAGAAAGAAGCCCGCCGTCTGGCGCAAGGCATCCAAATGCGGACGCACCCGATCTACCAAACCCTTCGCTTTTGCCTCCAAGAGAACGCCAACCACACCAACCACGCGTAGCCCTAGCCGCTCCGCGATATGCCGACCTTCTTTCTCGTCCAGCAGAAGCAACGTGGCATCAAGTTCCAAAGCCAAAGCGATGCTTTCTGCCTCGCCCTGATCCAGGTCGCGTCGCAATGCCATGACCAGCGCCTTGTTTTGCGCGGCGTGACGCCGAACCCACTTGGCTGCCGCGACGTTCTCAGCGCCGGGCCAACGCTTGCCTCTCGCGTTCAACTCATTCCACACTCCATCGGCGATGTGTATCTCGGTGTACAGGTAGCGTAATAGATCGAATTGCCCAATGGCCGCGAGGTTCGTCAGTGGCGAGGTGTCGCTGACAACGATCATCGCCGCTACCTTCGTCATAGCCGCCCCAATTCACGCAACGTAGCCACATCCTCGTTCAGATCAACTACTTCATAATGCGGTGGAATCCGACGCGAAGCAAGCAACTGGCGGAATTCCCACAACGACATGCCGGCTAATTCGCGCGCCTTGCCAACAGACAATCGCCCTTGTGAATAAAGATAGATGGCGATTTCTGCCTTCAACTCAGAGGTAGTCAGGCGAGCCGAGTCCAGAATATCTTGGGGCACTTCTAGTGTGTTGACAGCGCTCATTTTCTTCTCCCTATATCAAACACTCCTGATTTTGCGTTGAATCATAGCACCATTGGAACGGGCTGTCAAAATCTCCGACGCGCGCCCTGTGTGTGATGCGCGTGATAGAGCATCGCCCCGCGAAG
>DHFK01000177.1:0-2816 GCA_002400365.1 Anaerolineales bacterium UBA4826 | reverse complement strand
GCTAGCGCCGAATTATCATCCATCCAGCACCCTCCAACGGGTTTGCAATCCCCGCAAAACGTCGGCAGCGGTGGCTGGCGCAATAGATGGACGATGGGAGGAGCGCAGCGCAGGAGGCAAATAGGCAGTGAGTTGCCGCAATTCGTGGGCAGCGCGCGGGCTCTTCGGCGCGGAACAGCGGATTATCGTTTCGAGTGGGAGGAGCGGCCGTCCTGCCTCGCGGTTGATCGTCTTGACAATCCCGCGCAGACGAGCCCCAAGTCCTAGTGCGCCAGCGCGTTTCGCAAGATATTCCCAATCGAGAGCGGCGCGTTGAGCGATGAGCAAGGCGGCGCACTCGGAGAGACTGATCTGTGTGGAGGCGCGGGCAAGTAATTCGACAGCCCAATCTTCCGGCGAAATAAAGTTCAATCCGTCAATGACGCGGCGGCGACGGTAGAGTGTGTCAACCAGCGTTGGCTCAAGCCGCGCCAGGCGCGCCGCCGAACGGACTTGGGCAAGTGTCGGAATTTGTGTCAAGACGGTCCAAGGTGGAACAAGCGCGGCTTGCCATGAAGAAAGATCGCGGGAGCGCACCCGCAGGTCTATCATTCTCGAGATGGGCATGAGCCGATGGTGATAGATGTAACCCGCGTGTGGACCAACAATCAGATAATCGCCTGGCAGATGGTCGGCGAGTGCGGCAAACGCGGCGAGCGCATTGGAATTCTGACGAATGGCAGTAGGTGTCATCGGGGCTATTCCTCTTACCTCGGCACCCATTATATCGCAGAAGAGGAGAGAAGACAAACACGTTTCCCCTGTTGGTTAGAGGTCAAGAAATAGAGAATCGCCCCGCGAAGTTCACGGGGCGATTGGGTTTGGCGGTTATCTCAGGATGAGGGGCAGGTACATCGGCGAACCGCGAATCTCTACCACCTCCTGAAACACTTGTCGAGATACAGTGCCTAGCATGATCTCGCCCGACACGACGATGTATCCGCTTTGGTTGGGCACCGGTAGCGTGAGAGATATCGAGCGAGTTTCCCCAGTTGGCACATTGATTGTCTGGACGTTCGACCAGAGTTGTGTGCCTTCAGGAGTCGTGACCGTAACAGTGAGTGAACCTTGAGCCGTTGTGTTTGTGGATACATTCGTCAACGTGATTGGCAAAGTCACCTGCTGACCCATTTGCCAGACCAACGAGAAATTGGTGGACGTGTCCAATGGCCAGGCAGCAGACACGGTTGCGGCTGGTGCCGTATACGTGTCGCCCAATCCTGTGTTAGGGTCCTGGAAAGACAGTTCGGGGCTGGGCACCTGGATAAAAGTGCCCGGAGTTCCTCCCCAACGCAGCAGGGCGCGGAATTCGAGCCCGGCGTTTGGATCAAGATTGCTTTGCCAGGTCAAAACATTCCCGCTCACTTGGGCGCCGCCGGCGTCCAGGATAGTAAAAGGCGCGGGCAAGGTCTGGGTGACAACCGCCCGCACTGTGAGCGTAAAGGGATTGACAACTGCGATGGTGAGCCGATAGTCGGCAGAGCCGGGGGCAACAGTCATCACCGATGAGAGGGGATAAGGAAGCGCTGGAGCATCCGCGGCTTGTTTGGCGGTGTACCTCGCCGGTACTCTAGCCGGTCTTCCGGTGCTTTGCTCAACACGAACAGGATTCCAACTGGCTTGTAGACTCACCGCAGGGTAGAGGCCCGTCTCGGTAGCACCCAGAACAAGCAAGTCCACCGTGCTTCCCTTATCTGGACTCTCACCCCAGTCCCTCGACTTGAAAGGGATGACTGCAATGCCCTGAGCAGAGCCAGCCAAATCTAGCGCCTGACCTTCAGGCAATAGCCGCTCTGTACCCGTCCAGAAACTTGTGTGATTGTAAGCCGCGCCGGTTTCAAAAGTCGTGCTGAAACTCTTGGTGTTGGTGATTGACAGTTCGACTTGGGAGCCTTCCTCAGCCCACCAGAGATTGGGCCAGAGGCGATAGTGACCGAAACTTTTCATCGCCTGTACACTCGCATTGCCTCCGGCGATTTGAGGCGTCTCTCGCGCGCGAATAAGGTTGAATGCGCCTACCGTGTTGTGTGATAGTTGCTCGTAGCCCGTAGACACATTTCCAGCCAAGAAGCGCAATGACTGGTCGAACATCTTCCCGTCATGCTTGATGGCGCGCCAGTCCTTTACCGCATCGTAAATTGTCGAAACAGCCGAAGTACCGAGTGAAGCGACGTAATAACCAGGACCATCCCATGCCAACGTGGAAGCCCCGATGATCCCCCATTTCACCAAAAGAGGTACCCAGAACTTCAACCAATTGCCTTCATCGGCAACAGCTTTCTCGTAACCGTGCCACAGCAGATTACGGTGTCCGGCTAATCGCTCGACGATTTGCGCATTCGCTTGTTGGCGCGCAAGCATATCCGCGCGATAAGCGGCTATTTGCTCAGGCGTTAATGACATAGTTTGCAGTTGGGTCAATAGTTCGTTCTGTTCGCGGGTCAATTCGGATTGGTATGCCTCTCCCAACTGAACGGCGGGATTACCAAGACGATCCGTCAATGGAGTGCCGGGTCCGGGGATGAACGTAGAGAGTAACCAGGGGATGATTTCGTCTTTAGTTGCTTCTTTCCCAGCTTCTTTGGCATAATACTTCAGTCCGGCTTCTGCCATATCATTTAAAAGCAATTCTCGATTGTTGTTAACCGCATCATACAGCGGCTTGTACCAGTGCTTGGTTACTTTGTCGTTTATCCAACCCCGCCATGAAGCATGTAAAGCCGCCGTATAGCCGGGCGTTCTGATATGATTGAGACCGCGCCCAACGCGTGCCCAAT
>DHFK01000021.1:5911-6810 GCA_002400365.1 Anaerolineales bacterium UBA4826 | reverse complement strand
CCGCGCCCAAACGTTCCTCGTTGGCGACGCGCTCAAAGACACGCAGGCGAAGATTCACCTGGCTTTCAACGTGCGCCAGTTGGAATTGGAAGATGCGCTCGCCGTCGCCGAAGCAGACGCACAAGAGATGCAGACGCAGATTCAAGCCGCGCTGATCTCTGACGCGCTTGAACTGCAACTTGCAGAGCAATATCTGGCGCAACTCGAAACGGCTGCGCCTGATGTGGCAACCAACGTCCGACTCGCCGCAACTGCGGAAGAAAACCTTGCTGCGGCGCTCCAGGCGGTGAAGGACGGCTTGCCGCTCGATGCGGAAGTCCTACTGGAGAAAGCCAAAGCAGGAAACGCTGACCCTGCGCGAGTTGCCCAGGCAGAGAAGATACTCGCTGAAGCACAGCAAGCGAAGATCGCGCGTGATTTTGTCGCGCGCATCACCGCTGTCGGCAATGAACCAGGTGCAGTCCGCCGCATCAGGCGATACATCGAAGAAGCAGAGAGCGCGGGTGTGGCAAACCTGGTTACGCCTCATGCCAATCGCGCACTCGAGACTGCGCGCCATGCAGCCAACGCGCGATACGCCCAAGCAAGACCAATCGCGGACCATCTGGCGAGTGAAGGTTTCGTCCCAGTTGTTGGCGATGGACGCATTGAGGCATGGAAAGAGATTTCGAGAAATAGTCACGGCACGGCGTGGACGCTGGATCGCGTGATGTTGCTGCGCGGACAATCCTGGGAAACCGAAACGCCGCGTGTGCCAATCACGCGCCGCCAACTCCCAAAACGCGTACAGAACTCGCGCTGGTTCAATCACCATCGCCTTGAGCAGAACGTGTCTGCTCAATAGTTCGTGTTGTGTGGTCATCGTCCCCTGCCAGGCGTATATGCGCCTGGCAGGGGAC
>DHFK01000021.1:0-5878 GCA_002400365.1 Anaerolineales bacterium UBA4826 | reverse complement strand
TATCGCATCGCGAACATTCTTGAGCAAGGTCGCGCTTCGCCGCACGGAGTGCTCGCGATCACGTTCACCAGAAAAGCAGCCTGGGAGATGCGGCGGCGATTGGAAGAACTGGTCGGCAAGGAATCGTCCGACATCACAGCGGTCACGTTCCACAGTCTCGGCTTCAAACTCCTGTCGGCGGAGGCGGGCGCACTCGGATACAAGCCCGACAAACTCGTGGTGTACGACGCGGTTGAAGCGCAGCGACTGCTCCATCGCGCGATGCAAGAAACAAACGTCAACGGAACACGCTGGACGATTGAACAGGTCGCGCCGATCATCGAACGCGCGAAGGACAATCTATACTCGCCTGATGATTTCGTGCATGTGAAAGGCGATTTCTTCGAGGAGTCCATCGCGAAGGTCTATCGGCGGTATCAGCAGTTGTTGGTGGAGAACAACGCGGTGGACTATGGCGATCTGATTCGCTTGAGCGTCCAAGTGTTACGTCAGAACCCAGGAACGCTTGAGTTCTACCAGAATTTGTTTCGCTACGTCAGTGTTGACGAGTTTCAGGATACGAGTTTTGCGCAATATCAACTCGTGCGCCATCTCGTCTGGCGGCATCGGAATCTCTGTTGCGTGGGGTCGCCTGTGCAGGCAATCTACTCATGGCGCGGTGCAGACATCCACAACATTCTGGAACGCTTTCGCGAGGATTTCCGTGATGCGCCCGTCGTCGTGCTCACCCAGAACTATCGCTCAACCGCAACGATTCTCAACACCGCGCAAGCCATCGTGCGAGACCTAGCGTACCGCGAGGACTTGCGAACCGACAACGACGAAGGGTCTTCGGTCATGGTCGTTCCGCTCAACACGGACTGGGATGAGGCGAACTTTATCGCCAACGAAATCAAGCGGCTTGACGAAGAACGATTCTGTGGACTGGATGATTGTGCGGTGCTCTTTCGCACGCGCGCACAAGGACGACTCCTGGAACAAGTCTTTATGCACCTGGGTTTGCCCTACGCGCTCGTCGGCGATTTCAAGTTCTTCGAGCGACGGGAAGTGAAAGACATCCTGGCATACCTGCGGGTAGTGTATGACATGTTCGACGCCGGCGCACTACAACGGATCATCAACCGACCGTCGCGTGGTCTCGGTCCTGCGTCACTCCAAAAACTGCAAGGCGGTGAACCTGAGTTGAACTTTGTCGCGCTCACGGGATTGCACAATCGAACCGATTTGCCGCAGAAGGTTCTCGACGCGGCGACGGAATTCGCCGATTTGATATTCGACGATTTGCCGCGTGCCGCGAAAGAGAAACGCTTGCCTGAATTCTTCGACTATCTGCTTGAGCGCACAGGGTATCTCGCCTGGATCGAAAAAGCATGCCCTGAGGGTAGCCGAAGGGACCCTGACGCGAAACGCCGAGCCGCGAATCTACGTCTCCTGCGTGCGATGACGACACGGTACGAACATTCCGAAGAGGCGTTGGGGACATTCCTCGCCGATATTGCGACGCTCAGTGTGGTGGAAAGTGGAGATGCGAGTCTGGATGTACCCGCGGAAGGACGCGGCGTGACGTTGGCGACGATTCACGCGGTCAAGGGACTGGAATTCCCTGTGGTGTTTATCGCAGGGCTGGAGGAAGGCATCTTCCCGCACGCTAAAGCGATGAAGACGCCTGAGGGGATGGAAGAAGAAACGCGGCTCGCGTACGTCGCGATGACGCGCGCGATGTCCCTACTCTATCTCACGTATGCACGCTCGCGCGTAGTGGGCGAAGAGATGAAAGAACATTCGCCGAGCCGATTCCTTGCAGCGATTCCGAAGGAACTGATCGAAAGACGCGCGGCGACACAGGAGATGCGGAACGTGAGCCTTCCACCGATGCTGCCAATGGAAGCGGGGGCAAACGTTCTCACGATTCCTCCGATGGCTGAAGTGCGTCTGTGAGCGGCCGAAAGGAACCTGTCCTGAGCACAGCCGAAGGATAAACGATGCAACAAACAGTGACAACTGCTCTACCTCAAATCAAAACGATAACACGTCCGATGCCCAACGCGACACAGGGCAGAGTGCGGCGCACGCGTGAGGACATTGAAACTGTTCGCGCGAACAATCCCATCGAGCAAGTGATCGCTCGGTACGTCGTACTGCGACCGAGCGGACGGAGACTGCTGGGGAACTGTCCCTTTCACAACGATCCGACGCCCAGTCTTGTCGTCTATGCGCACAATCAGAGTTTTTACTGCTTTGGCTGTGATGTTGGCGGTGACGTGTTCAAATTCGTTCAGTTGTTCGAAAAGCTTTCGTTCGCCGAGGCGCTCCAGCGACTCGGTTCTATCACGCCGACCAACAGACCTGTCTCGCGCGTCTTGCCAGTTTCGGTGAACACGTTGCCACGCGTTGAACTGAGCGAGGAGCATTTCACCTTGCTGACAGCCGCGACCGAGGTGTATCACGCCGCGATCTTCACACAGCCGCGCGTACTGGAATATCTCGCTAAACGACGAATCGACCTCGATATGATTCGCTACCATCGCATCGGTTACGTCACAGGGAACGACCTCGCCAAATACTTTCGATTTCGCGGATGGGATCCCGAAATTGCCAACGACTTGGGTTTGATCGGACCGCGCGGTGAGTATTTTCGCCAACGGATCGTCATTCCCGAAGTGCGCGAGGGTCGAGCGATCTATCTGGTCGGGCGCGCTACGCAGAAATATCAGCGAGCCAAGTATCTCGGACTCCCTGGCGCGCCTAAACCGCTGTACGGACTCGAACGGGTGCGCGGGTCTGCTGAGGTGTTCCTCTGCGAAGGCCCGCTCGATTGGCTGACACTTGTGCAGTGGGGCTATCCTGCCATCGCACTACTCGGTTCCCATCTCAAACAAGATCAAGCCAGCGAGATTGCGGATGCGGAACGCGTCTTCATCGTCACCGATTCGGACGAGCCGGGGCGGCGCTCTGCGCGGCGACTCGCGGAGATGTTCGGCAAACGCGCCCGGATCGTACCACCTCTGCCGAACGCAAAAGATGTCAACGAACTGGCGATGCATCCGCGCGCCCATGAGACATTTTCCGAACTTGTTCAGCAGGCGAGATCAGGGCTCCACTGACCCGAGCATATCTACCGCACGCCCGTCATCCCGAAAGGAGGTCACCGCTTCGAGGCGCGCGGCGTGACTCGGTGGAGTTGACAATATGTAAGGCGGATGGTAATATACCTTACATCAGAAAGAGCGACTTCCCGTTCAAGGAGCAAATTATGCATGAGCAAGAGATTGTCATGACCGTTACCAGCAAGGGTCAGGTGACTATCCCGGCTGAAGTGCGCCGGGTTCTGAGAATCAAAAAGCATCGGAAGATTGCCTTAGTGATCAACCGGACTGGAGAAGTGAAACTCAAAGTCCCCCGCTATCCCAATATTGATTCGATTGTCGGTAAAGCGGGTCGGTTGAATCGCCCACTCTCCTGGCAGGAACTGCGCGCAGTCGCGCGAGCCGAGCGCCTATCCTCCAAGGCATCCCGACAACATGGGTAAACGAACAGCACGGCCAATTCGAGGCGTGCCGCTCATTGATACGGATGTCATCATTCGGCTATTGACGGGTGACGACTTGGAAAAGCAGGCACGCGCGCGCGATCTATTCAAGCGTATCGAAGCAGGTGAGGCGACCGTCTTTGCGCCCATCACTACGATTGCAGACTGCGTCTATGTACTGTCATCCCCGTCGCTCTACAAGCTACCCAGACCGGAAGTCGTCGGGCTGTTGCTATCGATCTTGCGTTTGCGCGGTTTTCGATTGCAGGACCGGCGCGTGGTGCTCAAAGCACTCGATCTCTACGCCGCCACGACCTTAGATTTTGGCGATGCCTATATTGTCGCTTCGATGCAACGTCTGGGATCGCGGAAGGTATACTCATTCGATCGGGATTTTGATCGAATCAAGGAAATCCAACGCTTGGAGCCCTGAACCAATTCGCGCGAATGGAAAAACGCGGTCTCTCTCGGACAACTCTGCGAATTGCTCAGCGCGCTGGAGTACAACTGACAGAATGCGGCATCTTGAATCCAATTGGAGTGAGATGCCGCATTTGATTGCTCAACGTGAGAATCGCAAGAATTCGCCCCTCCGATCCATCCTGACCCATTCGGACCGACCAGGACGCAAATCGGCACGCACAGCCAACGGAACATTCGTCAAGCGCGCACGGATCGTCCCAGCATTGCCAAACGCCAAGGACATTAGCGAACTGGCAATTAACCAACAGCGGCAGGTAATCTCTTCGGAACTGGCTCAACCGTGCGGCGGATGCAACATTGTTCATGACTGCGATAGAGATTTGCAAATAATACACGCGTATCTTATAATAACTTACAGGTGTATTATTTGGAGGTTCCCATGTTCGTTGACCGTGAAGCCGAACTCGACTTTCTCAATTCACTCTTGACCCGCACGCATCCTTCGGTCGCGCAGATGATCTTGCTCTACGGCCGCCGGCGGGTGGGCAAGACCTTGCTCGCACGTTATTGGGCTGAAACCACCCGTCTGCCGACGATCTATTTTGCCGCCGAGCAGGAGCCGTCGGGAATTCAGCGCCGGAAACTCTTCGCCAAGATGCTCGGCGTCCAAATGACCCAGGCGCCAACGTTTGAGGCGTGGGCAGATCTGTGGAGCGCCTTCGTTCCGCAATTGAATACCCAGAGGAAGATTCTGATTCTCGACGAGGTGACGCACCTTGCCGAATCCGATCCAGCATTCCTCTCCGCGCTCCAACATGCCTGGGATCAGCATCTCAAACAATCGAAGGTCATCGTCATCTTGAGTGGCTCGCACGTGCATACGATGGAGACGCTCTTGGCGCATGGATCGCCGCTCTTCGGACGATTCACCGGGCAACTCCATCTGGAGCCGCTCACCTTTCACAATCTCCGCCTGTTTGTCCCGAACTGGACAGCGGATGAGCGAGTCGGACTTTATGCCATCGTGGGTGGAGTACCTGCCTACCTTGAATGGATCAATCCACAAGTATCGCTCAGCAAGAACTTGCGGACGGTTTTTCTGGACAAGAAGAGTCCGTTTGCCGGTGAACCCGATACCTTGCTCCACGATGTGCTGAGTGAACCGCGAATGCATCGCGGTATCTTGCAAGCCATCGGATTGGGAGCACACACGCTCGACGAGATTTCGAATGGTTCGTTGATCGGCAAGACCCATCTCCCGGCGTATCTCCAGCGGTTACAAGAATTGCGTTTTGTCGAGCGACGCTTGCCGGTGACCGTCCCACCGGCGAGACGCATCAAGAGTCGCCAGGGTCGCTATCACCTTGCGGATCCTTTCCTGCGCTTCTACTTTCGATTCATCGCGCCGGATCGCGCTGAAATTGGCTTCGACCCCGATGTTGCGGTGAGTACGATTCGAGAGCATCTGCGCGCGTTCGTCGGCGCGACGGCATTCGAGGAATTGTGTCGGACGTGGGTGGTCCATTCGAGCGTCGCCAAGCGTCTACCGTTTCAGATTCAGGATGTCGGGAGCCATTGGAGCCGACGCGTGCAGGTGGACGTCGTCGGAATCAACTGGTCGAAAAAGGAGATTCTCGCCGGCGAATGCAAGTGGGGCACGGATGCGGTCGCGCGTGAGGTGCTCCAAGAGTTGCATGAAATCAAACTGCCGCACTTGATGAAAGACTTGCCTGAGGAAGGCGCGGGTTGGAAAGCGCATACTATCGCATTCAGTCGCGCAGGTTTCACGCCAGCGGCGCAAGAGGTTGCCAAGGCAAACAAGACGATGCTCATTGACTTGACGCAACTGGATCGCGATCTGGGAAAGGCAAGGTGAGATGGGGATGCTATCTATGAGAGCAGACGAATTGGACGACCGTCCTGAGG
>DHFK01000028.1 GCA_002400365.1 Anaerolineales bacterium UBA4826 | reverse complement strand
TGATCTGCCTCTCCGACAACCGGCTAGTGGGGCAAGTCTCAAATTTGTCCTACACGCCGTGCAAATCAGAATCGTGGTCTTCGCCAAAGCCGCGTTCACGCGAGACGCGACGCTTCCAACCGGCAATACTTGGAACGACGAATGGGAGGACGCGCAAAGAGTAGTACGGGGGGATAATCGGCAAACCGAGCATATCGCCGAACGTGATGGACATGAAGAGCGTTTCGAGCGAACCACGCATTTCCAACGCGTGCGTTTCGAATTCATACCCCATCATTCCGTAGAGGAACTCCCGTACGGCTTTGAAGAAACTCACTGGCGCCACGTCCTCTCCTTGTCCAAGCCATTATATCATCGGGGTTTTTGATTGTCAAAATGCTCGGATGATGATATAATTCGTCGCACTCGTTCGGGAAGGATAAACCAATGCCAGATTTGGAAACGCTCGCTTTACCACTCGCCACTTTGGCGGCGCTCGTCGTCGTCGGATGGTTCGCGCTCGGGACGCAGGCGAATGTGCGCGCGGGGGACCGCGTGCTGAAATGGCTGCGCGACGGTCTGCCACTCGTCGGCGAAAAAACGACGCTGCATTGGATGGGCTCGTCGGTGATGCAATTGAAGATCGCGAAAGCCAAAGCGCCCTTCCGCAATATCGAAACGCTGGTCGTGTTTGAACCGCGCGACGTTTTCTTTCTCTGGTTTATCGCGCGGCTGCAGGGCAGGCGCGACTTGATGATTTTTCGCGGCGTACTGAACGCCGCGCCCAGTTTCGAGTTGGAGGTCTTTGATCCGAAAGGATGGACAACGCACAACACCGAGCGCGACATGAAAAAGAAAAACTGGTCGCCGGTTGCGTTGACCGGACAGCCAGCGTTGCAAGCATATTTTTCCGGCGCAGCCGGCGCGGAGGCGGCAAAAACCTTGACCGCGCTCGCCACCCGCGCGGGCGGCACACTCGTGCGCTTGTCCATTCACCGCGACGTGCCTAATGTCGAAGCCCATTGGCTCTTGCCCAATCTGCAGACGGTCGCCGCGCGCGATTTCTTTTCCAACATGCGCGAACTCAGCGAACAAGCGATGAGGTCTTGACCTGGCATCGCTTTTGCGTTATAGTCGAGTCGTGAATTCCTGTTCCTGATTGGCTGCAACATCTTCCATCCGATGATTGGAGGAACGATGCTCACTCTGGGCGATGCGGTCCAGTTGGCTCGCTTGTGCTGTTTGCAAACCGGAGGTCACCACCCCCTTCTGTTCGATGCGCTTGCGCGCGTTGACGGAAGGGGGTTGCTTTTGGAAAAGGGAAGACGATCACGGAAACTCGGCAACCCGGAGTTGCCAGTTTATATTCCAACACGTTCCTCATTCTTGTTCGCAAGGAGGAATGGGATGTAAAATCCGAACGCGCTTCTTTGTTTCAGAATTTCGGAACGGGTTGGAATTCCTAAGGAGGAGGGAGTATGAAACAGCCAGGAACGAAACTCGCCGTGATCGTGATTTTGCTCGCGCTGATCGCCGTCGGTTGCAGCGCGACCGCGCCGCAATCAAGCGCGCCGCTCCCCACCGGCACGTTTCGCGCAATTGACGCCTCATTGCATGTCGAGTTTCTGCTCGAGATCAAAAGCGATGGCACTTACAATATTACTGCGGCGAACCAATCGGCGGGCGGAACGTACACGCTGAACCAAAATCAGATTACTGTTACTTCGACTATCTGTCCTGCGCCGAAGGACACCGCAACCTACTCTTGGAGTTTCGACGGCAGCAAACTCGTTTTCACTGCAATCAAAGAGGAATGTAACGATCGGTGGCGGGCATTCAACGCAGTGTACACAAAGCAATAGATCGCCGCCCCTCGCCCGGCTTGGTCCGGCACAAAAGAAATTGCCCTCGGAGATTCCACTCTCCGAGGGCAATTCGTTTTCACTTGACGCTATTCAATTGTTATTCAGCCGGCGCAGCCGCCGCCTTGGGCGCGCCGCTGTACTTTTGCCACGCCTTCCACGAGTCGTAGGCGATGAACGCCGCGCAGACGAACAACAACGCGGCGATGATCACCATCGACCAACCACCGGCTTGGACGATGGCCTGACCCTGGAAGGCAGGCGCCATCAGAACGCTGACGTACTGGTTGTACGCCGTCACGATCATCGAAGCCATTGTCGTGACGTACATGAACAGCATCGGGATCGCCGCATAGAGCGGGTTGCGCCCGGTCGAACGCAGCCAGACGGTGACCAGCAGTAAGCCGAGCGCCGCCATCAACTGGTTTGCCGCCCCGAACAATTGCCATAGATACACCCAGGTGCCGGTGAGCACAAGCAGGATGGTGAAGAACATTGAGACGATGGAGGAGACGTGCATGTTCCTCAATACCGGTATTGCCTCACCCAGCCACTCGGTCAGCGTTACGCGCATCACGCGGAACAGCAATTGCACCACGGTCAACACGATGACCATGAACGTACCAAAGCCCAGCGCCGTTCCGTACGCCAGCGGCAATGCGCCGAAGGTGACAACGTTGAGCAGCGTTCCGACACCCGCTGCGAACGCGCCCGCGCCCGCGCCGCCCGCTATCGAAACGGCGGTCAGCGACAAGAGCGCCAACGCGTTCTCGCTCAACATTCCACCGCCACCCACCGGCAACGCGTCGCTTTCATACTCCAACTGGCGTGAGGTGTTGACCGAGCCGATGAGCGAGTGCCAGCCGGAAATCGCGCCGCAGGCAATCGTGACAAAGAGCATGGGCCAGAGCGGTTGCCACGGTTTGCCAGCGACGAAGGTAAAGCCCAGGTCGGGTGCCTTGATCGCAGCCAGCTTGAAGACAGCCACATTGCTCGCGACGAACGGAGCGATTAGTCCGCCAATCGCGCTCAAGCCGATGGCGAGTGCAGTGACCCAAAAGCCAATGTAGTTGACCGGCTGGGCGAATCGCCAGATGGGCAAGTTCGCGCCAAGGTAACTGAACACGAGAAGGAACAACGCCCAGAAGAGATACGAGGGCATTGTTTTGATCGCGCCGGTCGCAGCATCAAACAAAGCGGTCGTTGGTCGCTTGCCGTCAGTACCAACCGCCGGAATGCGCGGATCCGCAAAGGTCGGGTCCACGACTGCCATCAGCGGCTGTTTGCCGGTGACATTATCAATGGCTCCGTTCAAGCCGCTTACGGCTTGCACGACCGGACCTGGCGTTGTTTTGCCTGCTGCGTCTGTGGTCGCGCCAAAGGGACCGAGTGCCATTGCCGCGACCGTGAGAATCACAGTAATCAGTGTGACGACGATTAGGTCCATCTTCCAGCGATAGAGCATCTGGCCGGCGAGCAAGCCCATGATTGCGAGCACGAGGATACCGAGCGGCACATCGGGGCGAGCCGCCATCAACGCGGTCATGATGCCCAAGAACGCGCCAGCGACGAGCAACAGGTAGAAGAAGATGAAGATAAAGAGGATCGTGCGGGTGCGGGGTGCGATCAGGCGGTACGCGATTGCGCTGAGCGAGTTGCCATCATTGCGGACCGACAGTATGATCGCGGAGTAGTCTGCTGCCCATCCTATGAAAGACACACCCAGGATGAGCCACAGAATCGAGGGAAACCAACCCCACAGATTCGCCGCCGTGATTACACCGACGATGGGACCTGCTGCAGCGACGGACTTGAAGTGATAGCCGTAGAGAACGTTCTTGGACGTCGGCATAAAGTCCACGCCGTCCATATACATCTTGGCGGGCGTGGCTTTCTTGGGATCTGACTGGATCACTTGCTTGTCAATGCGGCGCGCGTAGAGGGTGTACGTGAGGTAAATCATCACGCCGCCGAGGACGACGACAAGCCAGGTATTCATCGGCATGCCAGATACAACGACCGCGCCGCCGACGACGATGGGGAGCAAGAAAAGCAAGAGAACGACGAGACGGATGTTCATCATTGACCTCCTGAACTGGATTTTCTGCTGCATCTGCGCAGCAGCTTCGGTGCTTGAGCCTACATCGAATCCATGAGGATGCTCCTTAGCGTACCCTTGCCAGCATCACCTCCTTTGGTCACACCGCGCAAGGCGTCGAACCGCCGTATTGCGCTCAACCGCTAAAACACCAATACCACCATCACGTCGCGCTATTCAATTGAGCAGATTATACTACGCTCCCAGCGCAAATGCAATACCCAAAGATTCATTCCGAATCAAGCCGGCTGGAAAGCAAGGTGTTGATTGATGAATGTTTCCGCTTGCTTGAGGTCAGCGCCGATCGCTCTCGCCTTGCCTTCGATCGCGACGGCCGGATACTTGCGCACGCCGTACCGCAGCGATTTCCAAAATCCTTCGACCGATGCGGCGTCAATCACCTTGAAGACGACTCGGCCGCCGTAGTGCTCCGCCGCGTCCCGCACCCAATCGGACAAATTCCGGTACTCTTGCATCATCTCCGGCGGCATCGAGGTCTCGAGGGTATCCGCGTGCCATTTCTGCACATTGGGCATCTCGGCGGCGTTCCACACCACTTCGCAGTGCGCGCAATGATAGAACTGTGTCGGCGCGTACGCGATGATCTCAACCATCAAGGATTGCATACTTCCTCCTTCAGAAGCCTTTCTCGCAAACCATTCTAGCCACGTTGGGCAATCTAGTCAATCCCCCTCATTAAGAATACGTAAATCCGCAGACGCGCGGATGTATCGTGTTCTTCCCCACTGCCTATGGAATCGCCCGATAAAACCGCCGCACCGTTTCGACGTTCAGGCCTTGCACCAAACCACCGCACGAGCCGAGGATGAGCGCCTCACCCCTCACCCCCCGCCCCCTTCCCCCCTCTCCTGACGCTGATCCTTCGACTCCGCTTGCGCTCCGCTCAGGACGCATCAGGAGAGGGGGGAGGGGGACAAAGGGGGTAGGGGGTGAGGTCAGCGCGCGCAGTACCTCCGCGATTTCCGCGTCCGTCCGCGCCGCGCTCAGAAAATCGAAACTCACGTTGCCCCACAACGCCAAACGCTTGCCAACGCGTTCGCGCGCCGCGTGAAGGCTCATCCCCGCTTCGGGTTCCAGTCCCTGAATGCCATCCAACTCACACGCGGCGAGATCGTCGAGAATCGCGTTGAGATTGCCATCCGAATGGAAGAACACGACCAGCCCGAGGGCGTGGATCTCGCGCGCGGCTTGGCGCAGCATCGGAAAATACAACTCGCGCAAATCGTTCGGCGAGATGTAGGTCGTCCGACCGTACGCAATGTCCTCGCCCAGGATGACGCCATCCGCGCCGGCATCGCGCGCGGCTTGAGCGATCACGCGCGCTTCATCCGCGCCGCGTTGAAACTCCGCGCGCGCGAGTTGTGATGCGCTGCGTGTGTACAACATCATCGTCTCAAAGCCACGCGCCTTGACTGCCGCGCTAAAGGGTCCGTCAATTAGCGCGAACACAAAGCGATCGCCTGCCGCGTGCCAGCGCGCGAGCGATTCCAGCGCTTGGTCTTCGTCTGGCTGCTGCGGTGCGCCCCAGCCCGCGCTGAACGAAACCGACGCGATGTCGAGAGCGAGTTCTTCGATCACCCTCGCGCGCTGTGCGGGCGCGATCTCAGCGTCGGCGTCCAGAGACGAGAACGCGCGGACGAATTCATCGGCAATGAAGAATTCGCCGCGCGCCATGCGGTCTGTCGCTTCGCCGCGCAAAGTTTGGGTGACGCGTTCTCTACCCCTCATCAAAACATCTCAACAGTCTCGAATGTAGCAACCCATTGCTCGCGACGTACCCTTTGCAATGCAAGTTCCACGCGACGCCGGCGGGCGTCGTCACTGTGCCGCCGGCTTCCTCGACGATCAGCGCGGCGGCGGCGACATCCCAGGGAGAGAGCGACAAGTGGATGTAACCATCCATTCGCCCGGCGGCAATGGCGCAGAGCGAAAGCGCCGCGCTGCCGAACGCGCGCGCCGTCATCGCGCGCCCGACGACTTGCGCGAGGATTGCGACCATGCGGCGGCGCAATTTGGGCGCGCGCGCCCATTCGGTCCCGATCACCGCAGCGTCGAACGCGCGGACAGAACTCGCGCGGATCGGTTTGCCGTTCAAGCGCGCGCCGCGCCCGCGTTCCGCTGAGAACAATTCGTCGCGGATCGGATCGTACACTACGCCGATGCGCACGGCGCCGGCTTGGTACAGCGCGATGGACACGCAAAAGGGACATAGACTGCGCGAGTAATTCGTCGTGCCATCCAGCGGGTCAACCACCCACAGCGCCAGTCCGTCCGACGCGCTTGCCTGCGCCCACAATCGTTTGCGCGCGTCGGCATCATCTTCTTCCGACAGGAATTGGTCGCGCGGGAAACGCGACAGCAGAATCTTGCGCACAGTCCGATCGGCGGCGTAATCCGCATCGGTCACGATGTCGCGCTTGCCCTTGGAATGAATTTGCCGTCCATCGTGCAATTTGTCCAGGAGTACTTTTCCCGCCGCGCGCGCGGCGCGCAGCGCGGTTTGAAGACGCAGGGACATGGAAAATCCTTTTGTGTGACGAGTGACGCGTGTCGGGTGACGAGTGACATGGAGAATCGCGACACGTCACCCGTCACTCGTCACTCGCCACCCGCTATGGTGTTTGCCCCAAAATCCAATTGACGCGCGTCGCGGCATTCTTCAGCGCGGCGGCGGGGTCTGCTCCATTTGCCACGCTCGTCCACATTTCCACGATTGCGGCGTCAATCAGCCCGGCATCCTTCACGGTCGGCAGCGCGCGTCCGGCGGGAAGTGTATCGCCGAAACCATCGCGCAGACGCTGGAGATTCGGCGGCAAGTTGTTCGCCAGCAGCAGTTGCGCGGACAGGCGGACCGGAATCGTTAGCGTGGCGCGTGACCACCGCGCGCTCTGTTCCGGCAAGGTGAGCCAGCGCGCAAACGACCACGCCGCGCGCACGCGCGCGTCGGCGATGTCGTTCGCGCCGCTTGGGGCGGATTTGAAAAGCGCAAGACTCGCGCCGAACACTGTGGTGAGCGGACGGCTGGGATCGTTTTGGGGAACGTTGGTTACACCCCATTGCGAACTGTCCGGCGCGCGTGTCGTCGCCTCTGCCAGCGGCGCCAGATCGTCGGTTGCGCCGAACCAGAGCGCCGCCTTGCCTTGCGCCAGGTCGCTGCGCGCGCTGTCCTTGCTGTCGGCAAGATACGCCGCGCCGCCTTTGGTCAACGCGGCGATCAATTGCAGTGTCCTGAGTCCAGCGGCGTCGTCGAACTGGGCGCGGGGCTGCGTTGCGCGCGCCGTCAAGACGCTGCCGCCCTGGCTGAACAAGCACGCGTAGAAAACCGCCGCGTCCGGCGACATGGCCCAGCCGCGCGCATTGCCCTGGGTCGTCGCGCGCGCGGCGGCGCTGAATTGCTCCCAGGTGCGCGGCGGCGCGTCCACCTTTGCCGCCTTTAGGAGATCGGCGTTGTAGTACAGCACGACGGCGCTGGCGTCAAACGGCAAGCCAAAGAGTTGATTTTTCGGATCAGGGAAACGCGCGGCGTCGAGAATGCCGGGGAACCAGTCCTGGCGATCCGCTTCGGTCAGACCTTGTTTCGCGTCATGCAGCAGCGGGTCGAGATTGACGAGCGCGCCTTTGCGCGCAAACTCGGCGATCGTGCGCGGGCTGGCGAGGATCAGATCGGGCGTCTGGTTCAGCGCGATGGCGGCAAGCCCTTGGCGCAGCAAATCGCCTTCGTTCGATTTCTGTTCTGCGCGCACGGTGAGGTTGGGGTACGCTTTGTGGAAATCATTTGCCAACGTACTCAGGAGTCTCGCCGGCGCGCCGCTCTGTGTGTGCCAGAGCGTAAGGGTAATCGCGCGGCTCGGCGTGGGCGCGCTGGGAAGTTCGTTGTTGCCCGGCAGAACGCCGGCGCAAGCCGTCAAGCCAACGAGTGCCAGCGCGCCGACGCCGAGAGCAATATATAGTTTCCGAGTATCCATCTGCAGAACCGCTATCTCGAATTATACACGCGACGGGCGCGTGGTCAAGATCTCATCCAACATCTTGGCGATGTCGAGCGCGGCGCGCGGGCGCGCCAGTTCGCGCGCGCGCGCCGACAGACGCGCGAGCGTGTCGTTCCCCGGCGCGAGCCATTCGCCTAGGGTGCGCGCGATGTCGTCCGGGTCTTTCCGTAGGACGCCGACGCCGCTCTGCTCGACAAACGTGACGTTACCGTTTTCCTGTCCCGGCAAGAATCCGCTGAGCAGAATCGGCAAGCCGCACGCCAACGCTTCGCTGATCGTCCCCGGTCCCGCTTTGGTGACGATCACATCCGATGCGCGCATCCATTCGGGCATGTTGGTCACAAAACCCTGCACGCGCACTGCGATTTGCCAGGGCGCGGCTTGGAGTTTGCGCCGCAACGGCTCATTGCGTCCCGCGATGACGACCAACTGCCCGGGCAACCGCGCGCGATCAACCGCGCGCGCGATCTGGTCCAGTGGTCCCATCCCCTCGCCGCCGCCGACGAGGAGAATCGTCGTTTGATCGGGCGTGAGTCCGAGTTTGCGGCGCGCCTCTGTTTTGCTCAGCCCGCTGTCGAGGAATTTCAGATTCACCGGCTCGCCGGTCACGCGGATTTTTCCGTCCGGCATACCGTAGCGCAGCGCCGCTTGTCGCGCGCCGTCAGTCGGGACCGCGCAGAGTTCTACCTCGCGGTCAAACCAGAGGATATGCGCGTCGAACAAATCGGTGACGACCGTGACGAAAGGCGCGCGCGCTCCGATCTCGCGCAGCAGACGACGCGGGAACGCCGTAAAGAGCGGATGCGTGCTGACGACGAGATCGGGCGAGTGCGCGCGCAGCAAGTGGCGCAGCCGCCTGCCCGCCAAGAGATCCAAGAGTTTAGGACCTAGCCGTGCGGCTAGACGATTGTTTGTCGTGCGGAATAGCAAGCCCCACGACCATTCGGCGTACGTGACGACCGGCCGATACCATTCGGCCGTGTGGTTGAATGGGAAAACCGCCGCGCGCGCGATCCCGTCGAGCAACGTTGTCTGGTAGCGTCCCGGAAATTCGCGCGCGAGCCCCGCGGCAATCGCCTCGGCGGCGCTGCGATGCCCGCCGCCGGTATCGGACATGAGAATCAGGATGCGTCGAGAAGATTGGGGTGCTGCCAAGTCGGTGTCAATCAAGATGCGATGTGGTATGATGGGCGTGGCGCAACCGCGCGAGGCGCGTCATCGAAATCGCCCAGATCAGGTTTGCCCCGGCGAGGAACGCAATCAGGATAGCCATAACCGAAGTGATGCGCGGAATCCCATAGATGTCGGCGAGATTGCCGATGAACAACATGGGCGGGATACCGAGTGCGTTCGACAGCGTGAACTGAACCGCCAGCACGCGTCCGCGCACCGCGTCGCTCGAGCGCTCTTGCACGACGGTTTGCGCGGGGATATTGATTGTCGCCATCATCATGCCGACGATGAGCGAAAAGAACATGACCATCGCCGACGTGGTGAGAACGAGTTCGGGGTGTCCGACGAACAACGGTTTGCCGAAAACCTCGCTGCCGCCGCCCGCCCAGGCAAGTCCGAGCAGAGCCGCCGCCACTCCGATCATTCCAATGCTCGCCAGGATTTCGCGCGGGACGCGCTGTCCAAACCGCCCGATCAGAATACTTGCCAGCAACATTCCGACGCCGGCGGGCCAAAAGACGTACGTCGCGTCTTCGGCGCTGAGACCGAGCACGCGCTTGGCAAAGCCCGGCGCGAGTTCCGCCATAATCATCGTGATTGTCGAAACGAGCGCGAGTTGCAGCAGCGCGACGAAGATACTGCGGTGCGCGATCGCAAACTGCCAGCCCGCGCGAACCTCGTCCCAGGCGCGGCGCACCGCGGACGCGCCGTCAATCGCCTCGGCGCGCACCGGCTGATCGCGCGGGAGCCACGCGACCAAAAGCGTCGCGCCCAGGTACATCGCCACCGCGACCCATAGCGAGCCGACGATGCCGATCAGCTTGACGCCGAGCGGCGCGAGGATGACCATGCCCAAGATTTGCGACGCGGTAAAAGTGAGGGTGAAGAGCGAGTTGGCCGGCAGCAAATTTTCGGCGCGGACGAGCAGTGGAATCGTCGAACCCTCGGCGGGCGCGAAGAATTGGCCGATGGCGGAGGTAGCAAAAACGAGGACGTAGAGGATGGAGAGGAAGAGCGCTTCGCTCAGTTTGTTGCCCGGCAGGAGCGCGGCGACGATCGCCAGCGCCGCGCCAGTGACCACGCGCAGCGCGTTTGACCAAATCAAAATGGACTTTTTGGAAACGCGGTCAACGACCATGCCGGCGATCGCGCTCAACAAGACCGCCGGCAGACTAAAGGCGAGGATCACCGCGCCGAGTTGCGCGCTCGATTCCGTCACCACCTCGATGAGAATGAGTTGGAGGAAGAACGAGCCGGTGAGCGCGGTGTTGGACAACACCTGCGCCATCCAGATCGCGAGAAAATTTCGATTCCTGAGTACGACGGTGTACCCGCTTGGATGGAGTGATTCCATGGACAACCGATCACAGACAATAGACGGCAGATTTCAGACAGACCGGTCTGAGGTCGGGGGTGTGGGGCTTGGGGTCTCCGCACGACGGACGAAAGTTTTCACGCGCTTTTCAAACTCGCGGCGAGGCAGGAGGACGCGATGTTGGCACGTGGAACAGACAATGCCGATGTCTGCGCCGAGGCGAACGACTTGCCATTCATAACCACCACAGGGATGCGGCTTGCGCAGCCGCACTACATCGCCGAGCCGAATTTCCAAAGGCATAGCGGCAAGCATTATAGGGCAAATGGGAGATTAGTCAATTAGCCGACAGAAAAGAAAAACGGCAACCGCGATAGGGTTGCCGTCTGGTGTCGGGGCGAATGGACTTGAACCATCGACCTCAGCGTCCCGAACGCTGCGCGCTACCACCTGCGCTACGCCCCGCTGGCGAAACGCATTATACCGCGAATCAGGCAAATTGCAAATGGCGCAAGACGGCGTATGGCAAAGAGCGTATAGCAGATGGCTTATGGCGTATGGCATATTGCCCTTGTCCTCAACGGCTATATGCTATATGCTATACGCTATTTGCCATCTGCCATACGCTATCGCCCCAGCACGCGCTTGAACTCGCCGGGGCGGTTGGTCGTAATCGCATCTACGCCCCAGTCAGCCAAGCGGCGCATATCTTGCGGCGTATCCACCGTCCACACGCCGATCCCGAGTCCGCGCGCGTGAACGGCTTGGACCACCGCCTCGGTGACCGGACCGGCGGTCGGCATGAAATAGTCCGCGCCGGTTGCCGCGATCGCGTCGGCGACGACTTGATCGGCACTAGCGCGTGCGGTGAACCAATCCGCGCGAACGAGCGCGCCGGTCTTGATGCGCGGGTCAAGCGCCTTGATTTCTTGGAGCGTCGGGAAATCGAACGAGATAATGATGGCCTGGTCTGCCATCGCGCGCGCGTTGATCAGGTCAATCACTTTGCGCTCGATGCCGGGATAACGCGCGTTGCCTGCGCCAACTTTGATTTCGATTTGGATGCCCGCGTGCCCTTTGACGAGATCGAGCAACTCGCCCAAGGTTGGAACAGATTGCGCGGCGTAACTACCGCCGGGGAATTTTGCCGCCGCGTTCAGCGTCTTGAGTTCTGCCAGCGTCAAGTCGCGGATTTCGCCCACGCCGTTTGTCGTGCGCGACACGGTGAAATCGTGCATTACCACGACCGCGTCATCCTTGCTGAGATGCGCGTCGCACTCGACCATATCCACGCCGAGTTTGAGCGCGTTCGAGAACGCGGCGAGGGTGTTTTCCGGCGCAAGCGCCGCGCCGCCGCGATGCGCGACGATCAACGTTTTCGGCGCGAGGGTTGGCGCAGAGGTCGGCGTATTCGTCGCAATGCGCGTTGGCGTTACCGGCGGCGCTGCCGGCGCGCCACACGCGGCGAGCAAAGCCGCGATGAGAACAGGTGACAAGTTTCTCATGGTCTCCTCGAGAATAGGACGCGGACGAGCGCGGACAAGCGCGGAGAAATAATCCGCGTTCATCCGCGCTCGTCCGCGTCCTAGCATTATTTCTCAGTTTGCACCAAGCCCTTGACGAACCATTGTTGCATCAAAATGACGACCAGTACCGGCGGCAAGAGCGCCAGCACCGTGCCGGACATGATGAGATTCCAGTCCGT
>DHFK01000091.1 GCA_002400365.1 Anaerolineales bacterium UBA4826 | reverse complement strand
ACGATCTCGATTCCGAAATCGCAAATTCGCGGCGGCAAGCGCGGCGGCGCACACAACAGTCTCACGCGCACGCGCATCAACCCGGTGCAACTCGCCGGGGGCTACGCCCAGTTCACGTACGGTTTCAACTACTGGGGACCCATCGGCATCTTTACGCGCGATACGTACGCGGTCGTCAGAAAACTGGAAAAATTAGAGTGGTGATGTCTCACGTATGGATTCTCCAACATGCCGAATGTGAATCACTCGGCTTGATCGCCAGCGCATTGAAAGCGGCAAATATCTTGCCGAAATACATCCGAACGTTTGAAGGACAATCCATTCCGCAAGCGCTGGACGGAGCCGCGGGGCTAGTCGTCATGGGCGGACCCATGGGAGTATACGAGCACGACCGTTACTCATTTCTGCGTGAAGAAATGTGCCTTATCGAGGATGCCTTGGGAAATGAGAAACCAATTTTGGGCGTGTGCCTGGGAAGTCAGTTGCTGGCGGCGGCGTTAGGCGCAACAGTCAAACCCGGAAAACAAAAAGAAATCGGCTGGTTTCCGATAACGCTAACCGAATCGGCGCAGCGCGATCCGTTGTGGCATGGAATCGCTTCCCCATTCGTTGCCTACCATTGGCACGGCGACATTTTCGATTTGCCGTATGGAGCAACAGCATTGGCGTCATCGGCGCTGACCGAGTGCCAGGCGTTTCACTACGGCGCGAACGCATACGGATTTCTATTTCACCTGGAAGTCGCCGAAACCATCATTCAGGAGATGGTCGCAACATTTGCCGATGAACTTGCGGGTGTCCGCAAGTCCGGACGCGAGATCATCGAAAATTCAAAAGCATATCTACCGCATCTTCATCAAGTGGGTAACCGGGTATTTCGGAGATGGACGAGCCTAATCAACAAGGAGTAAGGCATGAACATTCGCGCGCAAGTTTCCATGGTCTTTCATCTCGACAAGTGCATCGGCTGCCACACGTGCAGCATCGCGTGCAAGAATATCTGGACCGATCGCAAGGGCACCGAGTACATGTGGTGGAACAACGTCGAGACCAAGCCGGGTACCGGCTATCCGACGCAGTGGGAAGATCAGGAAAAATACCAGGGCGGCTGGGAAAAGAACAACGGCAGTCTGCGGCTAAAACTGCAGGGACGCACGCAGGGCTTGGGGAATATCTTTTTCAATCCCAACCTGCCGACGATTGACGATTACTACGAGCCGTGGACGTACCAGTACGACGAACTCTTCAACGCGCCGGAGGGTGACGACCAGCCGACCGCCCGCCCGATCTCGATGATCACCGGCAAGCCGATGGACATTGAAGCCGGTCCAAACTGGGACGACGATCTCGGCGGCTCGCCGGTCTACGCCAAGAACGACGTGAACCTCGACCAGTTGAGCGACGACGAGCGCGCGCAGATGCAGGAACTCGAACGGGTCGTCTTTTTCTACTTGCCGCGCATCTGCAATCACTGCCTGAATCCCGGCTGCGTCGCGGCGTGTCCGGCGGGCGCGATCTACAAACGGGGCGAGGACGGCATTGTTTTGTTGAGCCAGGAGAAATGCCGCGGCTGGCGCATGTGCATTTCCGGTTGCCCGTACAAGAAAACCTACTACAACTGGGCGACCGGCAAATCGGAAAAATGTATCCTGTGCTATCCGCGCCTCGAAAGCGGACAGCCGCCCGCGTGTTTTCACTCGTGCGTCGGTCGCATTCGTTATCTGGGCGTCATCCTGTACGATGCCGACCGCATCGTCCAGGTTGCTTCTGCCAAAGACAAGGACTTGGTGGACGCGCAGCGCACGATCATCGAAAATCCGTTCAGCCCCGATGTGATCGCGGCGGCAAAGGCGAATGGCGTGACCGATCAACTGATCGACGCGGCGCAAAAATCGCCAGTGTACAAATTCGTCAAACTGTGGAAGATCGCGCTCCCACTGCATCCCGATTTCCGTACCGTGCCGATGCTGTTCTACGTTCCACCGATGTTGCCGGTACTGGCGAAGATGAAAGATGGTCAGTACGACGTGAGCGCGCTCGAACGCGAGGGCTTGCATCCGCTGCTGAGTTCGCTCGAACGCGCGCGCCTGCCGATCAAGTACATGGCGCGGCTCTTCTCGGCGGGCAACACCGATGTCGTCGAAGCGGTGTATCGCAAACTGATCGCGGTGCGAATTTTCATGCGCGGCAAGCGGGTGAACGATGTGCCAGAGTCCGAGGTGCGCGAGGCGCTCGCCGCCGGCGGCACGACGGCGGAGGAAGTCGAAACGATCTTTCGCCTCACTTCGATGCCGACGTTCGAAGAGCGCTTTGTCGTGCCGCCGCTCGCGCGCGAGCAAGCCGTCGAAGCCACGGTCGATCCGTTCACACGCAAACGCGAAGGCGGTTTCGGATTTCGCACCGCGCCGGCGCGGAGGTTTTGATCATGCCCATCGCTTCAACGACGCGCCGCGCCCTGGCGCTCTTGGCGCGCCTGCTGGATTATCCGTCGGCGGGGCTGGGCGCCGCCGCGCGCGAATGTACCGCGCTCGTCGCCGAGTACGACCGCGAAGCGGCGACACGCGTAGGCGAATTCCAGGAATTCGTCGAAACGGTACCGCCGGGACAGTTGGAAGAAATCTATACAGGCGTCTTTGAGTTGAACGCCGCGTTCTACCCGTACGTCGGTTATCACCTGTTCGGCGAGACGTACAAGCGCAGCGTCTTTCTGTTGGAACTCAAGCAACGCTACGCAGCGCACGGGTTCGACGCTGGCGCGGAACTCGCGGATCACGTCGCGGTGATGCTGCGGTTCGTGTCAGTGTGCGACGACGCGGCGTTGAGTGAAGAGATTCTGCGCGACGCGCTCTTGCCCGCGCTCGACAAGATGTGCGGCAAAGAAGAAAACGATCCGGCGGAAGACGACGCGCTCGTTCAGAGCCGCGGGCGTGCAGCGTACCAACAACTGCTGCGTGCGCTGCAACTCGCGCTTGGGACAATGCGGTTTGCGATGGCAGTCGCATAGATTATGCGGCTGTTGATCCCGACGAATGAATCAGGTCGAGATGAACACTTGCCCCAATTGCCAAGCGCGAAATCACGATCAGGCGAGCTTTTGCGCGCATTGCGGACAGCCGCTGCCTCAAGTCACACACCCTCTGCCCAGCGCGCCTTCTCAAACGTCCGCACCCGCTCCGACCGATCTTTCTGCGCTTGAACCGGCGCGCCGCGAACACAACGGCGGCGTGGAGGTGAGTGGCGGTCAAGTACAAGTCGGGGGTGATGTCGCAGGGCGTGATGTGGTGAAGGTTACGCAAACGGGTCTTGGTGCTTCGGCTGTTCAGCGCTTGGTGCTTACGATTGGCGGGCTGGTCTTGGCAGTTGGATTCTGTTTTTCGCTCACGGCGACCTGCTTCTTTTCCGGCGGTGTAGTTCTCAGCGCCACGGTTTTTGTCGCATTAAACCGGCCGGTCGAAACGTCGCCGGAAGCCGCCCAGCGGATGGAGCAAAAACTGAGAGACTTGAACGCACTGTCGCCGGGGCAGACTTTTTCTATCACGACCACTGAAGTGGAGAGCAGTTCCTACTTGCGTTTCATCTTGGGACCGAAGATCGGCGTGGGCGAACCCAAGGTACGCTACCTTGCACCAGGTCGCATCGTTGTGGGCGGGTGGTGGTCCGCTTTGGGCGACCTGCCATTCGCCGCTACGTTTAGAGTCGGCGAAGCTAGCTCAACGCTGAAACTCGAAGGGGCGGCTGTACAAGTACTGCAAATTTCAAACTCGAATTTCGGCTGGGTGGCTGTGCCTAACTTGCTCGTAGAATCGCAGTTCCCGCAGGTTACGAGTCCGATTCTTAGTCAGTTAAAGGTGACGACCATTGTGGATGTCTCCCCGTCTGGACCCGCTGTTCCACACGAGTGGCAAGTGGCGGGGGTCAGGCGGTGAGGGAAGATCGTAGATTTCATCCTTGGACCCTTCAACACACTCAGGGCTGGCTTTCGCTCAGGACAAAGATTGCAGAATTTGAAATCCCCAAAGGGGTACCATGACAAATGAGCAACTTACTGAGGGCGGTGTAAGTATCACGGGCGGCAAGGTTACGGTTGGCGGCGATATTGTCGGCCGCGATAAAATCACGACGGTTACCTACGGCCTCGACGCGTCTGCGCTAGCGGAACTGACGAAGCAGTTTACGCAGATCTATCAGAGGATTGACGCGCGTCCTAAAGATGCCAACGTGGACAAAGCCGAAATCAAAGACACGGTCCAGAAAATCGAGGAAGAAGTCAAAAAGGGCGAGCAAGCCAATCCCGCCAAAGTGGAGCGGTGGCTGAAATTCCTAGCGGGAATGGCTGACGATATTTTCCAAGTGGTCGCATCAACGCTGGCAAGCCCGATGGCGGGCGCTGCGAAGGCGATTCAGTTGATCGCGCAAAAGGCGAAGACGTGAAGCGTACCGCAGGAGTTGCACCGCTTGCCCGACGGTAGCGAATCGCGTTGCAAGCCCTCGGCATCGCGCATATAGCCAACCGCAAGCTTGTCGAAATGGGGCAATGGGGCGTTGCGGAAAATGCAGAGTAATGAAGCGACTTGCTTGTAGTCAGGTGAAATCGAAATGGACGATACGCCTCAGCAGCCCAACCCTGATCTCGTCGGCGACCTCTTTTGGGGAATCTTCAAACCCCAATGGATTCGCATGGCGCTGCAAATCGATATCTTCAGTCCCCTCGCCGCGGGTCCCGCAAACGCCGAGCGGGTCGCGCGGGCTTGTCACTGTAATGCGTATGCGATCAAGACTTTGCTCGATTACTTTTGCGGCGCGCGTATCCTGGATCGTCGCGGCGACGAATACGCGCTCACCCTCACGGCGGAGACCTTTTTGGTGCGCGGGCGGAAAGCATATGTCGGCAATATGATTCTGGACTATACCGACCAGGCAATGTTCGACAGCATCTTGGAATCCGTTCGGAGCGGCGCGCCGCGCGCGCTGGATGAAAACTTCGTCCAAGATGCGTGGCTGGAGAGTTACAGCGCGTGGCGCATTCCAAAAAGTTTGGAGATGTGGCAATCGGCGGGGATCAAGCCCGAAGGTCGGGAGCATTTGCGGATTCTCGACCTCGCCTGCGGATGTGCGATCAAGAGTTTTTCCCTGGCGCAGACTTCGCCCACCGTCTTGGTGACCTGCCTCGATTCGCCTGCTGTTCTCCAAGTCGCCCGCGATCTGGCGGAACGGATGGCAATCGCGTCCCGCGTGACATTCATGCCCGCCGATCTGCTGACCGCCGACCTGGGTGCGGATCAATTCAATGCGGCGCTGGTTGGACAGATCACGCACTATCTGACGGCTGATCAAAACAAAAACCTTTTTCGCCGCATCCACCCTGCATTGACACGGAACGGAACGCTGGTGATTGACTGCCCGATGTCCACCGATCCGCCCAGCGAGTCCGCCAGTTTCCTCACCCTCTTCATGTGGGCGAACAGCGGCGGAACAGCACACTCTTTCGAAACCTATCGCGGTTGGCTGGAGCAAGTCGGTTTTCGGAAGATTCATCAGATGAGTGAGCGTTGGTTGTCGGCAAGGAAGGCGTGAGACCGCGCTCTTGTCAATGGACGTTATCTGAAAACTCTCTGCCACGAATTCCACGAAATTGGACGAAATCTTCGTGACAATTCGTGCAGATTCGTGGCAAGAAACCATCAGTCGCTTATTTCGATCAAGTGTAATCATAGGAGGTCATTGGCAATGCAAAATGCAACCCCACTCGACATTCTGCTCTTTGTCGCGTTTCCCTATCTCGCGGTCGGCTTGGCGATCTTTGTCGGCGTGTTGCGCTATTTCAACGACCGTTTTTCATTTTCCAGCCAGTCGTCCCAGTTTCTCGAAAACCGCGCGCTCTTCTGGGGCTCGGTGCCGTGGCATTACGGCATCGTGCTGGTGCTGACCGCGCATCTGCTCGCCGCGCTCTTCCCCACGCAATGGGGCAATCTGATCGCGGATCAGACGCGGCTCTACGTGCTCGAACTGACCGGACTCGCGCTTGCGCTGATGGCGATCCTGGGTCTGACGCTGCTCATCGTCCGCCGCATCACCAACGCGCGCGCGTTCAGCGTCACGACCTTTTGGGATTGGGTACTGCTCGCAGATTTGCTCTTGCAGGTGATTCTCGGTTTCTGGATCGCGCTGTTCTATCGCTGGGGCTCGGACTGGTATCTGCACACCGCCGTACCGTGGCTGTGGTCGCTCGCGACGTTTAATCCGCAGATACAGTACGTCACCGTTCTGCCCCAAGTCGTCCAGTGGCACTTCCTGAACGCGTTTCTCATCACCGCGCTTTTCCCGTTCACGCGCCTCGTCCATTTCGTGACCTTCCCGATCACGTACTGGTGGCGACCGTACCAAGTCGTGATTTGGAATCGCCAGCCGCGCACAGGTAAATCATGAAAACGCTGAACGAGTTGCTGCGGGCGAGCGCGGCGCGGCACCGGGAACTCTGCCCGCGCCAGGTGCTCGGCGTGCGGATGGGCATGCTCGCCGGCGTGTTGCTCGCCCTTGATCTGCCCCAGGTGGACAAGCGGCTGCTCACGATTGTCGAAACCGACGGTTGCGCGACTGACGGCATCGCCGCGGCGACCGGCTGCGCGGTCGGACGCCGGACCATGCGGATCGAGGATTTCGGCAAAGTCGCGGCGACGTTTGTGGATACTGCAACCGAGCGCGCGGTACGGATTGTGCCGCGCATCGAAGCGCGTGCGCTCGCGCGCGAGTACGCGCCGGAAGCAAGCAGCCGCTGGCGCGCGCAACTCGTCGGCTATCAACGGATGCCAGACGAGCGGCTGTTGCGCTGGGACGGGGTCGCGTTGTTGACGCCGGTGCGTGAGATCGTCGCGCGCGGCAGTGTGCGTGTGCGATGCGAGATTTGCCAGGAAGAAATCATCAATGCGCGCCAGGTGATGCGCGATGGTATGCTCCTGTGCCGTGCGTGCGCGGGGCAAGCGTACTATCGTCCCCTGGGCGAACGCGCGTCCCCGGCTTGCCTGGCTGATCGGGCATCCGTGCACGATCTCTAGCAGTCTGTCGGAGACNNATTTCCGCGTCATTCTTTGACTTGCTAACCAGAAAACGGGTTTCTGATCTGCCTCTCCGACAACCTGCTTGAGCGAACGATGTTAGGGAGATACGATGAGCAACGCCACACCCAACCGACAGCTTTTTCTGACGACCATCGCTTTTACCGTTTCATTTGCCAACTGGGGTCTCATTTCCGGATTGGCTACGCTGCTCAAAGCTGAACTACGATTATCGGCGATGGAAGCCAGTCTGATGATCGCGCTCCCGGTCATCCTCGGATCGGTTGGGCGCCTCCCGATGGGCCTACTGACCGATCGGTATGGCGGTCGTCTGCTGTTCACTGCACTGCTCATCTTCGGACTGATTCCGCCTGCCGCGCTCGCGCTGAACCATTCCTATCCCAGTTTGCTTTTCTGGGGATTTTGGCTGGGCCTCGCGGGCAGTTCCTTCGCCATTGGAGTGGGTTTTGTCTCGCTTTGGTTTCCCGCGGAAAAACAGGGCACCGCACTCGGCATCTACGGGATCGGCAACATCGGTCAGTCAATTGCGGTTTTCTTTGGTCCCGTCTTGGCGAATCGGATCGGAATCCCCGCCACGTTGATTGCGTTTGGGCTTGCCTCACTCGGCTGGGGAGTGGTCTTGGCGCTCTGGTCGCGCAACGCGCCGCGACAAGCCGCGCACAAAACGTTAGCGGAGAGTATGCGTATGTTGTACGCCGAACCGCTCGCGTGGGCGCTGAGTCTGTTCTACTTTCTCACCTTTGGCGGATTCGTCGCGCTGGGGATTTATCTGCCTACTTTGTTGAAAGAAATCTTTCTTCTAACGCCGGAAGACGCCGGCGCGCGTACCGCCGGCTTTATCATCCTGGCAACGCTGGCGCGACCGGTGGGCGGCTGGCTGAGCGATCGAGTGGGTGGGCAGCGCCTTCTAATAGTCATCTTCGTGGGCATCGCACTGCTGGCGTGGCTGATGGCGCTGCCTTCGATCATCCTCTTTACGATTGGTGCGCTGGGGTGTGCCGCACTACTCGGTTTTGGAAACGGCGCAGTCTTTAAACTGGTTGCCCAGTATTTTCCGGCGCAGGTGGGGACGGTCACCGGTTTGGTGGGCGCCGCCGGCGGGCTGGGTGGCTTTTTTCCGCCCATCGTCCTCGGCACGCTCAAGGACGCGACCGGGTCTTTTGCGTTTGGTTTCGTCCTCCTGAGCGTCTTTGCGTTGGGATGCTGGCTGGTGTTGTGGCTGGCGTTCCTTCGCGTCCGCCGGCTCCCCCAAGCAGAAACCAGTACGCCTTCGGGATGAATCAAGCGTTGGCGCGCTGAGAAGGAAATGGATAGTGACGGCGACAAGTATTCGGACGAATCTGGGCCTGGTGCTAGGCCTTTTGATATTTATCGGACTCCTCTCCATCGGGACGACCCTGTGGGTGGTGGAAAGTCAGTCTGCCGATGCCCTGGTCATAAACGTAGCCGGAAGCGAACGATGGTTGAGCCAACGTGTCGCAAAACTTGCTCTTCTGGGCGCGCAGCAAGGACAAACCTCACGCTACCTGGTGGAGTTGGAGATAGCCGAGCGCGAGTGGGAACAGACTTTTGTGGCCCTGCGGGATGGCGGTCAAATCGTCTACGCGGGACGGAGTGTCTCCCTTCCCCCCACGACCGACCCGTCCGTGCGCAGCCAACTAGAGCGCGTTTGGAGTCTGTGGCAGCCCTTCCATTCGGCGGCTCACGCGGTCTTGGAGAATCCGCCAGACAGCCCAGCCTTCGTTCAAGGGGTAGCCGCCGTCGAATCCCTCTCGGAAAGTCTCTTCCGTGAAGTGGACCGGGCCGTGGAGTCGTACGAAGCAGCGGCGGCAGACCACGTGGCGCGACTAAAACAGATTCAAGCAGCCTATCTGTTCGCCGGCGCAGTCGTCGTCGCCTTTGGCTTTGCACTGATCCGTCGGCAGATCATCCGCCCGCTCGATGTCTTGAAAGGAGCCGTGGAGCGAGTGAGCGCTGGCGATCTCGCCTCCCCCGTTTGGGTGACGATACACAATGAAGTCGGTATGGTGGCGGTGGCGTTCGACGAAATGCGGCGGCACCTTTGGCAGCGCATTGTCGAGCAAACTGCGCTCTTGAAATTCTCCCAGAGCCTAGCCGCCCTCCTCGATGCGGACACGATTCTCGAACTCGCGGTGACCACCGCACGCGAATTGCTCAAAAGCGATTTTGCCAGCATTCTGCTGCCGCGCGAGGATGGCGCACTGCAGATGCACGCGACGGCTGGCTGGCAAGCGGACACCCTGAGGGGGCTGCAAGTGGCGCCGCACGAATCGGCTGCGGCGCGGGCTTTCACAATGCGCACGCCAATCTACTTTGCCGACGCCGGACAGGAAACGCGTTTTGTGATTCCTCAGCCGGTCTTGGACGCTGGCTTGAAAGCGACGCTGGCGGTGCCAATGCTTGCGAATGGGCAACCCATAGGGGTGCTGGTAGTTGAACAGCGCACCACACGCGAGTTCTCTACCGACGAGGTGCACCTGCTTGCGCTCATCGCCAATCAAACTGCGCTGGCGTACGAACGCGCGCGCCTGCATGCACACGCCAACGAACGGTTGGAACGCATTACTGCGCTGCATGATATTGACGTGGCGATCACGTCGAAACTGAACCTGGAAGAAACGCTCACGATCCTCCTGGATAAAGTGGTAGAGCGGTTGCATGTGGACGCGGGAGCAGTCGCGCTCGTCGAACCGGAGACCAGTGAATTGATCTATGTAGCGCGGCGCGGTCTGGATGGGGAATTCTTCCAGGACGGACTACTGAAGGTTCAAGAGGGTATCGCGGGTCAGGTTGCACGCACTGGCGAGCCGGCAGTCATTGTGGACGTGCGCACGGAACCACGTTTTGCGCGGCGAGCCATCGCGGAACGCTTGGGGATTGTATCTTATTTAGCGGTCCCACTGCGCACCCGGGGCGCAATCATCGGGGTCATCGAGTTGGCGACGCGCGCGCGGCACACGTTCCCTCCAGAGGAGGTCAACTTTTTCGTAACGCTGGCAGGACAAGCCGCCGTAGCAATTGAGAACGCGCAGTTGTTTGAAGAGACGCGACGCCGCGCCGGCGAACTGGCAACCCTGACCCACATCAGCCAGGAGATCACGTCTGTGCCTGACCTCCAGCCGGTGCTGGCTTTTATTGCCCAGCGCGCCGCTCAACTCTCGCGTTCGGACGCCGGTGGGGTCTTTGCCTTCCGAGCCGATGGACGTTTGTATGTCGAGGCGGCAATCGGAGTCCGCGACGAATTCGTCCAGTCGCTCAACACCCACGGCGTTTTGTTGGGACAGGGTGCCATCGGTCGTGCCGTCGTTCAACGTTGCCCGGTTCAGATTCCCGACGTACGGGCTGAGCCGGGCTATCTCTTTAGCCAACAGACGGAAATNNGAACAAATCCGTGCCGTTCTGGCTGTGCCGATGCTGCGCGGAGAGCAAGTGACCGGTGGCATTGTGTTGTGGCATCGGCAACCCCGCCATTTCACCCTGCAAGAGGTGGCATTTGTCCAGGCGCTTGCACAGCAGAGCGTCAACGCGGTGGAGAACGCGCGGCTGTTTGAAGGGGAGCGCGTGGCTCGCGAACAAGCGGAAACCTTGCGCCAAGTCGCGCAGGATATCAGCGGTACGCTGAAACCCGATCAAGTTCTACACGCTGTCCTGCACCACCTCAAGCGCNNAAGCGCGTGATTGTTTATGACTCGGCATCGGTCCTGCTCTGGGGAGAGCGAGATGGTACCACATTGATCGCGGGCATTGGCTACGCGGACGAGGAAATGACAAGTGGGGAATCAAAGGACTTGCTGGAAAACAGTCCGATCTTGCGCCAGATGACACGCACTCTCAAACCGGTCGTCATTCCCGACGTGCGCGCGGATCCGGACTGGATCTGGGTGCCTGGCGCAGAGCACGTGCGCTCCTTCCTGTGCGCGCCGATTATCGCGCAGGGGCGGATGATCGGCGCGCTGATGCTGGACAGCGTGCGGGTGAGTTATTACACTGAGGCGGACGCACAGATCGCGCTAGCGTTGGCACAGCATCTCGCCATCGCCCTCGAGAATGCGCGCCTGTTTGAACAGGAACAGACGCGCCGGACCGAACTCGGCGCGCTGTACGATCTCGCGCGCGGTCTATCGGAGTTGAGTGCTCCGGACGCGATCCTCGATCTGGTCGTGCG
>DHFK01000114.1 GCA_002400365.1 Anaerolineales bacterium UBA4826 | reverse complement strand
TGGTTGCAAGTGGTCAAATAACGATGAAGAAGACGAGGCAATTGCCTTCCTGGTTTCTCGATGCGGTAGTCGCCCGGATTCGCAAGACGCTGGGCGATAATCTCGTGGCGATTGTTCTGTTCGGGAGTTATGCTAAAGGGACAGCGCGTGAAGCCTCCGATTTGGATTTGCTCGTCATCGCGCGTGCCTTGCCGCCCAGCCGCAAGCGCGACAATCTGCTGCTGTACAAGTTTGACGATTTGGTCATGGAGACCGGCATTGCCGTGATGCCGATTTTGATGACCTTGGACACATTGCGCCGCGACATGGAGATGCTCGGTCCCTTGATGTTTGGCTTGGTCACTGGCTACCGGGTCGTATGGGGTGAGTTGCCCATACTTTTGAAATGGGAGCAGTTCGTGCGGGCTCGTTTTCGCCTCTCCAGGAAATATGACGCGTGGATTATCAAGAATCCTTCGAATCTATCGCTAAAGCCGAACTTGAGGTAGCGCGACGGCTCGCGCAAAACAAAGACTACTGGACAGCCGTTTATCATTCCCAACAAGCAGCTGAGAAAATGACCAAGGCAGTGCTCTTCAAGCACCGCGTGATCGAAATGAAAGAGCACATTATCAGCGGCTTGTTCGCTAGTCGCGTCTTGCGCCAAAGAAGATCCAAAGAACTGAAACCAAGTGTATCGCTACTTGCAGCAGTTGGAGGAACATATCAACAAATCGCGCCATCCGGTGCGTGAAGCCGATGAGATTGTTTCTCCCATGGCGCGCTACGGGCAACGCGACGCCGAAGATGCATTCGCAAAAGCCGAACTTGTCATCACGACGCTGCAGAAATTGCTAGACGAACCTGGGCCCGAACCGCAATCATAAATTTGCAATCTGAAATCTGAAACTAGAAATGCCTGATCCGCAAACGCCTCAATCCTTCTTGGTCGCCGACATCGGCAGCATGATGACGAAAGTCGGGCTGGTGGAGAACGTCGCCGGCGAATTTCGTTTCGTCGCTGCCGGCGCGTCGCTGACCACCGCCGATCCGCCGGCGGCGGACGTGGCGGTAGGGCTGCGTTCCGCCATTCGCCAAGTCCAAGCGCGGGCGGAACGCCCATTGCTGACCGAAGACGGGCAACTGGTTTCGCCGGAGCGAACCGGCCGCGTCGGCGTAGACGCGTTTACGATGGTCTCGAGCGCGCCGCTTCCGTTGCGCGTCGCCATCGTCGGTTTGAGCCGCGAGATCAGCCTGGCGAGCGCGATCTGCGCCGTCGCAGGCGTCAGCGCGACGATTGAAGCGACGCTGGCGCTCGACGAAACCGGCGGACGATGGCTGCCGCTCAAGACTCCCAGCCCTGACGCGGACAAAGCCAAGGCGCCGCCGGTCGCGCTCCAAGACCCGGCAGTGATCGCGGGAGAAGCCCTGGCGGCGGCGAATCCCGACGTCATCGTCCTGGTGGGCGGAGTGGACGGCGGCGCGACCGCGCCGTTGCTCGATCTAGCGAACCTCATCGCCGTGATCGTCGCCGCGCGCGAGGAGAGCGCCCGACCGGTCGTCGTGTTTGCTGGCAACTCGGAGGCGCGGCCCCAGATCGCCGCGCGCATCGGTCAGGTCGCCGAGTTACGCGTGGTGGATAACGTGCGCCCGACGATGGAGCGCGAAAACTGGGCGCCCCTGCGCCGCGAACTCGAGGTCTTGTACGCCGAGCGCAAAATGACCTGGCTCCCCGGCTTGAACGCGTTGACCCAATGGACGCCGACGACTGCGCTTCCCTCCGCGCACGCGTTCGAAACTGTCGTGCGCTATCTCGCGCGACGTTACCATCTCAGCGTCCTGGGCGCGGACCTCGGCGGCGCGGCAACGACGATCGTCACCGCGCGCGGCGAAACCTACGCGCGGCGCGTGCGCGCGGACTTGGGGCTGGGCTGCAACCTGGAACGCGTGATCGCGCAGGCGGGGATCGAACAGTTGATGGATTGGCTGCCGCCGGAATTGAGCGCCGCCGAGGCGAATACCTACTGGCTCAATCACGCGCTCCATCCATGGACCATCCCGACGACGCGCGTAGATGCCCGGTTGACGCAAGCCGCCGCGCGCGCGGCGTTGAGCCAAGCCGCCAGCGCGGTTGACGTCAACGACTTGGACTTGTGCGTGTTGACGGGTGGTTTGTGCGCCTATACCTCGAACCTGGGCGCCGTGGCGCTCCTCGCGCTCGATGCGCTGCAACCGTGCGGCATTTTCACCCTGGCGGTGGATGGGTTGGGACTCGCGCCGGCTTTTGGCGGGCTAGCCAGTCTGCACGCGTCAGCCGCCGCGGGCGTCATCGAACGCGATGCTTTTGTCACGCTGGGGACAGTCATCGCCCCGGTGTCCAAGAATCGCGAGGGGCAGATTGATTTGCGGCTTCAGGTTCAACCCTCGGGCGGCGAGGGCGGGATCAATCTCGAAGTTCAACACGGCTCTATCGAATTGGTTCCGCTCGCGCCCGGGCAGAAGGCATCCATCCAAGTCCGGCTCGCCGGCAGCGCGCAACTGCCGCACAAGCGCGGGGGCGTTTTCAAAGCCGAAATCGAGGGGGGCGCGCTCGGACTGATCATCGACGCGCGCGGTCGTCCGATTGCGTTCCCGGCGGATGCAGCCAAGCGGCGCGCCAAAACGCAGCAATGGCACTGGGACATCGGCGGCGAGGTGACCAATGCCTGACGTTTTCATTCCCGCGTTGTCCCAGACACGCGTGCTGCCCCTGGCGCGCATCCGCCGCGAGCGCCGGCTGCCCACGCGGGGCACGGTTCTGGCGCAAAGCGGCGCCCGCGTCAGTTCGCTCGACGTTGTGGCGAAATCGAACACGGTGGGACATTTGCGCGCGGTCCCCCTCGCGCGTTACCTGCGGACGCCTGAAGCCAACTTGCCCAAGTACCTGCTCAAGAAACCGGGTGACGAGATCCAAGCGCGCCAGGTGATTGCGTCCAAGCCGGAGTTGTTCGGCACCTTGCAGCGACTCTATCGTGCCCCGGCGTCTGGGCGGATCGCCGCGGTTCAGGGCGCGTGGCTGGCGATGGACTTGGTGGATCAACCCTTTGAACTCCAGGCGCTCTATCGCGGCGGCGTGGTCAGCGTGATACCCAACCTGGGGGTAGTCATCGAAGCCACCGGCGCGCTGGCGCAGGGCATTTGGGGCGCGGGCGGCACATGTTACGGAGTCTTAAAGTTGATGGTGGACTCGCCCAGCGCCGTGCTCGCCGAAGACCAAATTGATCTGTCTGTGCGCGGCACGATCTTGGTCGCGGGCGCCGGCGTGACGGAGGAGGCGCTCCGACGCGCGGCGCAAGAGCGCGCGATCGGCTTGATCGTCGGCGGACTGGCACTCCATCTGCGCGATCTGGTCACGCGCCTGGCATTACCCATCGTCATCACAGAGGGCTGGGGCGAACGCGCCATGGCTGCCCCCATCTTCGAGTTATTGCGGTCGCGCAATGACGCCGAGGCGGTCGTCAACGCTTCCAGCGGCGCGCGCGGCGCCGCGCGACCGGATGTGTTTATCCCGGTGCTGCCAACGGGCGGGGCACCGATTGGGCCGCCGCCCACGCTGGTCGCCGAAGTCGGCGCGCCAGTTCGCCTCGTGAGCGGCGCGCATCTCGGCGAGACGGGAAAAATCGCGCAAGTGCCAGCAGCACCCGCTGCACTGGAAAGCGGCGTGCTCGCGTGGGGCGCGCAGGTCGAACTCATTTCAGGCAGTCGCCTGTTCGTGCCATGGGAAAATCTGGAATTGATCGGTTGAGCGCGCGCGTTTACATTTCGGAGGAAAGGAGACAACACGATGGCAGAAGTTGCACCTGCAGGAGGCGGACCGAACCGGATGTTTATCGTGATCGCGGCGGGGCTGATCGGTTTGCTCGTCTTGGGCGCGATTGCGGTGGGTGGTATTCTCATCATTCCGCAAATATTCAGGCCGGCGGCGACGCCGACGGTGCGGATCGCGGTGGCGCCAACAGCCACGCGCGCTTTACCGACGGCGACGCTGCCGCCGCCGACCGATACGCCAGCGCCTACGGCGACGCTCGTTGTGTCCGGCGGTTTGACCCCCGTGGTGAGCGCAGCCACCGCCACGGTCACGGCGACCGTCGCGGTGACGGGCACTGTCACCGGGACTCCCACTGGACAGTTGCCCAAGTCCGGTTTGGGCGAAGATTTGCTGTTGCTCGCCGCTGGCGTCGTTCTAGTGTTGGTGATCTTCGCGGCGCGCCGCGTGCGTTCAGCAGGAACAGCGTAGAGCGCGCGACCTTATNNACGCTTTGCGTAGCACAGAATTTCACAGAATCTTTTTGTTCTTCTGTGTGCTTCTGCGTGGTTCTGTGGCTAATCTGACATTGTCAAACCACAGAGCGGAGAAACGCTCGGCGTCCTGCTCAATTTGGGTAACCCGCGTAGGGAACGGAGGCTGTTCCGTTTCCTGCTGTTCCGTTCCCTGCAACCAAAGAATGCTCCGGCGAGCGTTCCCGACGCTGCCATGCGGTCGTCCAGAATGCTGACGCACACCCTAGTTGCAAGGGTGTGCGTCACAATTTTGGATGACGCGCGTAGGGAGCGGACGCCGTTCCGTTCCCCGCGACCAAAGACCGCTCCGGCGAGCGTTCCCTACGCCGCCATGCGGTCATCCAGNNGAACGAGACTTGTCGCTTCGCGCCAAGTGACAGAGGCGCGACTTTGCAACAGCCCTACCCAGTTGTAAAGGGCGCTTGCATTCTGAAACAAAACCGGATACAATACCGCAAGTTTCTGTTCTTCCATTCCTAGAAAGCGAGACTGCCTGATGAAGGGCAGTTCTCTTCCGATACGCGTTTTTCTCCTGGGCAAATTTGAAATCACGCACGGCGCCCGCGTCCTGCGCGCGTCCGATTGGTCGCGCCGCAAAGCCGCCGCGCTCTTGCAACGCCTTGCGCTCGAACGCCGGCTCACTAAGGATCAGGCGATCGAGTTTCTCTGGCAAGACGCCGATCCTGCATCCGGCGCGAACAACCTCTACCGCACGGTTCACGCGCTCCGCCAGACGCTCGACACCGCGCTCGGTACTGGCTCTGCTGACGCGATGTTTGCATTTCAAGACGGCGTGCTCACGCTCAACGATCCCATCTGGGTTGACGCGCACGAATTCGAAACCCAAGTCCGCCCCGCCACTGCCAATCACCCATTACCAATAACCAATCTCCAATCTCTCCTTGACCTTTACGCCGGCGACCTTCTCCCCGACGACCTCTACGCCGACTGGACCCAAGTTCCGCGCGACGCGCTCAGCCAACTTTTCCGCGAAGCATCGCTCGCGCTGGCTGCGCAGTACCGCGACGCACGCGATTACCCGCGCGCGATTGCGCTACTCTCGCGCCTTGTCACGCGCGACCCGGCCGACGAACTGGCGCACCGCGAGTTGATGCGCGCGTACGCGCTCGCGGGTCGGCGGCACGACGCACTGCGGCAGTACCAGATTTTGCGCGACGCCCTGGCGAAAGAACTCGACGTGCCGCCCGACCCTGCAACCGCAGCGCTCTACGCCCAAATCCTCAGCGGCGAACTCTTACCGATGCCCGCGCGAGCGGCGCGCACGTCGCCCGCGACCATTCCCGTCCCGATTGGAACCGACGCGCCGTTGGTTGGACGCGCGAGTGAATTCGATATACTGCACACGCGGATTCGCGATGCCGCACACGGGCAGGGCAAAACGCTTTTGCTCGCGGGCGATGCGGGGGTGGGCAAGACACGGCTCGCGTTCGAACTCTTGCGCGACAGCGCGGCGCAAGAAATGCTGCCCCTCGCCGGCGCGGCGTACGAGCAGGAAGGACAACTGCCGTACCAGCCATTCATCGAAGCGTTTGATCGCTATTTGACCGAGCATCCGCGCGCGGTAGAACAAAATCCGATCACGCACTTTAAGCGCATCGGCTCGTCCGATCCGCAACAAGAACAATGGGCGCTCTTCAAGTCGGTCGCAACATTTCTCACCGAGTTGCCGCGCCCCGTCGTGCTTTGGATTGACGATCTACACGCGGCGGACGAGGCAAGTCTGCGTCTATTCCACTATCTCGCGCGCTCGACGCGCGGCGCGCCGGTCGTGCTCCTCGCGGCGTATCGCGCGGATGTGATCGCGGCGACCACGCCGTTCAGCACTCTGCTTAACGCGCTGTACCGTGAACGCTTGAGTGAAACGCTTACGCTCGCGCCGCTCGCGCAAGATGCCACCGCGCAAGTGCTGGAGCAAGTGCTCAACGGTCGCGCCGCATCCGATCTAGTTGCCACGGTGTACGACATCGCCGAGGGCAATCCGTTCTACGTTCAGGAAATCGCGCGCGCGCTGCAAAAGACAAATCAAATCGAAAAGACAAACGGCGCGTGGAATTTCCGCCAGAACGACCACCGCGATCGCTCGGCATTGCGCGTGCCCGCCGACCTCAGCGGCTTGTTGCGCGAGCGCGTGGCGCGACTGGGCGCACAAGTTGAATCGGGGTTGAGCGCGGCGGCAGTGCTTGGACGCGAGTTTGATTACGAAACACTGCGCGGCGTCACCGTCCTGCCCGACAATGAATTGCTCGACGCGCTCGACGCCGCGCTCGCGGCGCACCTGCTCGCAGAAACAGAAAGCGGCTATCGTTTTCGCCACGCCCTCATTCGCCGCGCGCTGTACGATTCACTCCACCATGCGCGCCGCGCGCAGCTGCACACGCGTGCCGCTGAAGCCATCGAAGCCGTCAGCGCGCGGCGCCCCGAAGGCGACGCGCCGTTTGTCGAAGCGTTGGCGTTTCACTACGACTTGAGCGACCACCGCGACCGCGCGCTCGCTTACTTGGTGCGCGCGGGACGCAAAGCCGCGGATGTTTTCGCGTTCGAAGCCGCCGTAGATTATTTCGAACGCGCGCTCGCGTTGATGGCCGCGCGCGGTCTCGCCGACCCCGCGCGGCGGTGGACGCTGCTGGAATCGCTGGGCTGGTGGTACAACATTCTCGCGAACACGCCGCGCGCGGTCGAGCGATTCGAACAAGCGCTCGCGCTCAAGCCCGCGCCCAACTGGGAAGCGTCGTGGCGCGACCGCGTGCGCTTGCGCTGCGGCGCGGCAATCGCGCTCATCACCGCCGGCAATCTCGACCAAGCCGAAGCGCACTTGCACGCCGGGCTCGCCGAAGCGGACACCCGCGAAGACGCGGCGGAATACGCCGACCTGCTTTACAACGTCGCACAATTCCACTGGCATCGCGGCGAGTATCGCGCAGCGTTTGACGCGGCACAAAAAAGTCTGAGCATCGCCGACCGCATTGACAAGCCCGATGCGATCGCGCGCGCGTTCGAAATGCTCGCCCTCGCGTGCCATTCGCTCGGCGAGTGGCAGACCGGCATTTACTACGAGCAGCGGCGCGCCTCGCTCGTCGGTCCCGATCTTGATGTGACCGATGCGTTCGACGTGCATCTCTGACTGTGGGAGTATCACCTGTACGGTGACAAGGGTTACGCCGAAGTCAAGCAAGCGGTGACGCGCACGTACGAAACGGCGAAACGCATGAACGCGCCACGCGCGATTGCGCTGTGCCAGTGTTTCAACGGCGCGCTCGAATTTCAAGCGGGGCGTTGGCAAGAAGCCGAAGCCGCGCTGCGCGAGTCCATTCGCTTGCATCGCGAGATTGGCGCCGCGTCGGGTGAAGCGCTCGCATGCCAGCGTTTGGGCTTGCTGCTCACCGCGCGCGGCGATCTAGACAGCGGGCTGGCGGTGCTCGAAGAAGGAATCGTGGCGGCAGAACGCGCGCTCTTGCGCGCGCACTGTCTCGCGCGCCTGTATGCGGCGCTGGCGCGCAATCGTTTGGAAGCAGGTGACGCTGACGCGGCCGACCGCGCGCTCGAACTGGGTCTCGCAATGAGCCAGCGGCACGGGCATTGTCATTCGTGCGACGCGCTGCTGTTGCCGGTCGCCGTGAGCGTGCGCGTGAAGCAAGAGAATCTCGCGTTGGCCGAAGACTTTTGCCGCCGGCTTGAAGAAGCCTCCGAACAGTATGCGAGTCGCATCTGGGTCGCGATGGCGCGACAGGCGCGCGCGGAACTTGCGGCGGCGCAAGGCAAACTCGATCAAGCGGTGGTGGGGTATCACGCGGCGTACGAGAATTTCACGATTGCGAACAACGCGTACGAAGCCGCGCGCTGTCTCGCGGCGTTGAATGTGATTCGCTTGCGCCGCCGCGCCCCCGGCGATGCCCAAGCCGCCCGCGCGGCGCAAANNTGGGCAGGCTGCCGCCCAGCAAAAAGTCGAGGGAGAAACCTCTCGGCTTTTTTGTTGGCGGTAAGATTGCGGTAAGATTTTTGCGAGGTCGCTGTGGTATGCTCCAGCCAGAATCCTAGAAGGAGGGAGAACAAATGAATACAGCAACAGCCACGGCGACCATCGTCAACGGCGTGAACGTTGACCAACTGGTCGGCACGATAAACGCGATCAAAGCCAATCCAGCGCTCGCGCGCTTTACGTTCCGCGCCGATAACCAGTGGGTGAGCGGCGGACGCTCGCGCACGACGATCAAGGGCTTTTACGGCGCGGGCCAGGAAGACCTCTCGCGCCGCAAACCCTTCGTCCTGGAAGGCGACGAGCCGCCGGTGCTGCTCGGAGAAAATGCCGGACCGAACGCGGTCGAGGCGGTCCTGCACGCGCTCGCGTCGTGCCTAGCGGTCGGTTTTGTCTACAACGCTGCCGCGCAAGGCATCCAGATCGAAAAACTCGATTTCTCGCTCGAAGGCGCCCTCGACCTGCACGCGTTCCTGGGCTTGTCCGACAAGGTGCGCCCCGGCTACCAGAACATCCAACTGACGTACCGCGTCAAGAGCAACGCGCCGCGCGAGAAANNTGGAAAATTGACCTTCAAGGCCTGTCGGTCTCTGAGACCTGGCAGGTCTTGACGAGCCAGCCATTTTCCTTGACATGCGAGACGCTGGCGCGGTGATGCTCAGGGAATGAAACCTATGGATAGATATCTGATCGAAACGCCACATACCGCACAAGAATGCTTTCTACTCGTGAAGCAAGTGCACGCGATGGGGTATCTCCATCATTTTGACTGGGGGTGTAAATCCGGCGAGCACTGCGGTTGGGCAATTATCGAAGCGGAGAACGAGAAGCAAGCACGCTTGGCTGTGCCTCCCTTGGTGCACGCCAAAGCGCGCGTGATCAAACTGACCCGGTTTGATGCCGGGCAAGTCAAGTCTCTTCACGAGTCACAGGAGAAATCAGATGGATGATCAACCTCAATTGAAATGGACCGCCGAAGAAGCCACGCGCATCGTCCGCGAATCCTACGGTGCCGTTGTGCCCCACGGGCTGGGCGTCGCAGAGAGTTTGTATACTCCCGACGAGATCGCGGGGCTCCCCGAATCGGCAACCGCGTACGCGCTCGGCTTGGGCAACCCGATTCGCTACGCGGACTTGCGTCCCGGCGAGATCGTGCTCGACATCGGCAGCGGCGCGGGCATTGACACGTTCATCGCGGCGCGTAAGGTTACGCCGACCGGACGCGTGATCGGACTCGATATGACGGCGGAGATGCTCGAACGCGCGCGCGCGAATCAGAAGATGCTCGGCCTGACGAATGTCGAGTTCCGCGAAGGCAAGATGGAGAAAATTCCGCTCGCCGACGCGAGCGTGGACGTGATCATCTCGAACGGCGTCATCAATTTGTCGGCGGACAAACCTCTCGCGTTCCAGGAATTTTTTCGCGTGCTCAAGCCCGGCGGACGGCTCGTCTTTTCCGATTCGGTCGTGAACGGGCAATTGCCGCGCACTGTGCTCGACAGCGAAGCCGCGTTCGCCGGTTGACTGGGCGGCGCCGTCTCGGAGAGAGGGCTTATCCGCGAAGCCAAAAACGCCGGTTTCACGAACGCGCAAATCCTGACGAAGGACGCGGTCGGCAAAGCGCGCTTGAAACTCTACCCACTCTTCACGGTCGAGTTTCTCGACTGGCTCTATGGCCAATTCCCGGAACACGCACTGCCAATCTACCTCGCGCATTTTCGATTCACCAGACCCAGGTGATGGGCGGGTAGCAACGGAACCCGGTTTCGTTGCTACCCTTTTTCTCCGCATCGCATTTGACAATTCCGCGCGGGCGTGGTATAGTTGTGCCAAGAATCAGTTGAACGACGTTGAGCCGGACGAGTAACCATCGTCAAGAGTTCAGAGAGTCGCGGCACGGGGTGTGAGCGCGATGCTGGCGACGACGGCGAATGGACCGGGGAGTTGCGGACTGAACGCGTCAGCCAGTAGGTCCCGCCGGCATCGCCCCCGTTATCGAGGCAGAAAGAATTGACGACTAGAAGTTGGAAATCGGAAATTAGAAGTTGGATACACCGGCAACGTGTTTTCTAATTTCTAATCCTAGTATCTAATTTCCAGTCAGCGTTCTTGCGAAAGAGTGAGACTGGCAATCCCTATCGTTTCACGATGGGGATTTTTGTTTGTGGGACAAATCTGCAAATTTGTCCTGCGCCGTCTAACAAGGGTGGCACCACGGGCATCCATCGCTCGTCCCTGAGTGCGACGTTCGTCGTCGCGCGGGACGGGCGATTCTATTGTAGGACAAATTTAGAAATTTGTCCTACTCGATCAGGAGGTCAAAATGAAAAAGCGAATCTTGACCGGCGATCGTCCCACCGGTCCACTGCACCTGGGGCACTACGTCGGCACGTTGGCAAACCGCGTACGTCTGCAAGACGAGTACGAAGTGTTTCTGCTCGTCGCCGACTATCACGCGCTGACGCGCAACGCGGAGAAAGAGCACGTCGTCGCCACGCGCGAGTTCACGCGCGGACTCGTCCTCGACTATCTCTCGGTCGGCGTTGACCCGGCGAA
>DHFK01000083.1 GCA_002400365.1 Anaerolineales bacterium UBA4826 | reverse complement strand
CTCGCAATGACATTACGCGACGTCCCTGTAAATCCAATTCCGCATCATCTTGCGATAGCCCGATTCCGTCACGCTTGCCGTGATCGTCCGGCGACTCGCCGCCGATCTCCCCGAAAAAACCCAATCGCGTTTGGTCAATTTGGCTCCGCTCACCTCGACGAAACGAAACGGTTTGGGCGGCACATTCTTCGTGGCATCCCCCGGACGATTACTGTCGAAGACAAACACCATCAGCCAGATATTTTCTGGATTGTGTCCTTGCCACCCACGCGCATATCGCGATGCTTTGATTTCGATCCCGTGATGCGTGTATTGCACCGCGTCGTTTTCAAACCTGCCCGCCGGAATCAAATCGGGATGACCGTTGTGATACCGGTTCTTGACGAGCGCCGCGCAATGACGCGGAATCGTCACCGCCATAAATTCGCCGACGATGCTGCTAAAGTTCGCGGGCATCCAGATCGTTTCGATGCGCTGCATCTCACGCGAATAGAGTTGCTGGTTGATGAATCCCAAGAACTCGATCAAGCCATCCATCGCCGCGCGAATGTGTTCTGCTTGCAAGCCGTATGGCAATTTGACCTTTGGATTGAATCCGGGCGCGCGCAATGGTTGGGGAGTGCACGCAAGTAACTCTGCATCGTTTGTCATCCGATCCATTCCTCACGTTTCACGCCTTCTGCATTTCCTGAAACGCCTGCACAAAACACTCCATCGGCGCGCGCAGCAACCCCGCGCCCACTTGCCCGATCCCCGGCTCTTTGTGCGCGATGCCGGTGTTGAGCCGCGGCGAAATACCGGTCTCGACGACGCGGCGCACGTCAATGCCAAGCGGCGTGCCGCGAAAGTTGAGCGCGGGAATCAGGAACGTATCGTGCTCGGCGGCGCAGATGTCGTACATCTCTAGCGTCGCGTCAATCGCGTCCTGCGGCACCCCGCCGACAAATTTGACGATGGCTGGCGCGCCTGCCATCGCCATCCCGCCAAAGCCCGCGGTCTCCGTGATCGTGCTGTCGCCGAGGTCCGGGTTCGCGTCCGCTTCGCTGAAACCGGGAAAGTACAGACCTTTGACGTGTCCCGCCGGCGCGACGAACCATTGTCCCGGCAAGCCGGCGACGCGAATCCCNNAAAAAGTGATCGTTCGAGTCAATGAACGCGAGCACGCGCGCGAGCGTTTCGCCGTCGGCGCACGTGCGCGCGAGCGTGGGACCGATGGCGCGCAAAAACAACGACGTGCCGGCTTTGTTGCGATTGTGGCACTCGTCGCCCATGTAGAGCGCCTGGGCGATCAGGTTCTTGATGTCCACGCCGCCGTCAACCGCGCGCACCGCGCGGTCGAGCGTGGAATACAAAACGGTTTCCATCCACTCTAATTTTGCGATCACTTCCGGCGCGAACGCGCCAAAGCGCAGCACCTTGCCTAGCCCTTCGTTCATCGTGCAGAACGCGCGATTCCCAAACGCCGCGTTGGCGACGATCCACACCGGCATCGAGGGCGAGATGATGCCTGCCATCGGTCCGACCGCGTGATGGTGGTGGCACGGCTCGAACGCGAGCGCGCCGCTGTCCGCAAGTTGCGCGGCTTGTTCCGGCGTTTCCGCCCAGCCCTCGTACAGACACGCGCCTATCACCGCGCCGCGCACCGGACCGCACATCCGCTCCCAGGCGTCGCCCTGAGCGTCTAGTCGAAGGGTGAGCGGCGGACCCGCGTGCAGAATCATCTTGTCGCGCATCCCCGGTACCACGTCCCGCGCAATCCCCAAGCCGATCAGCGCCGCCTTGCCGGACGCGATGCGCCGCACCGCCTCCGCGTTCGCCGCTTCGATGTCCACGCCAGCGCGCGTGCGTGTGAGTCGTGGCGCGTCGTACGGCGACGGGCGAAAATCCACGTCCATGACCTCGACGCCTTGCGCGCGCACGCTCTCCGCGAATGTGCTCAAGCCGACGTTGATGACCTTGGTTTGCGCGTCAATCATCTTTCGCTCCGTCTAGTTCGACAGTTCGATAGTGCAATAGTGCGTTAGTTTCTATTCGAGCAATCACATTTCCCCAAAGGGCAACTATCGCACTATCGTACTATTGCACAATTGCACTTGCGAATTTCGCAACCGCTGCATTGCTATCGAGCACAATTGCTCCGGCTTTTCGTAGCGCAATCGTTTGCCGCGATAATCCCTGCGGATCGCCTTCCGTGCCGGTGACCGACGCAACGAAAACCAGTTCGCGATTTTTCTTCGCCGCTATGCGTTTGGCTTCCGCGATTGCCGCGCCCAACTCCGAAGCCGGGTCGGGGTGCGCGCCGTAGCCGATCACCATGTCGAGCGCGATCACCGCCACGCTCGGATCGCGCGCCTCTTGCAACAATCGCCGCACACGCAGCGTGTTGTCAATCATCGGATGCGGACGACCGACCGTGAACTCTTCCTCGCCTAGATCAATCGCGCTGTGTCGCTTGCTCACATTCGAATCCGGCAACTTGAAGCGCGGATCGAGCGGCGCGTTCGACCACACCTCGCCGAGCGCCGCTTGCCACAAACGCAGCGTTTCCTCGCACAGCGTCCCGCCGGCATACAGCCCGCGCGCGTAACGCTGTCTTGCGGTCAATTTACGCCTCAACCCGCGCGCCCTTGCCGCCAGCGCGCGATCCTCCGCCGCGAGTTTCTGCCGCGCCACCTCTACGCTTTCCCCGCGCGATAACGCAACTGCGAGTGCCGCCGTTTCATGCAAATCTGTCGCAGTGTATAGCGTATGGCGTATGGCGTATGGCGATTTGCCATTTGCCATATGCCATTTGCTATTAGCCATAAGCGCCAGCACCGTCCGTTTGTCCGACTGCCCAACTTGCGCGACGATCTTTTCCGTCACACTCGCCGCCGGCATTTTCGATACGACGACGATGACGCGCGTCTCGGGATCGGCTTGCAGCGCTTTCAACCCTTCCAGCATCATGATTCCGCCGACCGCTTGGCTCACATCGCGCCCGCCGACGCCGATGCCTTGCGTGATGCCCGCGCCGGCTTTGGCGACCAGCGTGCTAACCTCTTGCAAACCGGTGCCTGCCGCCGCGACGATGCCGATGTTTCCGCGCGGCACCGCGTTCGCAAAACCGAGTCCGACGCCGTTGATGATCGCGGTGCCCGCGCCCGGACCCATCAGCAGCAAGCCGTGAGCGCGCGCGTACTCTTTCAGCGCGATTTCGTCTTCCAGCGCGACGTGGTCGCTGAACAGCAGGACGTGCAAGCCGGCGCGCAGCGCATCCCACGCCTGCGCCGTCGCATACTGCCCGGCGACCGAGACCACCGCAACGTTCGCGCCGGGGGTCGCGCGGATCGCGCTACGCAGCGTCTTGGGACGCGCCGCGCCGCCTGCTTGCGCCGACGCTGCTTTTTGCGCGAGGAGTTGTTGCGCCTTGTCTATCGCCGCGCGCGCGGTCGCCGCGTCTTTCGCTTTGACGGCGATCACGAGATCGTTGGGGCTGGCGGCTGGCGCGTCGTCGTTCAGCAAACCGGCTTGCCGCAAGAGCGCCTTGTTCGCCGGCGTGCCCATCACGACCGCGACATCGCTCACGCCGGGCAGCGCGCTCAGTTCGCGCGCGAGCAGCATCAACGCAACTGAATCGCGATATTCGCCGGGCTTGGACAATGTTTGGACGATCAAGTGGATGCCTCCCGATCGGAAAAACGCAAACACCTGCCGCTGGCGCGCTGGCGCGCCAACGAACAGGTGCTTAACTTTAGGGTGAGAGTTGCGATTGCCGGGCAAGTGTGTCAAAAGCAATCACTTTTCCGCTTCTCCTTTGAAACAAGCCGCGACCAACGAGCCGGGGACAAGAAACTTGCCTACTCTCTAAGTATATCACGTTCGCTTGAGAAGGTAAAGTCGCCTGCCCATTTTTGTTTTCGACGCTTTGTGATATAATCGCCGCGATGACGCCGCCATTCAAAGGACGCGCGATATGCAAGCCATGGTGTTGAATCGAGTCAGCCATTCTGAAATCGAGACTCCGCTGGAACTATTGACGCTGCCCGATCCGGTGCCAAGCGAGAAAGAACTCCTCGTCAAAGTTTCTGCTTGCGGCGTCTGCCACACCGAGTTGGACGAAATCGAAGGGAGGCTGCCGCCCCCGCGCTTGCCGATCGTCCTGGGCCATCAGATTGTCGGCAGAGTCGCGCGCGCCGGGCAAGCCGCGCGCTTCAAGCCCGGCGATCGGGTCGGGATCGCGTGGATTTACTCCGCGTGCGGCAAGTGCGAATTCTGTCTTGCCGGGAACGAAAACCTGTGTCAAGAGTTCAAGGCAACCGGCAGGGATGCGCATGGCGGATACGCGGAGTATCTGACCGTGTCAGAGGATTTCGCGTACACGATTCCGGATGTCTTTTCCGATGCCGAAGCCGCGCCGCTGTTGTGCGCCGGCGCGATCGGTTATCGCTCGCTCAGACTCGCCGGTCTCAGCGATGGACAGAACCTGGGACTGGTCGGATTCGGCGCGTCGGCGCACCTGGTTTTGAAGATGGCAAAGCACCAGTACCCGAACTCGCGCGTCTTTGTCTTTAGCCGCAGCGAGTCGGAAAGGCGCTTTGCGCTTGAACTGGGTGCGGCATGGGCAGGCGACATCGGCGCGCCAGCGCCGGAGAAACTGGCTGGGATGATTGACACCACACCGGCGTGGCAACCGATCGTGCACGCGTTGTCGAATTTGGAGCGCGGCGGCAGATTGGTCGTCAACGCGATTCGCAAAGAAGAGGCAGACAAAGCGGTGCTGTTGCAACTGGATTATGCTGCGCACCTCTGGTTGGAAAAGGAGATCAAGAGCGTGGCGAATGTGACTCGCCGAGACGTCGGCGAGTTTCTGGACCTCGCCGCCAGAATACCGATCAAGCCCGAGTTCCAGGAATTCGCTTTGCGGGACGCGAATCGAGCGCTGGTCGAGTTGAAAGCGCGCAAGATTCGCGGCGCGAAGGTGCTGAGAGTTGGTTAGGAGGATTGGACTCCATGTCGAATGACGCTGCTTCAATGCCGACGCAACCCGCGCGGCGCACCTGGCTCTGGCAGCCGAATATCATCGTGTTCGTCTCCAGCGCGTGCATCATGATCCTGGAACTGGTCGCGAGCCGGATCATCGCGCCGATTGTCGGATCGTCGCTGTACACCTGGACCAGCGTAATCGGCATCGTGCTGGCGGGCATCATGCTGGGCAACTATCTCGGCGGACGGTTGGCGGATCGCTGGGCGTCGTTGCGTTTCTTGGGCATCGTCTACGTGATCGCCGCGCTCGCGTGTCTCAGCGTGCTGGCGACCGATCAAGTGAATCGGCTGATGCCGGCGGACATGCCGATCGTGCTCAAACTGTTGGCGCTCACCACCGCGCTCTTCTTCGTCCCCTGTACGATTCTGGGCATGATCTCGCCGATCGTCGCGAAACTGGCGGTGAGCGACTTGGCCAAGACCGGCAGTACCGTCGGCAACATTTACGCGGCGGGCGCGTTCGGCAGCATCGTCGGCACGTTCGCGACCGGCTTTGTGTTGGTTTCGTGGTTCGGATCGTTCACGATCGTTCTGGCGGTTGCGCTGTTGCTGCTCGCGTTGGGGTTGCTGTTCCTCTTCGGCGCGCGCTGGCAGTCCGCGATCCTAACTCTCGCGCTTGTCGTCGGAGGCTGGGCGCTGGCTTTGAACCAGGGATGGCTGCGCGGTCCGTGCATCCGCGAAACCAACTATTATTGCATCAAGGTGATTGACCTCGAAGAAGAGGGTGAGCCGGTGCGCGAACTCGTGTTGGATCATCTGGTGCATAGTTTTGTCTCGCTGACGAATCCCAAGAAACTCGTCTATCCCTACGAAAAAGCGTATGCCGAAGCGGTTGACTATCAGGCGGACCGCAAAGGACGCTTGCGCGTGCTGATGATCGGCGGCGGCGGGTACACCTTTGCGCGGTACATGCAAGCCGTTTATCCCAGCAGCGAGATGCACGTGATCGAAATTGATCCGGGCGTGACTCTGTTCGCCTATGACGAGTTGGCGTTCCCGCGCGATACCAAGGTCGTCACCTTCAACGAGGACGCCCGGCTGTTCTTTGCGCGCCCGCCGACCGCGCGCTACGACGTGATTCTCGGCGATGCGTTCAATCATTTCTCGGTGCCATACCACCTCACGACGAAAGAGTTCAACGACCAAGTGCGCGGGTGGCTGGCGGACGATGGCATTTACGTCGTCAATATCATTGATGGCCCGTACGGCGAATTCGTCCGAGCGTACTATAACACCTTGCGCCAGACGTTTCGCCACGTCTATCTCGCGGAGGGGAATCGCGGCTGGCGGAAGGCGACGCGCAGTATGTTTCTCCTCATCGGCGCGGATGCGCCGCTGGACGTGGAGGCGTTGGCGAACTTTGACGGCGGCGACGGCGACGCGCTCCTGGCGCGCATGATGGCGCGCGATGAAGAAATCCACAGACTGTTGAACGAAGCGCCGCGCGTGACGTTGACCGATCAGTACGCGCCGGTGGATCAGATGCTGGCGTCCGTGTTTCGCGAGCAAGTGCCAGAGTAGGGTTTCTTTGACTTGATACCCAACTAAAGGTATAATGCCTGACAAACGGATCAGGTTGTAGCAATGGCACTTAGAGGCAATCTCAAAGACGTTGGCTTGAACCAACTTCTCAACCTCATCAATCTCGCGCGCAAGACCGGCGCGCTTACCCTCCAAGGGGAAGGCAGCGCCGGCAATGCCCATCTTTTTTTCAAAGAGGGCAAACTGATCCAGGCGTCAATGAATAGTCAAGTGATCCGCTTGACGGACATCTTGGTCAAGGTCGGCAAACTAACGCCCGACCAAGCCAAAACGGTCAACGCGCGTTCCAAGGTGAACACCGACAAGGAACTGGGGCTGTTGATCATTCAGAACGGGATGCTCAGCCAAAACGACATTATCCAGGGAGTCAAGAGTTATCTGCTCGAGTCGGTGTACCGGCTCTTCACGTGGCGCGCGGGCGCGTTTCGCTTCGATGCCAATATCCTGCCGCCCGAAGAACGCATCACCGTCGCGGTCAGTCTGGATCACCTCATCCTCGAAGGCAGTCGGCGCGTGCAAGAGTGGGAGCAACTGCGCGATGAATTGCCCGACCTGGACGTGCCGGTGAAATTGGCGCAGCGCCCGGAGGCGAATCTGCGCGACATTAACCTCAGCGTCGAGCAGTGGAAGGTCATTTCCTTTGTCAATGCCCACAACACGATCCGTCAAATTGCGAGTTTCCTCAAGATTGACGAATTTCAAATCCGGCGCATCGTGTATGGCTTGCAGACGGCAGGGCTGATCGAAGTCATACGACCGGCGGCAGCGGTGAGCGCGCCCGCGCTACCGCTCGCCGCGCCGACTTTTCGACCGATCGGTCGCAGCGTGCTGTTGCGGGTCATTGATCGCCTGCGCAAGATTTGAGCGCGCCCGTTTAAGCCCTCGCGCGCGCCCGCGCGGACGACGCGCGGCGACAACAACTCTCTGGATCTGGCAAATCATGCAAACTGTGAAAATGGTCGTGACGGGTCCCTTTAGTTCGGGGAAAACCGCATTCATCGGCAGCGTGAGCGAAATTCCGGTCGTGCGCACGGAACGGAAGATCAGCGATAACACGCGCAATATCAAAGAGCAGACCACCGTCGCGATGGATTTCGGGCGGATTACGATTGACAAGGATTTGGCGCTCTATCTATTTGGAACCCCGGGGCAAAAACGTTTTGATTTCATGTGGGAGATCCTGTCCGAGGGGATGCTCGGCTTTATCGTGATCGTGGACAGCGCGCGCCCGGAAACGTTTCGCGAAGCGCGGCGCATCCTGGACACTTTTCGCAGTTACAGCAACACGCCGTTCGTGATCGCCGCCAACAAACAAGACGACGAGGACGCCTGGCCCCCCGATGATTTGAAGATCGCGCTCAGTTTGGATCAAGATATGCGCGTGCTGCCTTGTATCGCCACGGACAAGAACAGCGTCAAGAACGTGCTTCTGGAATTGCTCTATATCATTCTCGAATCTACAGCCGACGAACCCAAGCCGAAACGCAAGCGGTAGCACGAGCCCAGATCAGAAACCCGTTTTCTCCGTGCGCGAGCGTTTGCGCGTGCCAAGTTAGGGAGAAAACGGGTTTTTGACCCCAAAAAAGGAGACGGCAATGCCAGAAGATCGCATGATGCCCAACGACGCGCTGCGCCTGTTTTTCCTCGCCATCGAAGAAGTCATGGGGAAAGATGGAATGAAGGCGGCGTTGCGCGGCGCCAAGTTAGATCAGTACATTGACCATTATCCACCCAAGAATCTCGATCGCGGCGTCCGTTTCGGCGAGTACGCTACCGCCGAGCAAGCGGTCGAAGATTTCTATGGTTCCCGCGGCGCGCGGGCGATGCTGCTGCGCGTGGGTCGCGCCACGTTCAACTATGGCATGAAAGAACAATCGGCTGTGCTGGGGCTGGCGGGACAGGCGCTCAAAGTCATGCCGCTGCCGGCAACTGCCAAGATGAAATTGCTGTTGGAACAGATGGCGGGCGCGGCGAACAAAACGCTCAACCAGCCCACCCGGGTGGAAGAAACCGCCGACGCCTTTCTCTTCGTCGTGGACTTTTGCATGTGTCAGTTCCGCCCCCAGCATCAAAATCCATGTTGTTTCGTCACCGTGGGCGCGCTGTCCGAGGCGATCAAGTGGCTGACAGAGAAGAACTTTACGATCCAAGAAATCACCTGCATGAATCTCGGCGCGGACGCGTGTCGCTACCGAATTCCTAAAACGCCGGAATGAAAGAGCCGAATCAAGTCTGGAACCAATACATTCGTTTGCGACTGGGGAAACTGAATTTTGCGCTTGTCGCGATCGTGTTGCTGGGACTCGCGCTGCGTCTATGGGGCATCAATTTTGGATTGCCCTATACCTATGCTCCCGATGAACCCTCTCATCTGCTCGTCACTCTGCAAATCGTCAAGACGGGGGACCTGAATCCACACTGGTGGTACTACCCCAGTTTGATGTTCTATCTCAACGCCGCCGCCCTGGGGCTCTTCTTTCTCGCCGGTCGTCTCGCCGGCGCGTTTACTACCTTGGCTGATCTCCCGCCGCCCCACGTGGTCGCGATGGGCGTGGGACGGCTCGACTTGCCGGGCGAATTGTTGGTATCCCGGGGCTTGGTCGCGCTCTTCAGCGCCGCCGCGATTGTGTTGGTGTACCTGATCGGGCGGCGGCTGCACGCGAATAAATGGGTAGCCGCCGTGGCGGCTCTTTTGTTTGCCGTTTCGCCCACGGTCGTAGACCACAGCCACCGTTTTGGACCCGATATTTTCGCGTTGTTCTTCTCGCTCGCCTCATTCCTTTTTGCGGTTCAGATCGTTGACGAGCCCAAGTTGGGGCGTTATCTCGCGGCGGGCGTTGCCGCCGGGCTGGCGATCGCCAGCAAATACAACGCCGGGTTGATCCTCATTCCTTTCATCGTCGCGCATTTCCTGCGCTTTGGCTTCTCCGGTTGGTGCCGGAAGGAATTGTACCTCGGACTGGCTGCGACCGGGTTGGCGTTTGTCGCCGCCGTTCCTTTTGCCGTCCTGGATTTTCCGCGCTTTTGGGAAGGCGTGCGCTGGCAAATCTTTTCCTATTCGACGGAGGGGCACGCCGGGCAAGAGGGCAACGCGTGGCAGTGGTATGCGTCCTATCTGCTCGGAACGGAAGGCAGCATGGTCGCGCTCGCGGCGCTGTGCGGGGCATACTCCCTCTTCGCGCATTCCAACAAACTTTTGATCCTGATCAGTTTCCCCTTGGTTTACTTGCTATTCGTGAGCCAGTTGTTGGTGCGCAACGCGCGGACCAGCATGTTGATCATTCCTTTCTTGGATTTGCTCGCGGCAGTTCTCATCGTGAATGTGCACGAATGGATGATCGGTACGCAACGCTTTCGGCGCGCGGTCGTTGCGGCGGTTGTGGCGGCGGTGGGCGCGCTCGTGATCGTTCCGCCGATGCAGACCGCGCTGGCTGATAACATTCGCCTGACCCAACCCGACGGTCGTGAGACGGCGCGCCAATGGCTTGAAGCGAATCTGCCGGCCGGCGCGCGCGTGGCGGAGGAAGCCTATGCGCCCTACCTCGACGCCAAGCGTTTCGTGGTCCAAGGTTTCGACGCGCTCGCGGATCATCCGCCGGCGTGGTACGTGCAGAATGGATTCGAGTACCTGATCTTTAGCCAGGGCATGTACAAACGTTTCTTTGACGAGTCCGAGCGCTATGGCAATTGGGTCACGAAATACAACCAGTTCTTTGCGCTCCTGCCTCTGATCGCGCGGTTCGACACCAATGGCTATGAGGTTCGCGTTTACCGGACGGGAGTCGCGCTGCCCGCGCAGCGGGTCGCCGCGCGCTTTGGCGACGCCGGCGATCTGATCGAACTGGTCGGCTACGATCGGGATACATCGAAATGGCTGCCCGGCGAGCCGCTGCGCGTAAAACTTTCCTGGCGCGCGCTACGCCCGGCGAACGAACCGCTCGAACTCGATTTGCGGCTGCTGGGTCCGGGCGAGCGCGCCGTCGGGGCGGCGCGCGCGGACCTGTTCCAGGGCAAGTATCCGGGCGAGCGCTGGCCCGAAGGAATCTTTGACTCTGAATGGCTCATCCCCACACGCGCCGACGCCGAACCGGGCTTGTATTCTCTGGTCGCGAACGTCGCGCAAACGCGCTATGGCTACCGCGTGCCCATCCAGACCTGGGCGGGCGAGAAGATCGAGACTCTATTGTTGGGTCCGTTCAAGTTGAGCGCGCCGCCTCCGTCCAGCGGCGAGTTGCAGTCTATGCGCGCGGCGAACGTGCGCTTTGGCGATCAGATCGCGTTGCTCGGTTACGTTCCGCCGGCAAGCCGCGCGCGCGCCGGCGATGTGCTATCGCTGACCTCTTACTGGCAAGCGCTGGTCAAGCCGGCGCGCGCCTACACGGTCTTTATTCACCTGCTCGACGCGGAGGGACGCGTGCGCGCCCAAAGCGATGTCCAACCGCGCGGGGGTGCGTACCCCTCGTCGCTGTGGGATGCGGGCGAAATCATCCGCGACGATTATTCGCTGCCACTACCCGCCGATCTCGCGCTGGGCGTTTATCGCATTGAGATCGGGTTATATGAATATCCGAGTCTCACGCGCCTCGAGGCGCTAGACCCGAGCGGTCGAGTGCTGGGCAATCACTGGTTCTTGCCGGACTTGGTCCAACTCGGAAACCAACAGAATTGATCTGTCAATGGATCTAGTGAACGGGCTCCTGACCAATGTTGCGCTCTCAATCGCCGCTTGCCTGGTTGCGTATTTGATCGCTCCGCGCGCCCGCGCACGCGGGCGGGAATTGCTCAGCCAATATCCCCGCGCCGGCACATGGCTGACGCGCGCGCGCGCCGACTCCCAGATGATTGACCGCGCGTTTCTGGTCGTCGCTATCGGCGCGCTGATCGGCTTGCCGATCCAAGCCATTCACAACTACCAAGCCTTTAACAGTTACCGCGAGTTCCTGGACTTTGACAGTTCGGTCCTGTCTTTGTTGCGCGGCGGTCCAATCACTTCGATCGTGAACTTTGACCGCCGCTTCAATCCGATCCTGGCTGCGCTCGTTCCTCTGTATGCGATCTGGAGCGATCCGCAAACACTCTTGCTTTTGCAATCCCTCGGCTTGGCGATTGCCGCTTTTCCGCTCTACTGGTTTGCCCGACCCCGCATTGGACGCCTGCTGGCGTTTACGGTCGCCGTCGCCTATCTCGCTTCTATCCCGGTTCGAATTCTGAATCAGGCATCCTTCTACGAAATCAAACTCGCGGTGCCTCTGCTGGCCTTCGCAACTTTTTTTCTCCTGCGCGAACGATACGTTCCATTCCTGGCGTGTCTGGCCGTCTCGTTGCTCGTCAAGCAAGAGGTTGCCTTCATCGCCGTCGGTTTTGCCGCCTTTATTTTCTTCGTCCAGCGCAAGCGCATGCTGGGCTTGGGACTCGCGGCGTTCGGCATTGCCCTGGCGCTCTTTGTGATTCAATTCCTCTATCCGCTCTTGACTCAGGGACGGGTCCATCCCCAGTTTGACGAACGCTATGCCTATCTCGGGCACTCGCTGGGAGACGTCGTCCTCGCTTTGTTCCTGCGCCCCGGTCTGGTGCTCGAGCACGTGCTCGTGCCTTCCAAGATCGAACTCGTCATCTATCTCCTGGCGCCCATTGCGTTCCTGCCGCTAGTAGGAATCGAGGTTGCCGCCATCTCGCTCCCGGTGTGGGCGTATACGCTGCTCAGCGATCTCCCGGTGCAGACGGATCCCAGCGCGTATTACCAAGCCCCTTTCTTGCCGTTCCTCTTTCTTGGGGCGATAGTTGGGTTGCGGCGTTTGCTGGGCAGCAAAGAAACCGATCGGCGAAAAATCGCGCTGGTCACCCTGCTAGCGGTCAGCGCGCAACTCTATCTGCCCAGCACGTGGGCGCGGATTTTCGATCCGTCGGCTTTGACGTTGGATCAACATGCCGTGATCGGCCATCAAGTGATGCGATGGATTCCGGACTCGGCCAAAGTCATCGCTCAGATGGAGGTGTACGTCCCGCTCGTGGCGGAACGCAAATACCACGTCGTCGAGTTTTCGCCCGAGTGCAGTTGCCGCGACGCCGATTTCTTGTTCGGCGACGCGACGCGCATTTACTACAACCTCTATCGAACATCCTGGGCGTACTGGCGCGCCGCGGGCTACTTTGAACCCGTGATCGAACAGGATGGGTATTTTCTGTGGAAACGCAGGACGCGCCTTGATCCCACGCGCCAAGTGGACAGCGGTGGGGCGGTGCTCGGTTATGCGGACGCGCCCAATCCATTCCTGCAGCAAATGGGCTTGCAGTACGCCGATGGCTTGACGCTGCTCNNTCGTCGAATGGCAAGCGCGCGAAGACATCTTGGATCGCCATGTCATCCTCGCGCGTCTTGAAGACGAACAGGGGCACGTCTGGGCGCAAGACGATCACGAGCCGGTGAATGGTTTTGCTCCGACCGACCATTGGAAGCGCGGCGACATTATTCGCGATCAGTACGTGTTGCCCTTGCCGCGCACGATGCCGCCCGGCAGTTTCAAATTGGTGGTCGGAGTATGGAACCCGGACGCGCATTCAAGTCTGGATGCCAGCGATGCCGATGGCAAGCCCTTGGGCATTCGCCCGGTGATTAGCGCGGTCCAAGTTAAAAGGAACACCGAGAGTCTTTTGGCGAGTTTCCTGACGATAGACCAGCCCTTTTACGTGGACATGGGCGAAATACGGCTGCTGGGCTCGACGCTGCTGCCACGCCAAATGGTGCCGGGCGATGAATTGCAGGTGGGGTTGTACTGGCGCGCGCGCGCCAAGCCGCGCGGGGATTATCTAGTGACGACACAACTGCGCGACGCCGTGGGACGCGTGTGGGCTGAGCATACCGGGCGGCCCGCCGCCGGGGCATACCCGACGACGCGGTGGCAGGCGGGAGAGGTGTTGCTCGATTGGCACGACCTGGTTGTGCCGATGGGTTTCTCGTCGGAAGAGTACAAGGTCGCCGTTATCCTGCGCGATGCGACAAACCAGGAAGAGTTGGGCCGCGCGGAAATCGAACCGATCCGTTCCAAGCCAGCCGGGGATCATCGCATCTTCTTACCGTTGATGCTCAACTGACGTTTGACGGATCACCGCCCCTTGAGCGTCAGCATGTGCCCCATTGTCCGCAAGAGAATGACCAGGTCCAGCCAGAGCGACTGGTGTTTGATGTAATACAGATCGTATTGCAGTCGCATCCGCGCGTCCTCCAGACTTTCCACGTAATCATAGTTCACCACTGCCCAGCCCGCCATCCCCGGCTTGACCGCGTTGCGTAGGCGATGGAAGGGAACCGCTTGGTCCAGTTCAGCCAAATGCTCCGGGCGCTCCGGGCGCGGACCGACCGCGCTCATGTCTCCCTTGAGAATGTTGATCAATTGCGGCATTTCATCCAACCGCGCCATGCGCAACCATCGCCCAACGCGGGTCACGCGGGGATCGTCGGGTTGGGCGCGCTGCGCCTGTCCGTTTGACTCGGCATTCGGAATCATCGTGCGCAGTTTGAGCAGTTTGAAGACCTTGCCCCCTTTGCCCACGCGCTCCTGGGTATAGAAAATGGGACCCGGCGAATCCACGTAGAGCGCGATGGCGATCAAAGGGAAAAGCGCCGCGAAAAGCGTTAGCCCGATCAACGCCCAAGCCATGTCGAACAAACGCTTGGCGATCGGGTAAAACCCGCCCGCCTCGGGTGAATCGAGCGGCAACGCGACGTTCCAGTGATCGCCGATGTGCTCGATTGGCACGCTGCCGGTCAATTCTTCGTACAGCACCGGCATCAGCGTGATCTGGACGCCTTGCTCCTTACATTCGAGCAGCGCTCGGAATAGCGGGTCGCTAATGGTATGGCTGACGGCAAGGACCACCTCTGGTACGCCTTGCTCTCTCACCAACCGCGCGAGATCGCGCGACGCGCCGAGNNCCTGCCCACCCCGCGCCGACGATGATGACTTTGCGCGCGAACGCGGGACGCTGCATCAGCAGCACGTAGACCACGCGCCACAGGCCGATCAGCACGAAACTGGCGGCGCCCTGGTAGCCGACGATGCCACGCGGCAGCGAGCCAGGAGTCGCAAAGAAATAGTAGATGACGATGTAGAGGATGACGACCAGAAAGATGGTACGCAAGAGCGCGGCAAGCGCCGCCGCCAGATCGGTGATCTTCTTGGGATCGTAAAAGCCGTTCAGCACGGCGAGCAGAAACCACACCGTGGGCAGGAAGATGAACCAGCCCAGTTGACCGAGGAGATAGGTACGGCCAAAGACCCAGCCCGCGCGGAATGCCATGATCCAGAACGCCAACAGCGTGGTCATTTCGACGATGACCAGATCAACGAAAATCAAGAGCATTCCGCGCTCAGCCAGACGAAAAGATAACATGAGATCCTGACTATGGCTTGCGGCTGCCGGCAAACTTGTCCTTGCGAAAAAAGTTGACCAAGAGCGCAACGCCGAGTTTCAAAAGCATCACGACGTAGTACAACCAGTTAAAGAGAAAGACATAGCGCGACGCCAGATTCTTGCGGTAGTAGATGAAATAGGACCTGTGCCATTCGATGATCGAACGGTAGGGGTCTGCGCGCGAGCCGCCTTGACTGGCATAGTGAACGATCTGCGCCCTAGGGTAGTAGTAAACGTGCCAGCCGGCTTGCTTCGCGCGGAAGCAATAGTCAGCGTCTTCCTGGTAGGCAAAGAACTGTTCGTCGAGCAGCCCGATCGCGTCCATCACCGCGCGGCGGATCAGCATGCACGAACCCGAGACCGCGTCCACGGCGTGCGTCTTGTTTTCGTCTTCGTAGGTGACGAGGTACCGCGCGAACAAACGGCTTTTGGGAAAGAGCGCTGCCAAGCCGGAGAAATAGCAAAACAGATCCCACGGCGTCGCGAAACTGCGGCGGCATTGCTTTTGCAGCGTCCCATCGCGGTTCAGCACCTTGGGACCACAGATGCCGATTTCCGGGTGGGCGTCGGCGAACTGTACCAACCGATCCAGCGCATCGGGCCGGACGATCGTATCATTGTTCAGCAAGAGCGCGTATCTGCCCTGGCTGACCCGCAGCGCCTGATTGATGGGTCGAGAGAAGCCCGCATTGTGATCGTTGACGATCAAGCGGACCGCCGGAAATTCCGCCTGCAGCATCTCCACCGTGCCATCTTGCGAGGCGTTGTCCACGGCGATGATCTCGAAGGTGATGACGCGCGTATTGGCATAGATGGATTGCAGACAATCGCGGAGGAGCGTTTTGGCGTTGAGGGTCGGGATGCAGAGCGAGAGGTCTGGGTTCATCGAGTTTGGGTGGCTAGCCGCGTGTAAGCGTTGCGCGCCATTTTACACGCAATCCCCACTGTGTCAAGAATCGGACGATTTGCAAACAGGGCGTGTGCAAAGTCAGCCGCCCATGTCACCATGTCATTGCGAGCGTTTTTTGCGAAGCAATCCCCAAAGTGCTGTGGAGATTGCTTCGTCGCNNCGACTTTGCACGCGCCCTGGATTTGCAAATTGTCCTACCCCTTTCGCAGGTAGGGACTGAGCCAGCCGTGATCCAGCACCCGAGCGATTTCGGAGGCGGCAACCCGGCGCGTGCGCTGAACCTCACGGCGCTTGCGCCAGACCGCCGGCAGCCGGCGCAGGGCGTCTATCTTAGCGCGCCAGATTGCCGAGGCGTGACCGTTCACAGAATAATAGGTGAGCATGAGGAGGTTTGCCATCAAGTGCGCCGGCAAATAGCGCCAGAGCAGTTCCGTCGGCATATTCTTCACGAACGTCAAGACTAGATTGCGATGCCCGTAATAGATCGCGAAATCACTTCTCGCCACATTTGTCGCCGACCCGATATGATAAACCACGGCTTGGGGAACGTACAGGCAACGCAATCCACGCAAACGGAGCCGAAAGCCCAGGTCCGTGTCTTCGTGGTAGGCGAACCAGTCTTCGTCAAAGCCGTCAACAGCCAGAAAGGCATCCCGGCGATACAGCGCGGCGGCGGCGCATGCGCCAAACACTTCCTCCACGCCGGCGCAAGCCCGCGTTGTCGGAGCGTTGTAGAAGCGGCGCCACGACATGCCGCTAATGTGGTACATGTCCCCCGCGCCGTCGAGCCGTTCGCGGTTTTCTGCCTGAATCAGACGGGAAGCGAAGAACGCATAGTCCGGCTGACTCTCCGCGACGCCGACCAAACATTCCAGCCAATCCGGCGCTGGGAAAGCATCGTTGTTCAGTAGCGCCAGCCATTTCCCGCGCGCCAACCGCGCGCCGAGGTTGTTTGCCGCCGGGAAGCCGCGGTTCATCGGCAGACGCTCCACGTGAAGCGCGCGCGCTTTGAACTTGCTTTCCAGATCATCGGCAGAACCATCCGTCGAGCGATTATCCACGACGATGATCTCGAAATCTGAGAAAGTTTGATTGCAGAGCGCAGCGAGACAGCGCTCCAGGAACCGCGCGCCATTCCAATTGACGACGATCACGGATACGGCTAGAGCGCTGTTCGTCCGGTTCGCCGTCTCCTTCGACCTTTGATCCAACTCTCTGTG
>DHFK01000082.1 GCA_002400365.1 Anaerolineales bacterium UBA4826 | reverse complement strand
GACTCATAAGCCCTTGGTCAGTGGTCCGACTCCACTCGTCGGCACACGCGAAAAGCGGTTCTCGAAAATTGAGAACCGCTTTCTGTTGTGTTGCCTTTTCGTCTGCGCCCGATAAGTTTGTGATATGGGGAACGATGTGATATAATGAGGAGAGTTATAGGTAGACCAGCACACAGAGAAGCAAGCAGCGCCTGTTTGTCTGCTTTCTCCCTGTGCACATGTCTACTCTCCGCGAGGAGCAAGTCTCCATGAACGCTCAGACGATAAAACCGAACGATGTTCCGGTTGCTGCTGGTAGTCCCGAATCGAAATCGGGGCAGCCGGGGATTGTGTTCGCCAAACTGGACGATGTGTTGCGCTGGGCGCGCACGGGCTCGATGTGGCCCCTCCTGTTCGGGCTCGCGTGCTGCGCGATCGAAATGATGGCAGTCTATATGCCGCACTTTGATCTCTCGCGCTTTGGGATGGAAGTGTATCGCGCGTCGCCGCGGCAAGCCGACCTGATGTTCGTCGCGGGTCGCGTGTCGCGCAAGATGGCGCCGGTCGTGCGCCAACTGTTCGATCAAATGCCCGAGCCCAAGTGGGTGATCGCCATGGGCGATTGCGCGGCGTGCGGCGGCATCTACAACAACTATGCGATTCTCCAAGGCGTGGACGAAATCATCCCGGTGGACGTTTACGTCGCGGGCTGCCCGCCGCGCCCCGAAGCGCTGATGGATGGCATTTTGCGCTTGCACGAGAAAATCAAGCACGGCGAGCCGAAGGGCCAGATTCGGATCGAGCAGTGGGGACTGCGAGGATAAAGCCACTAACCAGTAATCAGTTTAGGAATACGCAATGTCGCAAATCGAAACCGTTCTTTCCAGACTGCGCGAACGATTCCCCAATGCAATTGCCGATGTTTGCGAATTTCGCGGCGACACGACCGTAATTATTCCCCGCGAATTTCTCCTCGACGTAGCGCGTTTCCTACGCAGCGAACTGCGCTTTGAAATGTTGCTCGACATCACCGCGCTCGATTGGCTGCCGAAAGAGCCGCGCTTTGACGTGCTGTACTATCTGCTCTCGCTGGAGCACAACACGCGCGTGCGTTTGCGCGTGCCGTTGTCGAGTTGGGACACGAACGTTCCATCGGTCACCGCGATTTACCCGGGCGCGAATTTCTACGAACGCGAAGTCTTCGACCTGTTTGGCATTACATTCAACAACCACCCGTTCCTGCATCGTCTCCTCTTGCCCGATTACACCACCGGGCATCCGCTGCGCAAAGACCACCCCCTTGGCTACGAGCCAGTCGAATTCACGCACACGTACGCCGAGATTCAGCCCGACAAGCCAAGCGCCGTACCTCCGCCGAAACCGCGCCGACTCATCGGCAGTGTGGGCGGCGCGGTGACCGAGATTCCGCTGACGCTGACCGAACCGGCGACGCCGTGGTCGGGCACGCAGTCGGAGACGCTGCTCATCAACATGGGACCGCACCACCCGTCCACGCACGGCGTGCTGCGCGTCGCGCTCGAGGTGGACGGCGAGAAGATCGTCAACGCGATGCCCGACATCGGCTATCTGCACACCGGTATCGAAAAGAACGCGGAATACAAGACGTACCTCAAAGCGATTCCGCTGTTCGACCGCATGGATTATCTCGGCACGTGGTTCAACAACCTCGCGTACTGCCTCGCCGTCGAAAAGTTGATGCAAGTGGATGTGCCCGAGCGCGCGCAGATCGCGCGCGTGATTCTCTGCGAAGTCGCCCGCGTCGCATCGCACCTGATCGCGGTCGGCTCGCAGGCGATGGACATTGGCGCGGTCACGCTGATGACGTACGCGTTTCGCGAACGCGAAGTCGCGCTCGACATTTTCGAAATGGTCAGCGGCGCGCGCATGATGGCATCGTTTTTCCGCTTTGGCGGACTCGCGCTCGACTTGCCCGCGGGTTTTTCGGACGCGGTGCGCGCGTTTATGAACATGATCCCAGGTCGCTTGAAGGAATACGAAGACCTGCTCAACAAGAATCCGATTTGGATCGAGCGCACGCGCGGCATCGCCGAGTACACCGCCGAGCAAGCGCTTGCGTACAGTGTGACGGGACCGCTGCTGCGCGCGGCGGGCGTCAAATGGGACTTGCGCAAGGTCGCGCCGTACTCGGGCTATGAGCAGTACGATTTCCACGTACCTTTCAGCACGCGCGCCAAAGCCGATGTGTTCGAGTGCTACCTCGTCCGAATGGAAGAAATGCGCCAGAGTTTGCGGATTCTCGACCAGGCGCTCAAGCAACTCGAAAAGACAAAGGGACAGCCGTACGTGACGAGCAATCGCAAAGTCGCGCCGCCGCCAAAACAAGAACTGCAAACTTCGATGGAGAGTCTTATTCACCATTTCAAATTGTGGACGGAGGGATTCATGCCGCCGGTCGGTTACGCGTACGCGGCGGTTGAATCGCCGCGCGGCGAACTCGGTTTCCTCGTTTCAAGCAACGGCACGAACATGCCGCACCGCGTTCACGTTCGCACGCCGTCGTTCGCCAACCTACAAACGCTGCCGCTGATCTCCAAGGGCTATTACATCGCGGATTTGGTCGGCATCATCGCGATGACAGATATTATTTTGGGAGACGTAGACCGATAGGGGAGTCAACAGTAGACAGTCAACAGTCAACCCCAATTCACAAAGGAGTGTGAAGATGCACAATTACAAAGAACTGATGGCGTGGCAAAAGGCGATGGATGTCGTGGTGGCTGTGTACGCTTTGACGAGGAAGTTTCCCAAAGATGAATCGTTCGGACTGACAAGTCAGTTACGCCGCGCGGCAGTTTCGATTTCGCTCAACATTGCCGAGGGCGCGGGGCGCGAAAGCGATGCTGAATTCGCTCGTTTCTTGGACATTGCGCTTGGTTCTACCTACGAGTGCATTGTCGCGTTGTTGATTGCTCACAGACTCGACTATTGTGCCTTGAAGGAATCGAACGCGCTAGTTGAACAGGCAGAAGAAATCGCGCGAATGGTGACGGGACTAATCAAACATTACGCGCCTAATCGTGATTATCTCAAATAGGAGTTTTTCTGTCGACTGTTGACTGTCTACTGTCGACTCGCCAATCCGTATGGAACATCTAATTCTCCGCGACCTCGACATTCCTAACCTTCAAGACATCTCCGTCTACGAACAGCACGGCGGCTATGACGCGCTCCGCAAAGCCGTGAAGGAAATGACGCCTGACCAAGTCACCGATGTCGTCAAAGCATCGGGCTTGCGCGGGCGCGGCGGCGCGGGCTTTCCCGCCGGCGTCAAGTGGAGTTTCTTGCCGAAAGGTGTTTTTCCGCGCTATCTCGTCGCGAACGCGGACGAGTCGGAACCGGGGACGTTCAAAGACCGCCAGATCATGGAGCGCAATCCGCACCAGTTCGTCGAAGGGATCGCGATCGCGTCGTACGCGATTCAGTGCCACAACGCCTTCATCTACATCCGCGGCGAATTCCCGTACGCGGCGCAGTGCTTGGAGAAAGCGCTTGCCGATGCGGAACAGCGCGGCTATGTCGGCAAGAATGTTCTTGGTTCCGATTACTCGCTGACGATAACCGTGCACCGTGGCGCGGGCGCGTACATCTGCGGCGAAGAAACCGCACTCCTCGAATCGCTCGAGGGCAAACTGGGACAGCCGCGCGTCAAGCCACCATTCCCTGCGAGCGTCGGCCTCTACAACAAGCCGACCGTCATCAACAACGTCGAAACGCTTTGCAATGTGCCGGTCATCATCGAACGCGGCGCGGAATGGTACGCCAAAATCGGCACGCCGAAATCCACGGGACCGAAAGTGTTCTGTCTGAGCGGGCACGTGAATCGTCCCGGCAATTACGAAGCGCCGTTCGGCAGCATCTCGTTCCGCGATTTGATCTACGATTTCGGCGGCGGGATTCGCGGCGGCAAAAAACTGAAAGCGATTTTGCCGGCGGGCGCGAGCGGTCCCATGTTGAGTCCACTTGCAAACCCAGCGGTGATGGACGTCAAACTCGATTTTGAAGCGCTTGCGCCGTTTGGCTCGCTGCTTGGTTCGGCGTCGGTCATCGTGCTGGACGAAGATACGTGCGTTGTGTGGGCGGCGAAGAAGATGGTGCGCTTCTTCGAGCATGAATCGTGCGGCAAGTGCACGCCGTGCCGCGAGGGCACATACTGGATGTCGCGCGTGCTCGAACGGATTGACGCTGGCATCGGCACGCTGGGCGATGTTGATCTAGTGGCGGGGGTCGCGACGCAAATGCAGGGGCGCACGCTCTGCCCGCTCGGCGATTTCTCCACATCGCCGGTGCTTGGCAGCGTGAAGATCTTTCGCGAAGAGTACGAGCGGCACATCAAAGAGCGCGGGTGTTGGGCGAGGAAATAGTGATCAGGTCCATGATTCAAAGGAGAGTCCCTTGGGAAATCAACCACGTATCATTCTTCAGGACAAGCCTTCTGCCGCTGAAATCTTCGTTTATTGGACGTTGGTGGGCTTGCTTCTTGCCATCACTTTCTTTGTGATTGCCCTTTTTCTGAATTCTATCGCACTATTCAGAAACCTTTTTCTTGTGGCAGCGTTTGGAAGCTTGTTCCTCTCTGCACTACGAATCATTATTGATTTGATCGAGCGCGAGTTGAGTCTCTACACGCTGACCGATCAAGTCCTGACCACGCGACGTGGCTTTACCCAAAGAATCAATACTATACCAGTTGAACACATTCAACAGATTTTGGTCAGAAAACCCATCGTAGGACAACTCATGAACTATGGTTCCCTTATCATCAAAGCCCCTGGATTCAGTTTCGTAAAAATTGACCGAGTACCGAATCCGGAGAAATGGCAAGAAGCCATTCTTGAATTACGGCATATTCACTAGTTGAAAACCGCGAATCGGAAATTGAAAATGCCCCAAGTTACGATTGACAACAAGATGGTTGATGTCCCCAACGGCACGCTCGTCGTTGAAGCCGCGAAACAAGCCGGCATCGAGATTCCGGTGTTTTGCTATCACCCCAAACTCCAGCCGGTTGGTATGTGCCGCATGTGCCTCGTCGAAGTCGGCACGCCCAAGCGCGGCAANNTCGGTGCTCGAATTCTTGCTGACGAGCCACCCGCTCGATTGCCCGATCTGCGACAAGGGCGGCGAGTGTCCGCTGCAGAATCTGACGATGGCGTACGGACCTGGCAAGTCGCGCTTTCCGGTTGAATCGAAATTCCACAACGAAAAGCGCGTGCCGCTCGGCGACTTGATTATGCTCGATCGCGAGCGCTGTATCCAGTGCTCGCGTTGCGTCCGCTTGCAAGACGAAATCGCCGACGATCACGTACTTGGCTTTCAGGCGCGCGGACGCGGCTTGGAAATCGTTTCGCTTTCCGATCCGCCATTCGATTCCAAATTCAGCGGCAACACGATTGATATCTGTCCCGTCGGCGCGCTCACCTCGCGCGATTTTCGCTTGAGCGCGCGCGTGTGGGAAGTGCGCGATTACCCGAGCGTCTGCGCGCATTGTTCGGTCGGCTGCAACATCCTAATTGGCGAGCGCGATCACGACATCAAACGCATCGTCCCGCGCGAGAACGAAAGCGTCAACGAGATTTTCCTGTGCGACAAGGGTCGTTTCGTCCATCACTTTGCGACTGCACCTGAGCGATTGACGACTCCGCTGATTCGTAGAGGTTGGAAATTAGAGGTTGGAAGTTGGAATGAGGCACTCAATCTTGTTGCGTCGAAATTTGCCGAGACAAGAACGCAACACGGCGCAAGTGCGCTAGGTGGTTTAGGCGGTGACCGCGCATCGAACGAAGACCTCTACCTGTTCCAGAAACTTTTCCGCCAGGTGATCGGCTCGAACAACCTTGAGCATCGCGTCGGCTGGAGCGCGACGAACGTCGGCGCGGATTTGGTGCGATTGTACGGCGCGGGCGTGGGCACGAACCTGGGTGCACTCGATAAGAATGTGACTGTGCTGGTACTTGGCGCCGATCCAGAAGAAGAGCAGCCGGTCATTCGCTTGCGCTTGACGAAGAGCGTGCGCTGGTACGGCGCAAATCTGATCGTCGCGAACGGTCGCGTCACCAAACTCGCCAAGCACGCCAAGCAGTCGCTCGTGTACAAATACGGCGCGGAAGCGTACTTTTTGCTTGGGGTGATTCGCGCGATTGTAGATGAGGGATTGGAGAATCGAGATTTCATTGCCGCGCGCGTTGCGAATTTTGAAGAATTCGCAAAATCGCTCGAGCCAAACACGGTCGAGCGTTGCGCGGAGTTGTGTCACGTCAAGCCAGAAAAAATTCGCGATGCCGCACGCCAAATCGCCCAATCGCCTAATCTCCTGATTTTGTCCGGACGCGAGGCAATGTTCGCGCAGCAGAACGATCCCGCGGTGGCGTCAGGTATCGCGGCGCTGTTGCTCATCACGGGACACGTCGGGCGCGCGAACAACGGCTTGATCGCGCTCTACCCGCACAATAACTCGATGGGCGCACTCGACTTTGGTCTGTTGAGCGAGGGCGGATTGTCGGTGCGCGAGATGGCATCGGGCAAGGTGCGCGCGCTGTACGCGATGGCGTGCGATCCGGCGGCGGCTGGCGAATTCACCAAGCCAGCGTTTCTCGTCGTCCAGGATTTGTTTCTGACCGAAACGGCGAAACTCGCGGATGTCGTTTTGCCGGCGCAGTCGTTCGCCGAACGCGAGGGGACGTTCACGAACACCGAACGCCGCGTCCAACTTTTCCGCGCCGCGCTCAAGCCGATTGGCGAATCAAAACCGGATTGGTGGATCATCGCGGAGATTGCCAAGCGGTTGGGCGCAGAATGGAAATATGGCAGATCAAGCGAAATAATGGAAGAGATTGCCGCGACGGCGCCGCGGTACGCCGGCATGACATACGCCGCGCTCGCAGAAAACGTCAAGATGCCGCGCCCAGCGTACGGGCAGGGCAACCCGAGTGATCAACCCACCGAGATCGCGATGGGCGAACTGGAGAATGTTTCAAGCGGCAAGGCGTGGCGGAGCGTCGCGGAGAGCGAGCCCAATGCAAAGTTTGAGTTGGTGTGGAATGAGCCGGGTCAACAGTCACCGGAAGACAGTCGCCAGTATCTTGCGGTAGCGCGGTCGCTGTACGATCGTGGGACCCTCATGAGCCAGACGCAGATCGTTCGACCACGCGTGCCCAAGCCATGGGTCGAGATCAATTCGCAGGATGCGGAGCAACTTGGGATCGAAAATGGCGCGCGCGTGCGCGTGTCGTTTGATTCGCGCGTGATCGAGTTGACCGCGCGCGTCGACGGTCACGTGCCGCCCGATGCCGTGTTGATTCCGAGTAACCTGGATGGGACCGCCGCGCTGCCGCTGGGCGCGCGGGTGAAGGTGGAGAAGGTGTGAGATGCCGCGTGCGGTCGTTCGCACGAGTAGGAAAAGAACGAACCGCGCCGTGCGCGAGCGACGCGCGACATACAAGGCGGCTTCACCGCGCTCGGAATTCAAACGCGTCACGCGCCGCCAAATCAACGCCGTCGTGCGCAAGATTGTGGACGAGTTTAATCCCGAAAAAGTCATTCTCTTCGGTTCGTACGCGTACGGCAAGCCAAACATTGACAGCGACGTGGATATGTTAGTTATCATGGAGAGTGACGAACGACCTGCGCCTCGCACTGCGCGTGTCATCGGCGCGGTGCATGGCAAGACGTTTCCAATGGATTTGCTTGTTCGCACTCCTGCCGAGTTAGAACAGCGCCTGAAAATTGGCGATTATTTCTTCCAAGAAATCCTCGGCATGGGCAAGGTACTCTATGAACGACGAACCGCTTGAAGAATGACTTGAGCGCGCTGAAGAGGATTACCGTCAAGCGCAGGTTGCCTTGCGCCAAAGGAAATATCCCGCGTACAACACTGCCTGTTTTCATTCGCAACAGTGCGCCGAGAAGTACGTCAAAGCGTTCTTGGTGCGCCATCGAATCCGCTTTCGCAAGATACACGACTTGGTCAGACTGAGATATCTTTGTATGGAAGCAGATTCTACCTTTGAGTTGATTTCAGACTCGCTTGCGCTCTTGTTCCCCTATGCGGTTGATGCTCGTTATCCAGGTTTCAAAGCGACTGAGCAAGACGCGGGCGATGCCATCGCGGCGATGAAACAGGTCCGGCAATTCATCCGCGCGCGGCTCGGCTTGATAACCAAGTGATTTGTCATTCGTCATTTGTTATTGAGGTTTTGACATGGCTTTCCCCGACATCGGTGCGTTGTTCAAAGGCATGTCCGTGACGTTGCGGGAGATGGTCACTCCGCCGGTCACGATTCAATATCCCGAGGTGAAAAAACCGGTCGCGCCGCGCTTCCGCGGGCGCCACGAGTTGAAGCGACACGACAATGGCTTGGAAAAATGTATTGGCTGTTCGCTCTGCGCCGCGGCGTGTCCCGCCGATGCCATCTACGTCGAGCCAGCGGAGCAGACCGACGCGAATCGTTTCTCACCCGGCGAACGCTACGCCAAGCGGTACGAAATCAATTTGATTCGCTGTATCTTCTGCGGTTTCTGCGAAGAAGCGTGCCCAACCGGCGCGATTGTGCTTGAACATGATTACGAACTCTCCTACTACAATCGGCGCGACGCGATCATCACGAAAGACAAGTTGCTCGTTCCGCCGCCCGCGCCTAATCGGAGTACGCCGCGTCCGATGAAGGACCCAGGCAATCTGTACGCCGCGATTCCGCCGGTCAAAGGCGGCGTGGAAGCATAAGGGCAAACTTGCCAAATCAGCCAAACTTGCCAACCCCCTTTGGCGCCTTTGGCAGGTTTGAGTTTTCAACGAAGGAGTTGTTTCATGCCGGAATTCGCTTGTCCCCCCGGGCTCATTTGTCGCCCCACGTTCTGGAACATTCCCGAATGGCTGCAGATTGCTGTGTACCTCGGCGGTCTCGTAGCCATTATTGTTCTCTTCTACGGAATGTGGCTGCGCGTCCAACACTGGCGCAAGGGCAAAGGCAAATTCGAGTGGGGACCGCTGGGCGAGCGGATTCGGATGTGGCTCACGTTGGGCATCGCCACGAAAAAAGTCGCGCTCGATATTCAACCCGCCGGCGCGATGCACCTTGGCATCATGTGGGGCATGGTGGTCCTGTTCATCGGCACTGCGCTGGCGACGATTGACTGGGACATTACCAAGCCGTTGATCAATCCCAACCAGTGGCGATTGCTCGAAAACGGCTTTTACGAAATCTACAAAACTATCCTCGATATTTTTGGTCTGCTCGCGCTGATCGGTCTTGTGATCGCATTCGTCATCCGGTACGGCGTCAAACCGGAACGGCTCGACGGTCGCTCGGGCAAACGCTATTTCCGCGAAGATTCGTGGATCATCGGCTCGCTGGCGTTCATCGTCCTCACCGGGTTCATCATCGAAATCTTGCGCCTCGCCGCGCAGCCAACCGAAACTGCGCGGCTCGGCGAGCGCGCGATGTTCTGCACGACCTGCTCGGTGGTCGGCTGGCCCCTCTCGCGATTGTTGACGAGCCTTGATCTCGGCGCGCTAAAGACGCTGCACGCATTCACCTGGGTGTTTCACGCGCTCGCCGCGCTCGTCTTCATCGGCACGGTGTCGTTTACCAAGATGTCGCATTTTGCGGTATCGAGTATCAACACCTTCTTCAAGAAACTCGAACCTGCCGGCGCGCTTCTAAAAATCGAAAATATCGAAGAGCAGGAATCGTTCGGCGTCAGCAAACTCGAAGAGTTTACGTGGAAGCAGTTGCTCGATTTCGATGCGTGCACGCGCTGCGGTCGCTGCCAGGACGCCTGCCCGGCGGCGATCACAGGTAAAGCGCTGTCGCCGAAAAACATCATCGTCAAGTTGTTTGAAGTTTCGCACGCGAAGACGAAAGGCGCGATCCACGGCGCAGTGATTGACGCGCAAGAGTTGTGGGACTGCACGACGTGCATGGGCTGTGTCAATGCGTGTCCCGTTGCGATTGACCAACTCGGCACGATCATTGACCTACGCCGGTACCTCACGCTGTCCGAAGGTTCGGTGCAGCCGTCGGGCGCGAGCGCGATGAACTCGATGGAGCGGCAGGGGAATCCGTATGGGTTACCTAAGGCGGATCGGCTGAAATGGGCGGAGGGCCTCGACGTGCCGCGCGCCCAAGCCGGCGAAGAGTACGACGTGCTGTACTGGGTCGGCTGCGCGGGAGCGTACGATGTGCGCGCACAGAAAACCACGCGCGCGTTCGTCAAGGTGATGCAGGCGGCAAATGTCAAGTTCGCGGTAATGAGCGAAGAGCGCTGCAACTGTGAGTCGGCGCGGCGGCTCGGCAACGAGTATCTCTACCAGATGGCGACGGCAGAGAATGTCGAGGCGCTGAGCAAATACACATTCAAGCGCATCGTCACAACTTGTCCGCACTGCTTCAACACGATCAAGAACGAGTACCCACAGTTCGACGGCAAGTTCGGCGTGCTTCATCACACCCAGTTGATCGCAGAACTGCTTGGCAACGGTCGCCTGAAACTATGGAAGACAATGCGGCAAACGATCACGTACCACGACTCGTGTTACCTGGGTCGCTACAACGGCATCTACGATCCGCAGCGCACGGTGCTGCAAGCGATCAACGGCGTGAACGTGGTCGAGATGCCACGCGCGCGCGCGCATGGCTTGTGCTGCGGCGGTGGCGGCGGTCGCATGTGGCTGGAAGAGAACACCGGCACGCGGATCAACAATCGGCGCGTGCAGGACGTGATTCAAGTGAACGCGCAAACCGTCGCGTCCGCGTGTCCGTTCTGCATGACGATGCTCGACGACGGCACCAAGGCGTTGAGTGTGGATGAAAAGATCGCGCGGAAGGATATTGCGGAGTTGGTGGCGGAGGCGTTGTAGCGCGAAAGCCGCGAAAGAAGAAGGAGAGGCGAGTCGTAGGACTCGCCTCTTTTTGGGCTTAACGCTCCGGTTCAGCGGCGGTGCGAAGTGCCGTCCGCTGCAACCGGTTGTTACACCTCTTTCAGAATGCTGCCCGTGCCGTTCGCGATGGCTATTCATCATCGGGGCTGAAGAATCTCTTGCAGAAGTGATAGGGGTGCCGATCTTGAAACCGGCCGAGATTGTCCAACACAGTGACAATGCGGCAGCGCGGTGTGCCGCCATTCTGCTCCCCGCGCAGGCCACGCCCAACCATTTGCATATAGCGCACAGGGCTGAAAACCGCTCGGGAAATGAGCACCATGTCGGTCTTGGGGGCGTCGAAGCCGGTGCTCAAGACCGTGTGGTTGCAGAGAACACGGATTTCACCGCGCTGGAAACGGTCCAGAAAGTATCGACGTGCAACGGTGGGGGTCGTCCCGCTGACTACGGCCGCGGGAATCCCCTGCAAATTGAGTCGAGCCGCCATCTCCTCCGCGTGCAAAACGGAGTTGGCGAAAAGAAGGATGGAGCGTTCTTCCGCCTTCCCGATTCGCTCGACCAACCTTTCGTTGCGTTGTTTGCTGCCAGCCAAGCGCTGGTTGATCGCTTCGAGCAGATTCTCGAAGTCAATCCCCTCCCACGGTTCTGGTATCTTGGAGAGTCGTTCGATCTCCTCGGGCGTCAAACTGATGCCACTCTCCAGCGCCTCGTTGTCCACTTCCGCCAAGACACATTGCGCCCGGAGGCGGCGATGAAGGTCAAACTGATTTGCCGGCAGCCAACGCTTGTCGAAACGGCGGGCCAGCCTTTCGGACTCTTCATCGTCGGTGCGGAACGGGGTTGCGCTGAGACCGAG
>DHFK01000214.1:302-13957 GCA_002400365.1 Anaerolineales bacterium UBA4826 | reverse complement strand
TGCGGCGCGCGAGCGGCGAAGAGCAAGTCGTGCGGCATGGCGCGGTCATCGTCGCGACTGGAGCGCAAGAGTGGCGCGGGGAGGCGTACGGGCTGGGGCGCGATGCGGGCGTGGTGACGCAGTCGGAGTTTGCTGAGATGCTAGCAGGCAGCAGCAAACAGCAAGCAGGCAGTGCGCAGACTGTCTGCTGCCAACTGCCTGCTGCCTGCGAGTCCGTCGTTTTCATCCAGTGCGTCGGTCCCGCCGAGAAATATTGCGGGCGGTTGTGCTGCACCGAATCTCTCGAAAACGCGCTGCGGCTGAAGGAGTTGAATCCGAACGCGCAAGTGACGATCCTTTACAAAGATATACGCACGTATGGTTTCCGCGAGCGGTTGTACCAGCAGGCGCGCGCGCGCGGGATTCTCTTTATCCGTTATGATGATACGCACCCACCAGTTGTTGACATGATGAGCAGGGGAGCAGAGGCGCAGGGGAGCAAGGGAGAGAGGGATAATCGGCAATCGAAAATCGAAAATCGAAAATCGAAAATTCGCGTGTGGGAGCCGCTGCTGCGCGAAGAGATCACATTGGACCCCGACCTCGTCGTTCTGGCGACGCCGCTGACGCCACACGACGACGCGCGCGAGTTGGCGAATATCCTAAAGGTGCCGGTGGACACGGATGGCTGGTTCCTGGAAGCGCACGTGAAACTGCGCCCGGTGGATTTTGCGACGGAGGGCGTATTCGTCGCCGGCGCGGCGCACTATCCCAAGTTCATGAATGAGGCGATCGCGCAGGCGCAAGCCGCTGCCGCGCGCGCCGCGACGATCTTGTCGAAAGATGTAATGCGCGCGGGCGGCATCGTCGCGCAAGTGGATGCGGCGAAATGTACGGGCTGTCTCACGTGCGTCCGCATCTGTCCGTACCGTGTGCCGCGGATTGACCCAAAGCAACTCGCGGTGGGTGGCATCTACGGCGCGGCGCACATCGAAGCGGCGGCGTGCCAGGGCTGCGGCATCTGTGTGGCAGAGTGTCCGGCAAAGGCGATTCAGTTGCTGCATTTTACGGATAGGCAGATCGTGGCAAAGGTGGAGGCGTTGTCTAGTCCGGCAGTCGCCTAGTCGCATGGTCAGGCAGTCGGAGGGTGAGGCAGCGTGAATCGCGATGGCGAGTGCGCTGAAAAATGAAACCGCAATGGATCCGCAGAGTACTGATAATCGCGGTATCGTTCGCGCTGCTCCGGGGCGGACATGATGCTCTGACAACAACGCCGGGCGAAGCAAGGGCAGCAGCATCCAACGGAACGGTCTACTACATAGCCCCAATCGGCAGCGATGCGAACCCGGGGACAGAAGCCGAACCCTGGCGGACGCTTCAGAAAGCGGCAGATACTCTGACGGCTGGCGATACCGTTTACATCAAGACGGGGACCTATCCCGAACGAGTCGCGCCTCAAAATTCCGGCAGCGCGGGCAACTATATCGTCTACGCTGCTTATCCGGGCGCAACAGTCACCCTTGACGGCAGCAGCGTCACTCTGCCCGACGATTTGGCAGGGTTGTTCGAGGTAGCGTTCAAGAGTTACATCAGGATCTCCGGTCTGCGCATCGTCAACGTCGGACCATATCTCAACAACGCCGGTATTCTGGTTAGCCATTCGAGCAACATCGTTATCGAAAAGAACTATACCTACAACACGACGTCTTCCGGTATCGGCGTCTGGAGCAGCGATCATGTGACGATTGATGGCAACACGGTCGAGTTGGCTTGCGGCGGCGGCTGGCAAGAATGTATCTCGGTGGTTGACACGGATGTGTTCGAGGTCAAGCACAACCAAGTTCTGAATTGTCGAAAAGAGGGGATAGACGCCAAGCAGGGCGCGTCCAACGGCAAGATTTACAAGAACCTGGTGGAGAATTCTCAAGCCCTCGGCATCTACGTCGACGCGTACGACAAGCATACCTTCAACATCGAGGTCTTCCAGAACGCCGTGCGCGACACGGTGAACGGCGACGGTCTGGCTGTGGCTTCTGAAATGGGAGGACTGCTGGAAAACGTTCGCATCTACAACAACGTCGGCTACCACAATCGGTACCGCGGCGTCTCCATCAGCGTCAATGGACCCGGCGATGCGCAGGGCAAGCGTCCCATGAACGGCATCTACGTGATCAACAACACCTTTTACGACAATGGCTGGGAGATTTGGGGTGGGGGCATCAACGTGGAAAACCCGGACGCGCGCAATGTCGTCGTTCGAAACAATATCGTCAGTCAGAATCTCTACTTTCAAATCGCCCTAGACCCGGGCGTTTCAGCGCAGAATCTAACGATTGACTACAACCTCGTTGACGGTTTCCGGGGAACGGCAGGAGAGACGTACGGCAGCAACTATGTCGCCGCGGATCCAAGGTTCGTCAATCCTTCGGGCGCCGATTTTCACTTGAGGACTGGCTCACCCGCGATAGACAAGGGTTCTGCGGCAGATGCGCCGACGGATGATTTTGACGATCATCCAAGACCGCAAGATGGGGATGGCGATGGCATAGCGCAGTACGATATTGGAGCGTACGAAGTCTACCCCGCGCGTGTGTATTTGCCGGTCGTGGTCAAGAGCCAGTTTTCGGCAGAGTGGTAGGCGAGCGCAGGGGAAAACAGCGAATTCAGGATAAAACGAATTCGTTCCTTGCTCAATTCGTTGTTGTCTTCACGGGCAGGTAGTCGCGAGGGTGGAGGCATTGTTTGCGAGGGAGTTCGATAGTCGTCCAATGGTCAGTGGTGGCATAGATTATTGCTGACTTTTTCTCAGCGGAGATTAGCATGAATGAAATCAACATGCAGATACTGAAAGCCCTGCTACTTCAATTCCACCGCTTTCTCGAAACAGATGGGCAACAGTGGCAAAAAGAACGCAAGGACAAAGATGAATTCTTCGCGCGGTATTTCTCGGAACAGCAAATTGAGAATCTCGAAGAAGGCACTCTGCGCGAGTTGATTCACATTCTCTGGGCATACAACGGTTGGACAAACAAGGATTGGCTTCTCGAAGAGATGCTCCGTTCTGGGTTGCCAGCAATTAGGAGTGCCTTCAAGCAACTCTTGTATGGCACTGACCCCATCTCCAAACGATTTGACCTTGTCAGGAAGAATGTCCGTATGATGGGGGCTGCTTGTATCTCGGAGATTCTGGCTCATCATAATCACAGAGAGTACGCTATTTGGAACAGCAGAAGTAGAGAGGGATTCGTTGCGCTTGGCATTAGTGAACTTCAGTTGCCCAAGTCTGCTCAGATTAGCGGTTCGCAGTATGCGTCTTACTGCAAATTGGCTCAAGACGCTCGCAGTCAAGCGGCGAGAGAGTATCCAGAGTTTGACGATTTGTTCAAATTGGACTTTCTGCTCTACTTTGTATCCCTACAGGGGATACATCCAGAAACCCCAGTTGTGGTGCCTGCACGATTAGAAGATTTCGACCACGACACCGTTGTAGACCAGATTATTGAACTTGGTGATGGCCTTGGCTTCGAAGTGCAGAGAGAATTCAGTGTGATGCCGGGATGCCGAATTGATGCGATTTGGAGAAGTCGTGTGGCAAACTTGGGCACCATTTCTTATGCGTTCGAAGTGCACAGGAAAGGAAGTCGGGATTCTGCTATCTTGAACTTGCAGAGGGTAAGGCGTGATGCCACCATTCAGAAGGTCGTCATCGTTTCATCAAGGGATGAGTTGGACGGGTTCAAGCGCGAGATAACATCTTTGGACGAGATTTTCCGAAATGCTATTGGATACTTTGAAGTGCAAGACCTGCAACGCGCATTGGATCACTTGCAGAGCTTGAAAGACATCTTGAAAATTTTGGGGTTGTTGAGTGCAAGCACTGGCTAAAGATAACCATGAAACCCTGCCCCTTCTGCGCCGAACAAATTCAAGACAACGCCATCAAGTGCCGCTACTGCGGCGAGTTCCTGGACGGACACGAGCGCCCTGGTCACCCAGTGGGGGCGGGAACACCCCGCCCCTACCCATACGCCTATTGGGGATACGAGTGGCGGTCTCAAGCCGAACTGTTTGGCTTGCCGTTGATTCANNATCATCGCGATTGGCAACATCGCGCTCGGGGTATTCGCGCTGGGCGGGTTGGCGGCGGGCGGCTTTGCCATCGGCGGCTTGGGATTGGGATTGTTCGTTCTCGGCGGAATTGCCGTCGGAGGCGTCGCGCTGGGTGGCATGGCTCTGGCAGTTTTCTTCGCGGTTGGCGGCATTGCCATTTCCATGATGTACGCCATCGGCGGGCTTGCGCTTGCGCCGCACGCGATCAGTTCGATGGGTGCTGATCCTGAGTTTGTGCGACAGTTGGAACAGTGGCTGCCGGACATTCGCCGCGCGTTTCCGGGCGTGGAGCGCTGAAGCCAATGGAAAGGTTGGGACATGACCACAAACAACGGCTTTGAACCCCAACTCCTCGCCTTTTGCTGCAACTTTCGCGCGTACGCGGCGGCATTGACTGAAACCAACGCCTAACAAACAAAAAGCCCGCTGAGCGGGCTCGTGTGAAATCACTTTAACATCTGTAGCCAGTAGACCTGATTCCGCATTTCGTCTGCGGTCACACGGTTGAGGAGATTAAGTAGTCGGCGGATTGTTTCGCCAATGGGGAGTTGATCGGAGACGATGATGCCGGAGTGTTCTTTACCAAGTTGCAGCCAATTCAGATGAAGGCGCAAGTAATCGGGAGGATTGAAGGTGAAGAGCGCGCGTCCTTCAGCGGCGGCAAGCGTCAGTTGTTCTTCGTCGCTCAACGCCCACCGGCCCAGTTCGTGGGCGCTGACCACGTCGAATTGGCGCAATCGAAGGGCGGCGGCAACACGCCGGTGGACATCTTCATCCAGATAAAGCCGAAGAGCAAAGATTCAAGTGGCACTGCCTACCTCGGCGACGAGGCGACCATCGGGCGCAACTTTCAAGCCATATCGCTCAATCAAATTCTCGACCCGGCTTGCTTCGATGTCTTGCTCAATTTCGGATGTGTTGTCATGATAGTAGGCGAGCGCTTCGTACACTTGGGCAGGTGATAGATGCGGCAACCCTTCGAGAATTTCTTCGACGCTCAGCCCAAGCCGGTAATAACCGACAACCGTCTTGACCGGCGTCCGAGTGCCTTTGATAATCGGTCTGCCGCCGCAAATTTCCGGCACACGCGTGATATAACGGTATTCGGTAATCACAGGAACAGTCATTGGAATCCTCCAGTACATTCTGGGATCATTTTGTGCGGCTATTATAGCATCGGCGTCATNNCAACTCCTCGCCTTTTGCTGCAACTTTTGCGCGTACGCGGCGGCAGACTTGGCGGGCGCGTCGCGCATCCAGTACCCGCCGAACGTGCGCGTGCTGCTGCTGCCCTGCACCGGCAAACTCGACGTGCTGTACGCGCTCAAGGCGTTCGAGAGTGGCGCAGACGGCATCATGGTCGCGGGCTGACTGGAAGGGACCTGCCATTACCTGGAGGGTAACACAAACGCGAAACGCAGAGTGAAATACATCCAAGACCTGCTCGACCAGATCGGCATCGGCGGCACGCGCATCGGAATGTTCCACATGTCGTCCGCGATGGGCGGCGCGTTCGCCGAAGCCGTGACGAAGATGACGGAGCGAATCAAAGAAATGGGACCTAATCCGATAAAAAGTAGACAGTCAACAGTAGACAGTCGCCAGTAACACCTTGTGACTGTTGACTGGCGACTGTGGACTCAACCTGGAGGATACTATGATCGTCGCAGAGCAAAAACCATTTGAAGAAATCAAAGCCAAGATCGAAAAGGCNNCGCTGCGCATGGCGACCAAGATTGACGGCAACGCCAAGCAGGTGGACGAGGCAATGGTGCAGCGCCAGTGTGAATGGGAATACCTCGACACGCTCAAAGACAAAATCGGCGAGTACGACTTGGTCTTGTCGCTCGGCTGCGGCGTCGGCGTGCAAGCGATTGCCGAGCGCTTCCCCAACGCGCGCGTCGCGCCCGGGCTCAACACCGCGTTCCTGGGCTTGCCGCTTGAGCAAGGCGTATGGGCGGAGCGCTGCGCCGCGTGCGGCAACTGCATCCTCGATCTCACCGGCGGCATCTGCCCGATCGCGCGCTGCTCCAAGAGTTTGCTCAACGGTCCGTGCGGCGGCTCGGAGGGCGGCAAGTGCGAATTGAGCGGCAAGGATCGCACGGTGGATTGCGCGTGGGATATGATCGTCAAGAAATTGATGGAGCGCGGCGAACTCGCAAGACTATTGGAAATCCAACCGGCGAAGAATTGGCAAACGAGCCGCGACGGCGGACCGCGCCGAATTGCGCGGGAAGATTTGATGCTGGCAAAGGAATAGAGTCGCCAGTCGTCAGTAGACAGTCGCCAGTAAATTGACTGTCGCTTGGCGACTGTGGACTGGCGACTGATGACTGGAGGATACCATGGCTGAAGCAACAACGAACGGCTACAAATCCGGCAGCACACTTGAGAAAATACTGACCGCCGGCAAATTTGCGGCGACCGCGGAACTGGGTCCGCCGAAGAACGCGGACGCGGAAGTGATTCGCAAAAAAGCCAAACTGCTCAAGGGCTATTGCGACGGCTGCAACATCACGGACAATCAGACCGCGATCGTGCGCATGTCGTCTATCGCCGCCGCGGCGATTGCCGTGCAAGAGGGGCTGGAGCCGATCATGCAGGTCACTTGCCGCGACCGCAATCGCCTGGCGATGCAGAGCGACATGCTGGGCGCGTACGCGCTCGGCGTGCGCAATTTGCTGTGTCTCTCCGGCGATCACCAGAATTTCGGCAACCATCCAACGGCGAAAAACGTCTACGACCTGGATTCGATGACGTTGATTCAGATGGTCAAGGGTCTGCGCGACGACAAGAAATTCCAATGCGGCGAAGAGATCAAAGGCGTCGAACCGCGCTTTTTCATTGGCGCAGCAGAGAATCCCTTTGCCGATCCATTTGATTTTCGTCCCTATCGTCTCGCGAAAAAAGCCAAAGCGGGCGCGGATTTTGTTCAGACGCAACTCATCTACAACGTTCCAAAGTTCAAGGAATTTATGAAGCGCGTCGTTGACCTGGGGGTGCATGAACAAGTGCGCATCCTCGCCGGCGTGGGGCCGCTCAAGACGGTCGGCGCTGCCAAGTATATGCGCGATCAGGTTCCCGGTTTGGACGTGCCAGAGGAAATCGTCCAGCGGATGGAAGCGGCGGGCAAAGGCATCGAGGACAAGAAAGCCAAAGCCGAAGCGACGCGCGAAGAGGGCATCAAGATTTGCGTCGAACTGATTCAGCAGATGCGCGAAATTCCCGGCGTCGCCGGCGTGCACATCATGGCGATCGAGTGGGAAGAAGCGGTGGCGCAGATCACGGAGAAGGCGGGGCTGCTGCCGCGACCAGTAGTCAACAGGCAACAGTAGACAGTCGCCAGTCGAGACACTGTTGACTGGCGACTGGCGACTCAGGAGTAGAAAGTGCTTATCGAAACCAAAGACAAACTTGCGACTAGTCTCGCGCGCGAACTCAACGAGAACGTCTTTCTCTGCTATCAGTGCGTCAAGTGCACATCCGGTTGCCCATTGGCTGATGAATTCGATCTCGCGCCCAACCAGGTGATGCGCGCGCTGCAACTCGGTGAAGATGAGCGCGTGCTGAGTAGCAAAACGATCTGGCTCTGCGCGTCTTGCCAAACTTGCGTCACGCGCTGCCCGCAAGGCATTGACTTGCCGCGCATCAATGATCAATTGGCGATGACGGCGAAAAAGCGCGGGATCAAGCCAAAGGCGCCGGAGATCGCGACGTTCCGTCAGGCGTTCTTGCGCAACGCGCGCTGGATCGGACGCGCGTACGAACTCGGGCTAATCCTCGAAATGAATTTACGCACGCGCCAGCCCTTCAAAGATGTGCCGATGGGCTTGCAAATGTTGGCAAAGCGCAAGGTCAGCGTCCTACCGCACTTTGCGCGCCCGCCCAAACGCGCGAAACCCGCGGCGCAAAAAGAAAATCGCATCGCGTACTATCCCGGCTGCTCGTTGCACTCTTTGTCGTCCGAACTCGATCACTCAACCAAAGCCGTGTTCGCAGAACTGGACGTGGAGTTGTACGAACCCCAGGGCTGGACCTGCTGCGGCAGTTCGCCCGCGCACAGCACCGACCATCTGCTCGCGACGACGATGCCAATTCAGAATCTCGCGATTGTGGAGCAGAGCGGATTCCGTCAAGTCCTCGCGCCGTGCACCGCGTGCTACGCGCGTTTCAAGACCGCGCAGTACGACATTTCGAAAAAGCCGGAACTGAAAAAAGAGGTGGATGCGAAGATCGGCTACACGTACCAAGATCGCGTCGTGGTCAAATCACTGCTCGACGTTTTCGACGAACGCGTGGGACTCGACCAGATCGCCCAGCGCGTGAAAAAGCCGCTGCGCGATCTGAAGGTCGTCGCGTACTATGGCTGCTTGCTCACGCGCCCGCCCAAAGTGACCGGTGCGGAGCACCCAGAGAATCCGATGCAAATGGAGCGCATCGTCGAGAAACTCGGCGCAACCGCGCTCGATTGGTCGTACAAAACTGACTGTTGCGGCGGCAGTCTATCGCTCACGCGCACGGACATCGTGCTAAATCTGACGCGCCGGATTTTGGACAACGCGCGCGCGGTCGGCGCAGACCTGGTGACGACCTCGTGTCCGCTCTGCCACGTCAACCTCGACACGCGCCAAGCCGCATTGAAACTCGACAAGCCGATGCCGATTCTCTTCATCACGCAACTGATGGGACTGGCATTCGGCTTGGAGCCACACGCGCTCGCGCTGGAAAAACACATGGTAGACACGCGTGACGTGGTAGCGCGTGCGCAAAGCACGTAGGAGGGAAGCCAGGTTTCCTGAAAGCCCCCGAAGCGAAGCGGAGTGGGGTCAGGGAACCTGGTTTCTGTTCGAGAGGAGAAAAACGATGCGAGAGATTCAAGCCAGTCAAATCACGGAAACCGTCGCGCGCCTCGCCATCGAAGCGAATCATTTCCTGGGCGAAGATGTCGTCGCCGCCCTGAACAAGGCGCGCGCGATCGAGGAATCGCCGCAGGGCAAGGACGTGCTCGATCAGTTGTTAAAGAACGTGGAGATTGCAAAGCAAGGCGCGTTCCCGCTCTGCCAGGACACAGGGCTTGCCGTCGTCGTCGTCGAACTGGGGCAAGAAGTTCACCTCGTCGGCGGGAATCTGAACGAGGCGATCCACGCCGGCGTGAGAAAGGGCTATACCGACGGATACTTGCGCAAGTCCATGGTCGGTCAGCCGTTCAGCCAACGCGTGAACACCAGGGACAACACGCCCGCGACGATTCACACGGACGTTGTGCCCGGCGACAAAGTGAAAATCATCGTGATGCCGAAAGGCGGCGGCTGCGAGAACATGAGCGCGCTCGGAATGTTGAAACCAGCCGATGGTCGCCAAGGCGTTCTCGATTTCGTGACGAACGTAATTGACAAAGCCGGCTCGAACCCCTGCCCGCCCACGATTGTCGGCGTCGGCATCGGCGGCAGCGCGGACCAGGCGATGTGGCTCGCAAAGAAATCACTCCTGCGTCCGGTCGGTCAGCCGAATCCCGAGGAAGAGTACGCCGCGCTCGAAAGAGATTTGCTCGAACGCATCAACAACCTCGGCATCGGACCGATGGGCTTGGGCGGACGCATCACGAGTCTCGCGGCGCATGTGCTCGTCACACCCTGCCACATCGCGAGCATGCCGGTCGGCGTGAACGTGCAGTGCCACAGCGCGCGATACAAGGAGGCAGTCTTGTAGCCAAATAGNNGGAAGTGATGCCCGAAGGCGTCAAGGCGCTTCAAGCCGCGCAGCAGGTCAGCGGCGGATTTGAATTGCGCTTGGAGGGATTTCCCTGGGGCACCGAGTTCTATTTGAAAACCGGGCGCATGATGCCGGCAGATGGCTTGAAGATTCTGGAAATGTTCGACGCGATTTATCTCGGCGCGGTGGGGCTGCCGGCGCTCGCGCCCGATAATGTGACGCTCTGGGGCTTGCTCCTGCCGATTCGCAAAAGTTTCCAGCAGTACATCAATCTGCGTCCGATTCGGCTCTTGCCCGGCTTGGCGGGTCCGCTGAAAGGCAAAGGACCGGACGACATCAATTTCGTCTGCGTGCGCGAAAATTCCGAAGGCGAGTACGCCGGCGCGGGCGGGCGCGTCCACGTTGACACCGCGCACGAAGTCGCGATTCAAACCAGTGTGTTCACGCGCCACGCCGTCGAGCGCGTGATGCGGTTTAGTTTCGAAATGGCGCGCCGGCGTCCGAAAAGCAAATTGACGAGCGTGACGAAATCGAACGCATGCCAGTACAGCATGGTCTTCTGGGACGAGGTGTTCGCGCAGTTGTCGCAGGAATATCCGGACGTCCAGACCGACAAGTGGCACATTGATTCGATGGCAGCGCGCCTGGTCACGCACCCGGAAGCGTTCGACGTCGTCGTCGCGTCCAATCTCTTTGCCGATATTCTCACCGACCTCGGCGGCGCGATCCAGGGATCGCTCGGCACACCGGCGAGCGCGAATCTGAACCCGGAACGCCAGTACCCTTCGATGTTCGAGCCGGTGCATGGTTCTGCGCCGGACATTTACGGCAAAAAGATATCGAATCCGATCGCGACGATCTGGGCGGGCGCGCTGATGCTCGACTGGCTGGGCGAGAATAAAGCGAGCGACCTTGTGCTGGACGGTTTGGTCGCATACACTCAAGCCGGCAAGGCGCTCACGCCGGACCTAGGTGGCGCAGCCAGCACCTCTCAAGCCGGCGACGCCATCCGCACCCAGATTCTTGAGGCAGGCGAGAAAAGATAGTTCTCACCACAGAGGACACAGAGAACAATGATGTTTTTCTCTGTGTGCCTTGTGCCCTCTGTGGCTTGTACCAGGAGGTCGCTATGAAACTAACCACTCCACTGACGAACGAAACTGTAGAGAAACTGCACGCGGGCGACCGCGTCGAAATCACCGGCACGATCTACGTCGGGCGCGACGCCGCGCACAAGCGCCTGGTCGAAGCGCTCGGGCGCGGCGAGGAATTGCCGATGGACATGACCGGGCAAATCATCTACTACATGGGACCCTCGCCGACGAAACCGGGCAACGTGATCGGCTCCGCCGGACCGACGACGAGCGGACGCATGGACAAGTTCGCGCCGCGCCTGATGGAAATCGGTTTGAAGGGGATGATCGGCAAGGGCTTGCGCGCGCAACCGGTCAAGGACGCGATGAAAAAATACAAGGCGGTTTACTTTGCCGCGACCGGCGGCGCGGCGGCGCTCATCGCGCAGCGCATCAAAAAAGCCAAAGTGATCGCGTACGAGGAATTGGGCGCGGAGGCATTGCAGAAACTCGAGGTCGAGGATTTTCCGGTGATCGTCGTCAACGACATGTACGGCGGCGACGCGTACGCGGAGGGGAAGAAGCAGTACGCGCGCAAGTAATCGCGGCGACTACATCACATCGTGGAATCTGACGTCCGTCATCGGGTAGTGACGGCGATTTAGGGTAAACAAAACGGCTTGCTGGCAGAACGCGGTCGCCGCGATCAACGCGTCTGCCAATTGCAAGCCGTGACTCTTGCGGTAGGATCTGAGATACTCACCTGCTTTTTGCCCTATGTTGTCGTCAATGAGCAAACATTCCATTTCGGAAAACAAGCGCAACGTTCGATCTTCCTCACCTTTACGCAAGCCATGGACAATTTCGGCTTTGGTAATCGGAGAGTAGCAGAGCGTATGCCTGGCGCGATGAAGCGATTTGAGTTCGTCCGCAGTCGCAGTATTGTTGCGAAGAACTTCGATAAGCACATCGCTGTCAACCAGGTATTTCACAGCGCCAGCCGCTCCAAACGGTCATCCCGCCGCAAAGCGCGAATGTAAGACTCGGTGGCGCCTAGATCGCTGCGGTCCCTCCACATGCCTATCACATCATCCAGAGCATGTTCAAAGCGCGAGTGATGCCGCACAGGATATACTTGAGCAAGGGCGCGCCGAATTAACGCAGCCACGGGAGTGGATTGACGCTGACTAAGCGTGCGCAATTCCTTCCACTGATCCTCAGGCAGATAGATTTGTGTGCGTCTCATTTTGCCCTCCCGCGAGAATAATACACTAAATAGGTTGCATGGTCAACTAGCCGGACACACCATCCAAATGCGTATCCTCATCTTCTCTGATCTCCACTCCAACCTCGAAGCGCTTGCTGCGCTCCACGCAGTCGAAAAGCCGCCGGACGCGCTCTTCTTCCTCGGCGACATCGTCGGCTACGGACCTGATCCCACCGCGTGCCTCGGCTGGACGCGCGCGCACGCGACCCACATCGTGCGCGGCGACCACGATGACGCGACGGCGACCGGTGCGGATTTCGGCTCGCCGCCGGAATTGCGCGACCTCGCGATCGCGACGCGCGAACACACGCTGCGCCAACTAAAACCGAATGATCTTGCGTACCTTGCCGCGCTGCCGACGACNNATCGACGCGGACGTGATTTTACTTGGGCACACGCACATCCCCGGCATCCGGCGCGTCGGCAAGACGCACATCGTCAACCCCGGTTCGCTCGGTCAGCCGCGCCACGGCTTGCCAAGCGCGACGTACGCGGTGTGGCAAGACGGACATTTGCAGATCAAGCACATTGACTATGATCCCAAGCCGACGATGAACAAGCTCGCGCTAATGTCGCTGGATCCGGAGATAGCGGAGAGGTTGAGGGAGATACTGGCGCGGGGGCTATGAAGCGTGTGTTGACTAGGCAAAAGTTCTGACTATAATCAATGCAACAAGCCATTCGATGGATCGCTACCGGCGACAAACCATCTATGCCTACCGTTCACCAAGACGGACCGTACGATTTCGTTTTCTTCAGTTCAGACCGGGGCGAACCGCCACACATCCACATCAAGCGGGATCGGCAAATCGCCAAGTTCTGGCTTGACCCAGTTTCGCTTGCCAAGAATCGCGGCTTTCCAGATCACGAATTGAACCGGATTGAGCAACTGGTCGTCAAATGGCGAACGCTACTTTTTGAGGAATGGCATGGTTACTTTAGTTCTTGAAGTTGAGCCACAGGCGGCTCAAGTCACAACAACCGAAGACCAATTGATCGTTGATCTCGCCGACGGACGCCGTCTCGTCGTGCCGTTGGCTTGGTATCCGCGCCTGCTGCGCGCTTCGTCAGCCGAGCGACAGAATTGGCAATTGCTCGGCGATGGATACGCGATTGAGTGGCCCGATCTCGACGAGCATATTGGCATTGAAGGATTGTTGGCTGGACATCGCAGCGGCGAAAGCCCCAAGTCGTTTGAGAGTTGGCTGGCATCTCGCAAGTAGACCTATCCGAATCATATCGCTGCCAGAAAACCGGAGACCCCACGTCTGCGGTTTTTCTTTTCCCCCTCCCTGTGCTATACTCCCCACCATGCAAATCGGAATCATCGGCCTACCCAACAGCACCAAGACCACGATCTTTAACGCGCTCACGCGCGGACAAATCGAAACGGCGGCGTACTCCTCCGGCAAACTGGAAATCCACACCGCGATCGTGGACGTGCCCGACCCGCGCGTGGACATCCTTTCGAAGATGTTCAACCCGCGCAAGACGATTCGCGCGCAGGTGCAGTA
>DHFK01000214.1:0-263 GCA_002400365.1 Anaerolineales bacterium UBA4826 | reverse complement strand
CTGTTGCACGTCGTCCGCGGGTTTGAAGACGACAGCGTGCCGCACATCGAAGAGACCATTGATCCACAACGCGATCTCGAAATCCTCGACACGGAACTGATCCTCTCCGATCTTGCGGTCGTCGAACGGCGGCTGGAGCGCTTGCAGGCGGGGCTTGCCAAGCGCGGCGGCACGCCCGCCGAACGCGACGCGCAACAGAAAGAGCAAGCGCTGATGCTGCGCTTTAAACTGCAGTTGGAGAACGGTCAGCCCTTGCGTGATTT
>DHFK01000217.1 GCA_002400365.1 Anaerolineales bacterium UBA4826 | reverse complement strand
GATGTTGCGCACCTGCGCGGTCAGGTTGGACGCCATCGAGTTGACGCTGTCGGTCAAATCCTTCCACGTGCCCGAGACGCCTTTGACGACCGCCTGCCCGCCCAGTTTGCCGTCGGTGCCGACTTCGCGCGCAACACGCGTCACCTCGGAGGTGAAGGTACCGAGTTGTTCGACCATGCCGTTGAGCGTTTTTGCCGCGCGCGCAAATTCGCCGCGCAGCGGTCGCCCTTCGACTTCGGTCGCCATCGGCTGCGAGAGGTCGCCTTTGGCGACCGCGCTGACGACGCGCGTCATTTCGCTGACGGGCCACGCCAGATCGCCGATGAGGGTGTTGAGCGATTCGGCTTGCGTGCTCCAGCCGCCGCTGACGCGCCCCATCGAAACGCGGTGGCTGAGTCTGCCTTCCTGTCCCACGACACGGCTGGCGCGGTCAATTTCCAACGCCAGTTTTTCTTCCAGCGCGACAATGTCGTTGAACGCATCGGCGATCTTGCCGTTGACGCCGGTCCAGTCCGTCGGCAGGCGCGTGCTAAAATCGCCATTCTTGACCGCGACGAGCGCCGTCAGCAGCGCGCGCGGATCAAGTTGCCCATTGGTGGACGTGGCTTGGGACTCGCTGCTCATTGCAGTCTCCTTTCTGTTGGGAATGGTCTTGCGTTTCGAAACACGCCGTCTTGGGAAAGGGCGTTTGGCTTTTCGCTCCATTCAACTCGCTCCTTTCTGCCGCGTGCGCAACGGCGGGTCTCCACCCAAAACAAAAATGCGAACGCAGCGCGAGTGTTCGCACGTTCGCATGGTCTGAACTATGGGTGTTGGTGTACGATAGATTAGAACGCTGGTTTGACGGGGGAGGGGAACATCACTGCGCGTGCGTGTCTTTCGCAGGCAACTTGCGCTTGGAACAGCCGCGCTCCCTGGATGTAGGGCTTTTTCCGCTAGTTGGCGACGAGCCATGGTATTGCCTCATTTTCAAGAACGGCAACCTGAAAAGCATTGGCGCTCGCCATGACGCCACGTTCGCCGTCCCGACGGACGGGGATCCCCCTGAATCAAATTATAGCGCGCATCTGGGAAATGTCAAATGATTCTCGGGGATTTCTAACCTCCAAGCAAGTGAATCGCGTTCTTCCTCAGTGACACCGTCCACTCCCGCCGCCGCGCGAGATCCAACCGCTCGTAGATGTACACCGGCAATTCGATCTGCACGTCATAGTCTTGCGCGGCGATCAGACGCGCGCCCGCCGCGCGCAAGAATAAGGTCGCCGTCATGCCATCGCTCATCTCGCGCACGATCTCGCCGCGCAGCGCGTTCTCGTCCGAGGATCTCCCCGCGCGCTCGGGGCGCAGGAGCATGATGCGCTCCGGGCGCAAACAGACGTGCACCCGCGCGCCGACGTCGAATGGATAAGGCGGCGCGTCCAACGCCACCGCGCCGACGCGCACGCGGCAGCCCGCCGCGTCGCGCGCGACAAGCGTCCCCGGCAAAATGTTCTTGACGCCCACGGCGGTCGCGACGCGCAGGCACGCGGGATAGCGCAGGACCTTGCCCGGCGCGTCCATCTGCAAAATTTCGCCGCGATCAATCACCGCCAGTTGGTCCGCCAAAAAGTACGCTTCGCCCAAATCGTGTGTCACAAACACCATCGGGATTCTCAGGGCGCGCTGCAGATGCAGCAATTCGCGGCGCAACTGCATCCGCGTCGGCGCGTCGAGCGCGCTGAACGGCTCGTCGAGCAAAAGCAACTCGGGGCGCGGCGCCAGCGCGCGCGCCAGCGCGACGCGCTGCTGCTGTCCGCCGGAAAGGTGCGCTGGGTGTCGCGTGGCAAGTGACGTGAGACCGACCAGTTCGAGCATCGCGTCAACGCGTTGCCGCGCGTTCGGATCGCGGCGAACGCCAAACGCGATGTTTTCGCGCGCGGTGAGGTGCGGAAAGAGTGCGTAGTTTTGGAACACATAGCCGATCCGGCGCGCGCGCGTAGGAACATTCACGCGCGCGGGGTGATCGAACAGAACGCGGTGGTCAAGCACAACGCTGCCGTCATCGGGCGCGACGAGTCCCGCGATGCAATTCAGCGTCAGGCTTTTCCCTGCGCCCGACGGACCGAATAACACCAGAACCTCCGCGCCGATTTCGAATTGGGTGCGGAGCGCAAAGTCGCCGAAATGTTTTGTGAGATTGACGTTGAGCATTTTCAAAGTGATGCGTGATGCGTGATAGGTGACGGTAACTCACGCGTCATGCGTCACGCGTCACGTTCCCTTTTTGCATTCGATTCACCACCAGCAAACTAACAAACGATAACCCGCTAAGCATCAGCACCAAGCCATTCGCATCGGCAAAGCGACCCGATTGCACGGCGTCGTAAATCGCGAGCGGCGCGGTTTGCGTGACGCCCGGGATATTGCCGGCGACCATCAGCGTCGCGCCGAACTCGCCCAGCGCGCGCGCGGAACCGAGAACCAGTCCCGCCAGAATGCCGCGCCGCGCGAGCGGCAGCGTCACGCGCCAGATGATCTCGCTTTCCGTCGAGCCAAGCGTGCGCGCGACATTCTCTAACGTCGGATCAACGCTTTCGAGCGCGGCTTTAGCCGATTGCACCATTAGCGGCAGCGCGACGACGATCGCCGCGACGACCGCCGCTTGCCAGGTGAACAGCAAATTCAAGTCGAACCAACGCACGAGGGGACCCTCGCGACCGAGAGCAATCAGCAAATAGTAACCGACGACGCTCGGCGGCAGAACCAGCGGCAAATTGATCAGCGTTTCGACGATGATTTTGCCGCGCACGCGCGTGCGCGCGAGCAACAGCGCCAGCGCAAGCCCAATGGCTAGGATGCCGAGGGTCGCAAAGAACGTGACTTGGATGGAAAGGAGGAGGGGAGACCAATTCATTTTCGATTTTCGATTTCTGATTTTCGATTTCTATCTTTCATCAGGTAGACCGTAACCGTATTTGCTCAACACCGCGCGCCCACTCGGGCTGGTCACAAACGCCGCAAACGCGCGCGCGTCGCGTTCGTTCGGCGCGCCTTTGACAACGCCGAGTGCCTGGTCAATCGGCTGGTACAGGTTTTCGGGGATCGGCGACCAACGCCCTTTTGCATCGAGCGCGAGCGAACGCGCGATGATTGCCGCGTCCACGTTGCCGGTGTCGGCGTACTGCTGCGTCTGCTGGATGTTTTCGGCAATCACGATCTTGGGCTGGACTGTTGACCACACGCCCGCGTTTTGCAGCGCCGCGCGCGCCGCGACGCCGTACGGAGCGATTGCCGGGTTGGCGATCGCGATGCGTTTGATTTCCGGGCGCGCAAGATCGGCGAGGGATGGCAGCGCGGCGTCCTTGCGCGCATACAACACGATCTGCCCGCGCGCGTAGACCTGCACGGTGTCAGGCATGATAAACCCGCGCGCGGCAAGATCGTCAATCGTCGCGCGGTCGGCGGCGGCAAAGAGGTCCACCGGCGCGCCTTGCGCGATTTGCTGCGCCAGTTGTCCGGTCGCGCCAAAGTTGAATATCACGCGCGCGCCGGTCTGCCGCTCGAACTGCGCGCCGATCTCGGCGAACGCGGGCTGCAAATTCGCGGCGGCGGAGACCGTCAGCGCGCGCGGCGTCGGCGCGCACGCGGCGAGCAAAATCAAAATGAGCGCAATCAGCCATCGCATCATCGCGCATCCATGTTAGTCGAATAAGGCAAATTGTCAATCGGCGATTGCTTCGCTTCGCTCGCGATGACGCAATGACAGTTCGTTTTTCAATCGCGGCGATTTGATGTATAATGCGCCTGGACTTAACTCATCGTGGAGCGATGCGGATGGCAGACCGACCGATTCGTGTGCTGATCGCAAAACCGGGACTGGATGGGCACGACCGCGGCGCCAAAGTCGTGGCGCGCGCGCTGCGCGATGCCGGCATGGAAGTTATCTACACGGGGATTCGGCAGACGCCCGAAATGATCGCCGAAGCCGCGCTGCAAGAAGACGTGGACGTGGTTGGACTCTCGATTTTGTCGGGCGCGCATCTCGATCTCTTCCCGCGCGTCGTTGACCTGCTCAGGCAAAAAGGGCTGGACGATGCCCTGCTCGTCTGCGGCGGCATCATTCCTGACGAAGACATGCCGGCGCTCAGACGGATGGGGTTTGCGGGCGTGTTCGGGCCCGGCACTTTTACCCAAGACGTCGCCAAGTTCATTCGCGAGGAGGTCGCGCGCAAGCGCGGGGCAGCGGCGCAGTGAATCCCGAATCGGTCCAGCAACTCTGCGCCGGCAATCCGCGCGCGGTCGCACGCGCGATCAGCGCCGTCGAGCGCGGCGGCGCCGCCGCGCGCGCGGTGATCGCCGCCATTTTCCGATATACCGGGCGCGCCCACGTCATCGGCGTGACGGGCGCGCCGGGCACCGGCAAGAGTACGCTCGTCAACGAAATCGCCAAGCAGTATCGCCGACGCGGACAACGCGTCGGTATTGTTGCCGTAGACCCGACGAGTCCGTTCAGCGGCGGCGCGATCCTCGGCGATCGTCTGCGGATGCAGGATTTGTCAGGCGACCCGGGCGTGTTCATCCGCAGCATGGCGACGCGCGGATCGCTCGGCGGGCTCGCCGCGGCGACGTCGGACGCGGTGCAGGTCCTCGACGCGGCGGGCTTTGAAATCGTCCTGGTCGAAACGGTCGGCGCGGGGCAGAGCGAAGTGGAGATCGCCGCGAACGCGCACACGACGATCGTGGTCGAAGCGCCGGGCATGGGCGACGACATTCAGGCGATCAAAGCCGGCATCCTGGAAATCGCCGATCTGCTCATCGTGAACAAAGCCGATCACGACGAAGTGAGCGCGACGGTTGCCGCGCTCGAAATGAATCTGAATCTCAAGCCGCAAGCGGAAAACGATTGGCGGCCGCCGGTGCTCAAGACGATCGCGCTCACCGGCGCCGGCGTCGCGGACGCGGTCGAATGGATCGGCAAGCATCGCGCGTATCTGGAAGCCCATCGCCTGCTGGAACTGCGCGAACGCGCGCGGTTCCGCGCGGAATTGGAAATGGTCGTGCAGCGTGAGTTGATAACGCGGCTGCTGCGCGGCGTGAACGGCACGAAAATCGAGACGCTCGTCGAACAGATCGCGGCGCGCGAGCTGGATGTGTACGCGGCGGCGGAAGTGTTAGTGGGAGGAATCCAAAATGGAGCAAACCCTATCTTTGCAGCAACTGACTGACAGATTGTTGCGTCTTGAAAATGAGATGCGCGCAATCCGCCAAGCCATGGCGGACCGGCTGCAACCAAAGGTGGATGTGCCACGAACAACCACCGCGCGACCGATGCAGGTCTCTCCTTGGGCGGACAAGCAAATCCTGCGACGCGAGATGGCTGCTTTCTGCGCCTCTCTGTCCATCCACGCCGAGCCAATCGGGATTGAGGATTTGCAGCGAAAGATGGGTGAGTCCGGTCTCGCGCCGAATGAGTTGAGTCAAAGCATCATAAAAGCGCGAGAGGCATAGACCATGCGGCGAGTCTACTTCGACGCCAGCGCGTTGGTCAAACGGTACTCACAAGAAGCAGGCACGAACCTGATGAATGAGGTCTTTCGTCTCCCAAGTCAGATGACTTGTTCCACGTTAGGCATCGTTGGAGTTGTTGCAACGTTGGTGAGAAAACGAAATGATGGGCGGTTGAGCCCAACGTTGTTCGCACACGCAGTGGATAAACTCAAAGCCGAAGTGATTGACCACGAGGAATTCGCCGTCGCCTCGGTGGATGACGCGCTCTTGTTGGCGGCGCTGGATCTGATCACCAAACACAATCTCAATGCGACGGATGCGGTCATCTTGCGTTCCGTTCTGAACTTGCGTCAGATCATCGAGGATGCAGGCGATCAACTGATGCTGTGGGTATGCGACAAGCGCTTGGCGCGTGCGGCGCGTGACGAAGACATTGCGGTGTTCGATCCCGAAGAGGAAACGCTAGACCGCTTGCGTCAACTCCTAGATGTCGCGGAGAGTTAGTCCATGCACCTTCTCCTCATCCGCCACGGCGAAACCGATTGGAACCACGAACGCCGCATCCAGGGCAATACCGACACGCCGTTGAACGCGCGCGGCATCGCGCAAGCGGAGCAACTGGCAACGCGAATCGCCGCAGAGAAAATTGACGCGCTGTACACCAGCCCACTCGTCCGCGCGCGCGCGACCGCGGAAATCATCGGACAAAAATGCGGCCGCGCGCCTAACCTCGACGAGCGCCTGCGCGAAAAAGGCGTGGGCGATTTGGAAAGCCTGACCATCGCCGAAGTGGAGCAACGCTATCCCGATCTGATCCGCCTGTGGCAAGTCAGCCCCGATCACGTTCCACTGCCCAACGAAGAGACGCCGGCGCAAGTGCAGCAGCGCGTCCAAACATTCGTCGCCGATCTGCGCGAGCGATACGCGAACGGCGCGCGCGTCGGCGTTGTGTCGCACGGCGGCACGCTCGGTCTTTTGATCGCCACGCTCATCGGTTGGGACATCTCCAAGCGTCTGCCCTTCTGGTTCGACAACGCGTCGGTGAGTCTGATTGATCTGGCGGCGGCGCGTCCGCGGGTGCGTTTGCTGAACGATACGTGTCATCTAGCCAATGGCAAATAGCGAATTGCGAATGGCAAATTGCGAATTGCGTGATGCGCTTTCGCAATTCGCAATTCCTAATTCGCAATTCTGATGGAGAGATATGAGCACACCAAGCACCGATACTACTGCGGAAATTGCCCGGCTTTTGAAAGAAGCAGACGACGCGACAGCAGCCGAGGACTGGGACAAGGTCATCACGTTGTATCGTCAAGCGCTGGCGTTCGACCGCGCGCTGCAAGGCGCGGAAGCCAAGTTGCAGTGGGCGCTGCGTATGAAAGACATTGACACCCTGTATCGTCAAGGTAAAGAACACCTGCAAGCCAAACGCTACGACGCAGCGCTGTCCGCGTTACGCAAAGCGCGCTTGCAGTACGCCAGCCACTATAAAGATACCGACGCGCTGATCGTGGAGGCGCAAACGGCAATGCAAAAAGAGCATTGGCAGGCGCGACCACAAACAGCCAAGAAGGGTTGTTTGCTTACAAGTGCGCTCGCGCTGTTTGGAATTTTGTCGCTGGTATTTTTGATCGCCTGTTCGTCCGCGCCCGCCGCCACCGGCAACGCGGCAAAACTCGCGCCACAACAAAGGAGCAACATGTACAAATCCGCGCCGTCCATGACGATTGACGTCAACAAGACGTACGTCGCAACGCTCAAGACCGCCAAAGGCAACATCGTCGTCGAAATGTATCCGAAAGACGCGCCGCAGACGGTCAACAATTTTGTCTTTCTCGCGCGCGATGGTTTCTACAGCAACCTGACCTTTCACCGTGTCGAACCAGGTTTTGTGATCCAGGGCGGCGATCCGTTGGGCACCGGCACCGGCGGACCGGGCTATACCCTGCCGGCGGAGATCAAAGCCAAGCACAGCCAGGGCGCGATCGCGATGGCGCGTCTGGGCGATCAGGTGAACCCCAAGCGCGATTCGAGCGGCAGCCAGTTCTACATCACGCTCGCGCCACAACCGGGTCTCGACGGGGGATACACAGTGTTTGGTCAGGTGACCCAAGGGATGGATATAGTTGAAAAGATCGCGCGCGGCGATGTGATTCAAACGATTGCGATTGANNGATGGCAAAGATGTACGGCGAGTTGGCGATCTTTAGCGGACGCAGCAATCGTCCGCTGGCGGAAGCGATCTGCCAAGCGCTAGATGTGCAACTCGCAGGGGCAGACATCCTGGACTTTCCCAACGAGAATATCTTTATCCAACTCCGGTGCAGCGCGCGCGGACAGGACGTTTTTCTCGTCCAGGGCTTGTCCTCGCCGGTCAATCGCAACCTGGTCGAGATGTTGATCTTTCTCGACGCGCTGAAACGCGCGTCCGCCGGACGTATTACCGCGGTCATTCCGTTTTACGCGTATGGTCGCAGCGACAAGAAAGACCAACCGCGCATCGCCATCACCGCGCGCCTGCTCGCCGATCTGATCGTCACCGCTGGCGCGGATCGGTACATGACGATTGACTTGCACGCGGGGCAAATTCAAGGCTTCTTTAGTATTCCGGGCGACGAGTTCTCCGCATTTCCCATTCTCGTTGATTATCTAGTCGAGAGAAAAATTCCCGACGCCGTCGTCGTCTCCGCCGACCTGGGTTTCGCGAAAAAGGCGCGCAACTTTGCGCGACGGCTTGATCTGCCGCTCGCGTTCGTCGAAAAGCGGCGCATCGGCAACGATCCCAAGGCGCAGGCGCTCACGATCATCGGCGAGGTGCAGGACAAGAACGCGATTGTGGTGGACGACGAAGTGGACACCGCCGGCACGCTGACCGAAGCAGTTCACCTGATCAAGCAGAACGGCGCGCGCCGGGTCTTTACCGTCTGCACGCACGCCACGCTGTCGCATCCGGCGGTCGAACGGTTACGCAGCGCGCCCATCGAGGAATTCATTTGCGCGGACACCGTGCCAATTCCGCCCGAAAAATGCCTGCCAAATTTCAAAATCCTTTCGGTCGCGCCGCTTTTGGCGGAGACGATCGCGCGCACGCACGAAGGGCGTAGCGTGGGCGAGTACTTGCACGACACGCAATGAACAATGAGCCAATGACGCCAATGTGCCAATGAACCAACATCGAATCCGCAACCCGAAACCTAAAATCCGCAACTCGGATTCCGCAGATCCTCTGATGGCGAAGATCACGCGAAAGATTCGCGCGCGGCTGCCGGACGCGACGGCGATTATTTTCTTTGGCTCGCGCGTCGCGGGGATTGCTGACGCGTTCAGCGACTATGACGTATTGGTAGTGTTGCCAGAGGGATTAGAGTTGGACGAACGCACGCGCGTCAAACAAGAGATTCAAGCCGCGTTTCCAGAGGTCAGATTGGATTTGCTGTTTGGATCGGAGCGGTGGCTGATAGGCAATTTGCGCGTCGAGGCGCATTATCGCTTTTGGCTTGAGAACGCGATTGCGACCTATGGGCGCGTTCCTGAGGTGAAACGCTACCCGCCGCTCTACAAAGATGCGCTCGATTCTCGACTGAATATCCTCGGATCGGAGAGCAAGGTTTTCGAAGCATCAAGCCGGAATCTCCATGAGGAAGCCAACGGGTACCTCAGCATATTGAAACACCTTATCCTTATCGAACACGCGTTGGAACACGATTATAGCAATTGCTCGATCTGGACAGATATTGAGAGTCTACTTGGCGCTGACCTAGTTCGCGCGTTGCGTGATCCACGTGCGACGCGGCGTATTCGTCGTCCAATGTTGCTGCAAGTTCGTCGCGCCATGCGCAGCAAATTCCGTGAGGTCAGACGCCGCGTGCTTGACGCGAAACTCCCGTGCAAATATCATTTGCCTGAGCGAGTCCGCGCATGAAAAGTCGCAAGGACGCTCTGAAATCAATGATCAGTTTGGCGGGCAATGCGGCAGCGCACTTGGCGCTCTATCCTGGCAATGCTTTTACGATCAGGGAAACCTTGTTGTACGAAGAGCAAGCTGCAGAACTCGCGCAAGCGCGCCGCTGGAACGATGCAGAAATCGAGATCTTCCGCAAAAAAGCCAAACGCGATGCCGCGAATGTTATTCGCAATCGCGCCTCCGATCATCGGGGGCGCAAATTCCGAGATTTGACTGGCGTCGCCAACGCCGAGATCGATGAGTTCATAGAGAAGGAATTACGCAAGTAATGCTCAAAAACCTGTACACCAAACTCACGGGTGATCCGAACGAAAAAGAAATCAAGCGGCTTTCGCCCGTGGTCGAAGAAATCAATTCACTCGAACCCGACATCCAAAAACTGTCCGACGCGCAACTGCGCGCCAAGACCGACGAGTTCAAAGCGCATCTCGCGGAGGCGATAGCAGACGCGCGGCAACACGTCGCGGAACTGCGCGACGAGTTCAACCGCGCGACCGATACCGACGACCGCCGGATGGTCGAAGAATCACTCAAGCAGGCGGAGAAAGAACTGGTCGAAGCGGAACGCGTCGCGCTGGAAGAGATCTTGCCCGAAGCGTTCGCGTGCGTGCGCGAGGCGAGCATCCGCACGACAGGGATGCGCCATTTCGACGTGCAGATGATCGGCGGCATGGTTTTGCACGAAGGCAAGATCGCCGAAATGAAAACCGGCGAAGGCAAAACGCTCGTCGCGACCTTGCCGCTCTACTTGAACGCGCTCCTGGGGCGCGGCGCGCATCTCGTCACGGTGAACGATTACCTCGCGCGNNCAGCAAGGCGAAGAGAAAAAAGCGCTGCTGTTCGATCCGACGTTTCAAGCGGCAACGCGCGAGATGAATTATCTGCGCGTGTGCGCGCGACAGGAAGCGTACCGCGCCGACATCACGTACGGCACGAACAGCGAATTCGGTTTCGATTATCTGCGCGACAATATGGCATGGCGGCTCGACGATCGCGTCCAGCGCGAACTGTACTATGCGATCGTGGACGAGGTGGACAATATCCTGATTGACGAAGCGCGCACGCCGCTCATTATTTCTGGACCCGCNNTGACCGAAGCAGGTTACGACCGCGTCGAAGAATTGCTCAACATGCGGCTGACCAATCCCGATCGCCCCGAGGAGATTGATCCGAATCAACTCAAGATCATGCATCATCTCGAAGCGGCGATGAAGGCGGAATACCTGTTCAAGCGCGACAAAGACTATATCGTTCGCAAGGGACAGGTCATCATCGTTGACGAATTCACCGGGCGCTTGATGCCGGGTCGCCGCTGGTCCGATGGCTTGCACCAGGCGGTCGAAGCGAAAGAGCGCACACCGATTCAACAGGAATCGGTCACGTATGCGACGATCACGTTGCAAAACTATTTCCGGCTCTACAAAAAACTCGCCGGCATGACCGGCACGGCAAAGACCGAAGAAGAAGAACTCTACAAGGTGTACGGGCTGAACGTCGTCGTCATTCCGACGAACAAGCCGATGATCCGCGGCGATCAACCCGACCTAGTCTATCGCAACGAGGAAGCCAAATGGCGCGCGGTCGCCGTCGAGGTCGCGCAGGTTTACACGCGCGGACAGCCCGCGCTCATCGGCACGACGTCGGTCGAGCAGTCCGAGCGCTTGAGCCGACGCTTCACCGCCGACAAACTCGAACTGTTCGCGCGCGCGCGTTTGCTCGCGCTGAACGTCGAGCAGAACGATACGCTGAGTGATAAACAGCGCACGACGCTCAAACTGATCTTGTCGCGCTCGCTCGACGACGCGCCAGAGAATTACGACGAGGCGTTATCGTCGCGTCTATTCCACGATTACGATTTGGGCGCGGTGATCAACGCGGCGCGCAAGATGCCCGCGCGCGAGTTGTTGCGCGTCAAGCAGCAGAGCGGCAAGCGCGGCGCGGCGCAGTCCAAGTTGAGCGAAAGAGAACTAGGAGAACTGGAGGAAATTGGCGAGCGCGCTCTGCGCTTTGCGGCGCGGTTGGAAGAGCGCAATTTGCGGCTCGACGGCGCGCAGACGCTGTGCGAGGAGATCGCCGCGCATCCCGACGATCTCGCCAAGATCGCGCCCAGATTCAATCTGCCGCTCCAAGTCGCGCTCGACGTGTACAACGACCTGCGCCTGTCGCGCGACGAAATAAACAGTATCAACCGCGCGCTGATGGATTCGCTCGGCGATGTCGAAGCCGTGCGCGACGAATACCGCGTCCGCGCGGCGGACATGGACCTCATCGTCAAGCGCTTGTTCTTGCGCCCTGACGACGTCACGCGGCTCGCCAAGAAATTGCTAGTCAACGCCGATCCGTTTGCCGCAGAGAACCTGGACGCGCTTACTGAAATCTTCGGCATCGCAGATGTCGGTGGCATCAAGCAAGTCTTGCGCGAGGGCATCCCGCACTCGGTCTTGAACGCGAAGGAACATGAAAAGGAAGCGGGCATCATCGCGCGCGCGGGTGAACTACATGGAGTGACCGTGGCGACGAGCATGGCTGGTCGCGGCGTGGACATCAAACTGGGCGGCGAACTGCGCGAAGAGACACTTCACGAAGTTGGACGCATCCTGCATCGCCATGGCGTTGATCCGTACAACCTGACGTTCGATCAAATCGCCGACGCGATCCGCCAAGTCCCGGTGGAGAGTTACGAACTCGACAAGGAGCACGTCGAAAGATTCTTGAAATACATGAGCGATCGCGCGCGCGTGCGCGAACTGGGCGGCTTGCGCATCATCGGCACGGAACGTCACGAAGCGCGCCGCATTGACAATCAGTTGCGCGGGCGTTCGGGGCGCCAGGGCGACGCGGGCGCGTCGCGTTTCTACGTCTCGCTCGAAGACGAAATCATGCGGCGGATGGGCGGCAAGGGTTTGATGGATCGCGTTTGGATCGAGGACATTCCCATCGAGCATGATTGGGTGACGCGGGCGATCGAGCAGGCGCAGATCAAGATGGAGAGTTACAACTTTGACATCCGCAAGCACCTGCTCGAATACGACGACGTGCTCAACAAACAGCGCGAGATCATCTACGGTCAGCGCCATCGCATCTTGACGAAAGCGGATTTGCGCGACGATGTGCGCGGCTGGCTCGAAGAAGAAATCGCGCGCATCCTCGCCGAAGATCTGAAAGCAACCGACCGCCCCGGCGGCGACCATCACGCCGAGTCACGCTTGCTGATGCACCTGGATTCGCTCGTGCCCGGGTTCTTCCTGAACGAAAACGAAATGTGGCCCCCCTACTCGCTCGCGCTCGTGCAGCGCGAGTTGGGCGAATCGCCCGATGCCAAGCAAATCCTCGACGCCGCGCAGCGCGCGCTGGAAGCGCATCGCGATTTCATCACGCAAGCCGTCGTGCCCGAAGTGATCAACACATTCGAGCAGCAGTATCGCATGTCCTGGGACGAGATCGAAGACCTGGCGAAGAATACGCTCAACACGCTGCGCCAGGAAGCCGAGGAACAGAATCGCCAACTCGACGCGCGGACGCTGACGCAAGGCGTCGGTCAAGCCGTCGGCATGGCGCTCGACCCGCACATCGAACGCGGCGTCGAGCTCAGCGAGCGCGCGCTTCTCGACGCAGTGCGCCGCGCGTTGGACGCACGCGTCGTAGATCAGATCGCGCGCCGCGTTGCCAAGCGCGCGGGCCAGGAATTTGAATTCCGCTGGACGCCCGACGGCGATCTGAATTTCGACGCGCTGCGCGATCAACTCGTCGCGGCGATTGACGACGCGTACACCAGGCAGGCGAACAAACATCTCGCCGACATCGAGCGCGAACTGAGCGAGCGCATCAAGTTGGCTGAGGACGCGCGCGGCACGCGGCTGGCGTTCCACCTGTTCGGCATCGCACACACGCGCCACACCGCGTTCGATCAGCGCACGCATCGGCGTTTTGAAATTATGGTCCCGCGCTTTCCCTGGGTGCATCTCGCGGCGACGCACATCCAGTCGGACACCGACGCGCTGCGCGGCGAAATTCTCCAGTACTGGAACCAATCGCTCGACCTGCTCGAACCGTTGCGCGGCGGCGCGGCGGCGTTCAACGATTTGCTGCGCGAATTGATGCTGAGCATCGTCTCAACGCAGTGGGTGGATTACCTGACCGCGATCGAAAACCTGCGCGAGGGGATCGGCTTGCAGGCGTTCGGTCAGCGCGACCCGCTGGTGGAATACAAGCGCCGCGCGTTCGAAATGTTCCAGGATTTGTACGCGCGCATCCGCTCGCAAGTTGTGACGTACGTTTTCACGTACCAGTATCGCGGCTTTGCCCGGCTCGAAAGCGAAGCGCGCGACCGCGAGTCACGGCAGGCGATCGAGGTGCAGTCAACAGTCGTCAGTCGTCAGTCAACAGCAAGCGGTACGCAGAAGGCAGCAAGCAGTGTTCAGTCTTCACGCGAAGCGTCCAGTAAACCGAAAGCGGAGAGTAAAAAACCCGAGCCCGCGCGCAAGCCGGTCGGCGCAGCCACCGGCGTCAAGTTGGGGCGCAACGATCCGTGCTGGTGCGGCAGCGGGAAAAAGTACAAGAACTGCCACATGCAGAGTGATGCGAAGTAAGGGAGGCAGCCACTCCGTGTCTATCAAAGAATTCTTGCGGCAACTTTCGCAGGCGCACGGCGTGTCGGGCTACGAGCACGCCGTGCGTGACCTGGTCAGCGAGCGGTTTCGTCCGTACGCGGATGAAATCGCCGTTACGCCGATGGGCAGCGTCATCGCGCTCCAGCGCGGGACGCGCGCCGACAAAACCCCCGCGCCTCAAGTGCTTGTCGAAGCGCACATGGACGAAATCGGCTTGATGGTTACGGACATTGACCACGGGTTCATCCGCTTCACCCACGTTGGTGGGGTTGACGCGCGCGTTCTGGTCGCGCAAGAAGTGGTCGTGCAGGGCAAGGAAACTTTGCGCGGCATCATTGGCGCGCGACCACCCCACGTGCTTACCGCCGCAGAACGCGACCAGGTCATTCCGATGAGCGATCTCTGGATTGACGTCGGCTTGTCCGAAACGCGCGTGCGCGACCTGGTCCAGCCGGGCGACCTCGTTACGCTCGCGCGTCAAGTGACCGCGCTCAAGAACGATCTCGTCGCGGGCAAAGCGTTCGACGACCGCTGCGGGGTCGTGTGCGTCGCTGAAACGCTCGCACTGCTCGCGACGATGCGGCATCCGTGGGACGTGTATGCCGTCGCGAACGCGCAGGAAGAAGTCGGCTCGCGCGGCGCGATCACTTCGACGTTTCAGATCAATCCCGCTGTGGCGATCGCGCTCGACGCCACCTACGCCGATCAGCCGAACATGTCCGAGATCAACGTCGTGCCGCTGAACCAAGGCATGGGCATCGCGACGGGTCCGAACATTCACCCGCTCATCCACGAAAAACTGACTGAGATCGCCAAGGCGCATGAGATTCCGTATCGAGTCACGGCGTACACCGGCACGACGAGTACTGACGCGTGGGCGATGCAGGTCGTGCGCGAAGGCATCCCGACGGGCTTGATTGATATTCCCGTGCGCTACATGCACACCTCCGTCGAAACGTTGAGTCTGACCGACCTCGAACGCGTCAGCCGATTGCTGGCGCTGTTCTGCGCGGCGCTCGACGATCAATTCTTGAAACAACTACGCGGCGAGCCGGTCGCCGAACAACCGGCGCAAGCCAGCGAAAAGCCTAAAGCGAAAAACGTAACGCGTAAAGCCGCGAGGAAACGCAAGTAATGCTGCTGGAAAAATTGTCCAACGCGCGCGGCGTCTCGGGGAACGAAGGCGAAGTGCGCGAAATTCTACTCGGCGCGATCAAGGACCACGTGGACGAATATCGCGTGGATGCGCTCGGCAATCTCATCGCGCACAAGCGCGCGACCGGCGCGCGTCCCGAGCGTCGCCGCGCGACGCGCCCACCGTTCAAGGTAATGCTCGCCGCGCACATGGACGAAGTCGGCTTGATGATCGTCCATCACGAGTCGAACGGCCACCTGTGCTTTGCGAAGGTTGGCGGCATAGACGACCGCGTGCTGCTCAGCAAGGTCGTTTTGATCGGCAAAGATAGCATCCCCGGCGTCATCGGCGTCAAGCCCATTCATTTGCTCAAGCCCGAGGAACGCAAACAAGTCATTGACGCGGAATCCTTGTTCATTGACATCGGCGCCAAGTCGAAGGAGGACGCAGAGCGCGCGGTCAGACTCGGCGATTACGCGACCTTCGCGACCGAGTTTGCGCCGATGGGCGCGGGCTTGGTGAAAGGCAAAGCGCTGGACGACCGCGCGGGCTGCGCGGCGCTGGTCGAAATTCTCAAACGCGCTTACCCGTTCGACGTGTACGGCGTCTTCACGGCGCAGGAAGAAGTCGGCGGCCGCGGCGCGCGCGTCGCGGCGTACGCCATCGAGCCGCAGTGCGCGTTCGCACTCGAAGGCACGATATGTGATGATACGCCGAAGAATAAAGACCTCTCGCCGGTCACGCGCCTTGGCGCAGGGCCCGCGATTACATTCGCCGATAACTCACTGCTCTCGGACCGCCGCCTGGTGAATCTGCTGGTCGAGACCGCAAAAGAAAATCGGATTCCGTACCAATTCAGACAACTGACGACTGGCGGTTCGGACGCGGGGCGGGTCGCGATTACGAAAGAAGGCGTGCCGGCGGTCTCGGTGGCTGTGCCCGCGCGCTATATCCACTCGCCCGTGAGCGTGCTGAACAAACAAGATTTCGAGAACTTGGTCGCGTTGATGACGAAAACGTTACCCAAACTCGCCAAGGGCTTGCCCCCATTCTGATCCGATCAGCCGCGCGCATCACACGAAGAAATCAAATTCGCGATATGCGTGTGATGCGCGGAGAAAAAAGAGAGACACCATGGCAACCGCAAAGAAAACCGCGCACTTTCCTATATTCGATAAAGACGCCCCGCCCTCGCCGCGCGCGCAGCCGGCGAAAGAACTCGCCAAGAAACTGACCGAGGCGTATGGTCCTTCGGGGCATGAGCAAGCGGTCCGCGAGCTCCTCCGCGAGGAAATCAAAGGCGCGGTGGACGAGCTTCGCGTCGACGCGCTGGGCAATCTGATCGCGCGCAAAAAAGGCGCCGGTCCGACGCCCCGCAAAAAGATCATGCTCGCCGCGCACATGGACGAGATCGGCGTGATCGTTACGCACGTGGACGAAAAAGGGTTTCTCCGTTTCGCGCCCATCGGCGGCGTGCGTCCGCTGACGCTGACCGGGCAGCGCTGCCGCTTTGCCAACGGGGTCATTGGCGTGTTCGGGATCGAAAAGAAGGACGCGTCAAACACCGAGATAAAAATGGAGCGACTGTTCATTGACGTCGGCGCGACCAGCGCGAGCGATACCCCGGTCGGCGTCGGCGACGCCGCGAGTTTTTGGCGCGACTATGTTGATCTGGGCGATCGTATCGTGGCGAAAGCGCTGGACGACCGCATCGGCTGCGTGGTGCTCGTCGAGACGCTGAAGCAGTTGAAAAAGTCGCCGCACGATGTTTTCTTCGTCTTCACGGTCCAGGAGGAAGTCGGTTTGCGCGGCGCGGGCACATCGGCGTTCGGCGTGCAGCCCGATCTCGCGCTCGCGGTGGACGTGACCGACACCGGCGACACGCCCGAATCGAACACGCTGGCGGTTGCGCTCGGCAAAGGCCCGGCGATCAAGGTGAAAGATTCGGGGATGCTCGCGCATCCGGCGGTGAAGAACCTGCTCGTCCAAGCGGCGGAGGATGCGAAGATTCCGTACCAGCGCGAAGTGATCGTCGGCATCACGACCGATGCGGCGGCGATGCAGACGACGCGCGAAGGCGTGCTGACCGGCGTCGTCTCCATTCCAACGCGCTATATGCACACGCCGTCAGAGATGGCGGATTTCGCTGATGCGCAGAACGCGGTGAAACTCTTGACGACCCTGCTGAGCAAGCCGATCAAACTCGATTAGCGCAATACTGCGTTGGAGAGTGTTTTGAAATTGCTCGTAGTGTGCAGTTCACTGCGCTTTCCAGGCGCTAAAGCGCCCACTACGACCGCCAAACCAAATTTTCCAAACACCCTGTTAGTGCGATAGTTCCAGTTCGTGGCAACTATCGCACTATTGCACTATCCTAACTATTGCGCTATTTCCATCCACCTCGATCATTTCCCCATCGTGAATCTCCGCGACGATGTTCGGAATGCCCGCGACCGCTGGCACGCGATACTCGCGCGCGACCACCGCGCTGTGCGACAGCACACCGCCGCGCTCGACGACCAACCCCGCGATCCGCGCGAACACCGGCGTCCACGCCGGATCGGTTGCCGGCGCGATGAGAATCTCGCCGGGCTGCACGCGCGCGAGTTCGGCGGCAGATTGCGCCACGCGCGCGACGCCGCGCGCAATGCCCGGGCTGACCGCGCGCCCGCGCCAAGTCTGCAAACCTTGCGAAGGTTCTGGAATCTCTGCATGGCTTTGCGCCGCCGTGAGCGGCGTATCGCCGCGCAGGAATTGCGGGTAAGTTATCGTCGGCGCTTGCTCAAACTCGCGGGTGTACGCGCGCCATTCTGCCTGCCGCGCCGCGATGGATTGCGCGAACGCATGGGGGGACATCCGCGCATCAAAGTAATCCAAAAGTTCCGGATGCGTCGCGTAGAACACGGCGTTGCGCTCGGCGATGACACCCGCCGCAACCAGCCGATCGGCAAGCAGCAAGTACAAATGGCGTGACACCGCGAGACTCTTCTGCCAGTAGTAACGCTGGTCTTCACGGAGCGCAACGTACTTGCGCGCGAGCAAGCGTACCCAAGCGAAAATCACGCGCTGGGGAAAGGATGACGGATGACGGATGAGGGATGAATTCTCTTCTATCGTCTGTCGTCTGTTGTCTGTTGTCTGCAACACGCGCGCGATTTGTGCCGGCTCTTCCGCGAACGTCGGCGTGGCGATGTCCAGCGAGAAAGACCGGTGTCCATGCTCCGCGAGAAACGCTTGCATTGCGGTATTTGTCATTTGCCATTTGTCACTCGTCATTGCACGCAACGCGGCATCCACCTCCAGCGTCTTGTTCGGCGCGCCGGCGACCAACCGCGCGGCGATTTCGTTCGCGCGTGCGCGGTCAATCCACGCGCGCGCCAGGCGCTTGAGCAAGCCGAAGGTGAGATCGGCGTCCATCAGACTCCAGCGATGAATCCGCAGCAAGTCGCGATGCGCGCGTGCGGCGTCGCGCAGCGCGGCAAAGAGCGCGCGCGGTGCCGCCTGCGCCAACTCGTCGTACTGCGCGCGCAGCGTGGCGACGCGGCGATCGTGTGCGCGCGTGTAGCGCGCCCAGTGCGCATAGTTGCTGAGCGGCGAGACATTGAACGGGTCGGACAGAAATGCGCGGAAAAGTGCGAAAACCAGACGCGGCGCGTCTATCCAGCGCGGATACGGCGCGTGCTGGCGGAGGCGTGTATTGCCAGCGGGAAAGTAGCGGTACGCGTCTTCCGGCAGAACCGAGTCGGGAAAGCACTTGTAGATGATCTGGAACGCAAGCGCGTTCGCGTAAGGATGCCCGTGCCAGAGGCGCGTGAGTGGAATCGTCGCGGCGTCTGGATAACCGAGAAAGCGCAGGGGGTCACGCAGCGCGAGTTCTTCGATCAAGGGGCCGATCAGCGACCAGCCCAGCGGCGAAATCGGCGCGGGGAATCGTTCGTTGAAAAAACCGCTCGTCCACACGATTTCGTTTTGCATCGCGCTCGATTATATCGCCACAAGCAAGGTTTGACAAACACCTGCCAAGAATCTATAATGAAATTGCAGGTGGAAGTTGGACGCTGGAATGGCTAGTCACATCTCCACCAAGTCTCCAACTTCTAACCTTCAATCTCCATCGCTTGGGCGAGTAGCTCAGTTGGTAGAGCGCTTCCCTTACACGGAAGATGTCACGGGTTCGAGCCCTGTCTCGCCCACTCCAAACACCGGTTTGGGAATTGCGACGACGCGCTTGTGCTTTAGGTTTGACCAGCCCCTGTAGCTCAAATGGACAGAGCGAGGCACTCCTAACGCCGCGGTTGTGGGTTCAAGTCCCGCCAGGGGCACTTGAGACGAAAACGTTGGTCCGCGATATTAAACTGCGGATTCTTGTGGCGTCCAACGGGGACAGTCACGGGGACAGTCATGGTGCATCAAAAGAAGAAGAACACAAAAACCGTCACTCCGGTGACGACCGAAAAGGATGATCCCATGGCGAAGGATCTCGCCAAGTATGTGACGACTAAGCAAGCCGCGGAGATGCTTGGCGTAGGACAGGAGCATATTCGCAAGTTGTTGAACGCGAGCAAGGTAGGAGGCATAAAACCAGGGCATGATTGGCTTGTGTTTTTGCCCTCGATGGAAAAGTATACGGAGACCAAATCCAAGCGAGGGCGACCACGCTCGCGACCACAACAACTTACGGTACAAAATAACGGGCAGGGTTGATCGGAACTCTGTCCGTTGCTTTTTTCTTGGCGTTTGCTTTTGCATTTCATCGTGTCGAACTGAGCATGATGACAACTGGCGCTCAATATTTGTTTGACGCGCATTCGCACTGATGCTATACTTGGATTGACCCAACCCAACGAGGAGTCTTTTGCGAACCGTCGAATTTCGCCGTCTCTTTGACGACAAGAATGCTGCCCGCGTCTCGTTTGAATTAGACCGCGACCAAGTGATTGGATTCGTTGTCCAACTCGAATGTCGTTTCAACGGCGAATGGGTTCCCGTCGTGCGCTATGATACCCATCACGGTTTCGCGCACCGCGACGTTTTGCATCCATTCCGTGAACAAACGAAAACCGAGATGCCCGTTCGCAATTTTAACGCAGGGCTGACCTTCGCAATTAACGATTTGACCGCCAACTGGGAAACCTATCGCAGGAGATACGAGCAATGGAAAGAAAAGTAACCGCGTCGATTAGAAAACCTAAACGGGTTGTCGAACGCAACATGGCACTGTTGGGTGACCTGATGCAATTCTTGCTGGCAGAGCCGCGCGTCCTGGCGTCACTGCCTAGCAATTTTGAGTTGGTCATTCTTCCTGACGACGATCCCGAAATGCGGCTTTATAATCTACGGTTGCTGGACACCTTTGCAGACAAAGACAAGCCGATTGTGTTTGCGCGGCTCAAGTCAAGCAAAAGAGCGAACTGGCGTAAAACCCAACCCAGTCTTTACGTGCCACTCGCGGTATAAATGCACCTTCGAGGTGACGAAACGCCTCGAAGGTTTTTTCTATCCACCATCTACCGTCCACTGCTTACTGTTTTCCCTCCACCACGTCAATTTTCTCTTCCGTCAGCCGCTACAACTGACGCAAAGCGACCAATTGGTCCATCTCGCGTTCCAACACAGATGTGTCTGCTTCTGGATTGCGCAAAAACATTGGATCGCGAAACCTCGAAATTCCCGAAAGCCGCGAAAGACACGCGTGCCTTTCGCGATCCCAAAGTCTCTATTCAGAGCATCTCCCCTTGAAAGGTCGGCGTGTTGACAAAGCGGCGCGGGCGCAGAGGTTTCTCGCCAAAGTTGACGAGCAAGACGAGTTTTTGATTCCCCTTGGTCACGTAGAGCAAACTTTGTTCCGCATCTTGGGGACGAATCGCTTCTGCCGCTTTGGTTTCGAGCAATAGTTCGTCGCGTTCATCCCAGCATTTGAAATCCACACGCCGTTTGGTCACGGTCACGCCGTCGTACACAATTGGAATCTCCACTTCGCGTTCAAATTGGATGCCGAATTTAGGCAAGGCGATTTCAAGCGCGCGCTGACCCCTCGCACCGCCCCGCTCGGGGCAGGTGTAATCCACTTCCATACAATGCGTTCCCAGTTGCCGCTGAACGTCAATGCATGCGCCGATCACTTTGTAGGAGAGCGGCTCGAACTGATGGCGTTTGCCTTGGATGCGTGGTTCCATTATTTCCTCCGTTGAAAACCCAAAAACATTGGATCGCGAAACCTCGAAATTCCCGAAAGCCGTGAAAGAAGACCGCGCGCCCTTCTTTCGCGGTTATCGCGCCTTTTCGAGAGTTTCGCGATCCAGACGCCCCTCCACCACGTCAATCTCCTCTTCCGTCAGCCCGTACAGCCGATACACCAGTTGGTCAATCTCGCGTTCCAACGCTGACGTGTCTGCTTCTGGATTGCGCTTTTTCGCGGCGAGGATGCGGCCAACAAGTGCAATGTATTCGACTTGATCTTGGTGCTGGGCCAATTTTATTCGATGGCAAAGGTGGGGTCGAATTTGCGCGATATGCGAATCACGCGCGTTGTCAGGTTATTAACGGCGCAATTGCGTCAGTAACCGGTGAACTGTTCGCTGAGATGAACAAACGCTTTGATATGTTGAAGCAAGCAGGTGTACCAAGTCTTGCGGCATACAACCAAGGTCGTGGCGAAGGCGCACGACTCGAACGCATTGTGCTCATCATTGACGAGCTTGCCTATGCGCTTGAAGAAGACGCAGTTGAGGAGGTACTCGTAGATGTCATCGCGCGTGGTGGTGCCGTGGGCATCCATCCTGTCCTTGCGACCCAGCGTCCATCGAGCGATGTCATTACGCCGCGACTAAAGGGCAACTTGCTCACGCGCATCGCTCTGCCCGTCCCATCGCGCGCGGATTCGATGGTGATCCTTGACCGTACCGGCGCAGAGTCTATCGCCAAGATACCAGGGCGATTACTTATCGCGCACGGTGCGCGCTTGATCGAGGCGCAAGCGTTCAAGGTGGATGGCGAACAGATCGCGGCGAGTAACGTAAGGCAGTTATCAGCGAATACTCGATTGAGCGAACGGGAGCAACGCATCGCGCAGATCGCGGTCGAGCGAGGGTGGTTCAAGATACGCGAGATACATGAAGCCACGGGCCAGAGTCCCAACTATCTCGTGGACTTCGCGCAGATGGCAATTGCTGGGGTGGTTGACCCCGGTTCAGCGAAACGAGCGCGGTCATCAATTGGGACGGAGGGTCACACCTGAGCTGATTGCGCTGCTGGCAGGTCAAGCAGGCAAATCCGCTAACGAGGTTAATCTGGCGTAGGACGCCGAGATTGGCGATAACAAGGCACGTTCACAATTGAATACCTTGTTCATCCCCGGCTGTGCAAATCAGACCGGTGCGGACGCGGCACTGACGCGTTGCAATCTAACAGATGCAACGCGGCGAACAAGGGACGTGAGGGGGACAAGAATTGACAATTATATCACAAGTGATATAATCCTTGCCGATGGAGACAGCGCCGCAATGGAACGTAATCTTCTATCAGGACGCACGCGGGCGATTGCCGGTGAGCGATTGGATTCACGATTTGCCCAAACACGCGCAAGCGCGCGTCTTGAAAAGCATCGGGCTGTTGAAAGAATACGGCATTCGTTTGGGTATGCCCCACTGTCGGCATTTGCGCGGCAAACTGTGGGAATTGCGTGTTGCGGCGGGGCGTCAAGATTATCGGATTCTGTACGCGGCGATGCTTGGACAGCAGTTTATCGTGTTGCATGCCTTTTCAAAAAAGACCGCCAAGACACCCGCGCGTGAAATGGCGATCGCCGAGCGACGGCTGGCGGACTATCAGGCGCGTCACCAGGAAGGGAGTTGATTGGATGAAGAAGAATAAACGATACGCCCCTGGCGTCTCCTACGAAAAAGTGCTTGCCAAATTTATGCAAGATCCCGCGTTCAAACGCGAGTACGCTGCCCTGGAGCCAGAGTTTCAAATCATCCGGCAGATTATCGAATTGCGAATCAAGCGCAAGATGACCCAAACGGAATTGGCGCGACGCATCGGAACAGCGCAACCGAATGTCGCTCGCCTGGAATCGCAGAAACGGATCAAGAATCTGGACTATTTGCAACGGATCGCTAACGCGCTAGACGCCGACGTCCAAGTGCGAATCGTGCCGCGCGCGGCGAGCGGCGCGCGCAATCGGCGCGGCGTCAAGAAAGTGTGAAGGATGAGTCGTTCATTTCGGCATACGCGCATCTTTCCTATCACGACCGCGCGCAGCGAGAAACAGGACAAGCGTTTTGCGAATCGGCGGTTTCGCCATGCCTGGAAGCAAGGACGCGAGGTGACCGACTTGCGCGAGGTCAGTGATGAGTGGGTCTTTGACAAAGACGGCAAGCGGTATTGGCATGATGCGCCGCGACGAGCGATGACGAAATGAAAGACGATTGCGAACTAAATTGCATTGCAAGGGAAGCGCAAGAGAGAGCATGGTCGCGCGATACTTGAGTGTCGCGACGATTGAACGGACATTATCGCTCGTTCTGTGTGAATGCTCACAGGCGGGCGTTTTAAATTCTACTTGTTGGGTCGATGGCAAGGGGTAGCTTGAAAGACAATCCTCGCACATTCGCGGAACTGGATTCGGGGATCCAACGCGCCTTGGGCTTGCTTATTCCCGGTTTTGTTACATTGAGTCGGCAGGTTCAGGTTGATGATTCGTTAATGCGCCCTTCGACACCTGAGCGCCAGCGCCGCACCGCTTTGAACCAGGGTTGAGCTTCAAGACGTTGCCGCGCACGACTCTTGGCGCCGGGTTTCGGCAACACGACGCGTTTCACACCCAGGTCTTTCGCCGCTTGTTCGTTTTCGGGGGAATACACCCCGCGATCGGCCGTCGCGATCTTTGGCGGATGTCCGAACAACTTCTGCTGATGCCTGAGACTGGGCAACCAATAGTCTGCTTCGGGGGGATTGCCCTGCAACAGCCGATAATCCGTAATGATACCCCCGTCACTTTCACAATACCAGACCTTGCGGCCAAATTCCGTCTCCTTGGGGCGCGCCTTCCCGCGTCGGATGATCGCGGTATGCGGCTCGAAGAGACTGACAATTTTGTCGGACGCCGGCACGTCTGCGTGTTGAAAGACCCGGCGCGTCGTTTGGGCAATGACTTGGCGCACGAGCGGCAGGTAGTGCTCGAGCGTCGCCACCAACGCCAGGGTCGTGTGTTCTTCCAAGCGCAGGACAATGTCCCAGGCGTGGGCGACACACTCTTCCGTCAGCTGAACGAGGCGGCGATAGAGCCGCTGTGCCTTATTTTCAAGCCTTTCATGACCTTTCGTCCCGCGCAGCCGCTGTGCAATCTGGCGCGCGAGATGCTTGGCGCGGCGGTGTGAATCACGAAACAGGCGTTTGTCGGATTGACTCCGCGATTTGAGCAGACGCCGCGCGGCTGCCAACGTCCGCGCGATGACCCGCACACTGTCTGCCAGCAGACTGCTATCGGTGGGATAGTGAATGTGCGTCTCAATGACCGAACCATCGGCGCGCAGTTTCTGACCCTGGGTGACGCCTTCGGACTGCGCGAGTTGGACAATGCGATCATTGATGCGATGGAGCGTGGGCGGTCGCATCAACGCCTCGCGGTCGCGCAGGGTTGAAAAGTTGGGGCAGCGATACGCGTCGAGCGCACAGAACCAACGCCATTGCATGCTGCCATTGATCTCTTTCTCAGCGGTGCGATAACTCCAGTTCTTCAAGCGGCGTGTGACGGCGACGCGCAGTGTGACCACGACGGGGGTCGCCGGGCGACCGTTCCACAAGGCTTGGGGCGCTGAAAGCGCCAAGTCGTTGGCGACCAGCAAAATCAGTTTGCGATCTTGGAGCAAGCGGTCAATGACGACCAACTGCGGATCGCGTTTGATAAAGGGCGTGAGCGCCAGAAAGTCTGGATCGCGCGGATATGCTATAATGAGCATAGAGCCTCCTGGTGGTAAAGATCAAGGATGGGATATCCTGATTTTACTCCAGGTGGCTCATT
>DHFK01000121.1 GCA_002400365.1 Anaerolineales bacterium UBA4826 | reverse complement strand
CTAGCAGCCTGTCGGAGAGAGCGGTTCAGAAACCCGTTTTCTGGCTAATCAAGTGTGAAATGAATCGGAAAAGCGCAGAAAACGGGTTTTCCGACAGACTCCTGGGGTCACGCATCCGCGCAGGTTTGCAGAGAACTCAACAGACACCAGGTCTCTTCGAGAAACCTGGTGTCTGCGCGTCTATTTTCAGCGAAACAGATTTTCTCCGGCAAATGGCTACCGCAAGATGAGCGGAAGATAGAGATTGTGGATTTGGTTCGTGACGATCAACGTCACGGGAATCGTCGCTGTGCCGGCAATGCCTCCATTCACAACGATCTCTCCGTTGTAGGTTCCGTTTGCCATGCCGGAGGATTGTACGGAAACGGTCACATTTGTCGGTTCCGTGCTGCCGTTGTTGGGCGTCAGCGTCACCCAACTGGGCGCCGTGGTCGTCCAACTGAATGAACCAGTGCCAGAGTTACTGATCACCAGAGTTTGGTGTGCCGGATTAGTTCCCGTCAGCGCGAGGAAACTGAACGACGGCGGCGAGACGGCGAGGGTAGGCGAACTGGCGGAGACGATGGACAAGGGCCCCGAACCATAACTCAAACCGACCGGATTCACGTTGTTGTCAATCTTGGCGTAGACATAGTAGTTGCCCAGATCGAGGAAGGAGACATCCCAGTTGTAACTGGTGGTCGAGCCAGCGAGACCGGCGACGATGAGATTGCCCTGAGCGCCGCTGCCGACGGTATCATAGTACAGCGAGATGGTCGCGCCGCTGGTGTTCGTCGCCGTCCACTGGATGTTGAAAGTGGCAGAATTGGGCTGGAGGAGTTTGACCCAATCCACCTGGAAAGAGTTGCCCGCGTTGATCGCCGGGTAGATGCGGAACTGATCCTTGCTAACGCCATTGTTCCAAGATGGTTGAGAGGAGAGGTCCAGCGAGTAGATATTCCAGCCGGGGACCGTCGTGCCGGCGTTCCAACTGCTCCAACTGCCGTTCTTGTCATGCCACCAGATCGAATAGCCGCCCGGCACTTGGTTGCCAGAGTACATGCGAAATGTCAGATTCCGGTACGTGGCGGGGTCAATTGCGGTGCTCGCCACGCTCAGATCAAAGTACGATGCGCCGGTCGCGTTGGCCGTTCCGCTGAACATTCCGCCGTTGAAAGTTGGCGACATGATGCCGCCGTACGCGGCGACGTCCGTGCTCTGGCTCATGTCCCACGGATCGTTCCGTACTTTGGTGGCATAGTCATTGCCTTGGGTCACGCGGTCGTTTGTGCCGTTCGGCTCGGTGACGTTGACGGTAGCCGCGCGGTTGATCACGAGCGGCGCTTCGCTGTACCAGGTGGTCGTGTTCCAGCCGTCGTCAACATCGCCAGAAATATACAGCGTTTGACCGCTCGGCAAGCCGGAAGTGTCCCAGACGTAATTCCCCGGATTACCCGTGACCGTGCCGATGGGTGTTCGCCCATTGGCGGGATTTTGGTCGGTGTCGAAGTACAGTAGAATCGTAACCGGGTTACTTGCCAGGTTGACGGTGTTCCAGCGGATCGTGTAAGACTGATCGGCAACGTCGCGCGCTGTGAGTTTGGCATAGTCGAGGTGCATCGTTTGCTGCAACGTGCCTTCGTTGGGGGTGAGCCGCAGTGCGTGCTGCTGTACCGAGGTCCATGTGCTATGGTTCACCCGCTCTATTTCGAGGGGGGCGGTTACCAAATCAATGTTGTAGATGGTCCATCCTTCTTGCAGAGCCCAATCTTGGGTCACTGCCTCATCGCCCGTATACCCACTGCCCGTGTTGGAGTAACCCAGCGGTCCGTACCAGATCACACGCCCCACCCAGCCGCCGACGGGGCCCAAATCCTGGGTGCCATCAATCAGGAACCGGTAAGTAAAGTATCGGTATTTGGCTGAGTTGATGGGAACATTCTCTGGTCCATGAAAATAGAGTTTGGAGTTGGGCGAGGTGTTCTGAAAATTGGCGACTCCGCTCGTGACCGAGAAATTGTTCAGGTCAATGGACGTCTCCGCGGGCGGTGGTGTGGTCCAGACGTCGGCGAGACTGTTCATATCCCAGGCGCTGCCACGCGTGGACGCAGCATAATCCTCGCCGCTGGTGTAACTGGGCGCGGTAAAAGTCAGACGCGTGGGGTTGTTTATCGCAAGCGGCGCCGCGCTGTACGCCGTCACAACGGTCGAGAGAATCGCAAGATCATTGCCTGCCGCGGTGGTCGAAATGGCGAGCCAGTCCAGTTGAAAATCATTAGACGCGACGATGGCTGGGTAGAAGCGAAGGGTATCTTTCGTCAGTCCATTGTTCCAGCCGGTCTGGTTGCTCAAGTCGAGACTGTAGGTGTTCCAACCGGGATTGAATGGCGGCGCGCCGGCAGGCAGGTCGGCATGGCCCCAACCGGAATTATCATGCCACCACAGGGAGGCGTAGGCGTAGGAGCGCACGCTCAGCCGGAAGGACACGGTCTTGAAAATACTTGGATCCAGGGGGCGGTTGGGATCCACATTCAGTTCCAAATAGGAGGCGCCAGTTTGGCTAACGGTGCCACTGGCGATGCCGCCGCCGAACGTGAGACCGGTGATCCCATTGGTGGATCTGACGTCGGTGCTCTGGTCCATATCCCACGGATCGTTCAGGATCATGCTGGCATAATCCATTCCCATGCGGGCGTAGACATAGTAATTGCCGGGAAACATTGGGCCCGTATCCCAGATGTGAGCGCCGGTGGCAGCGTCAACTCCGCTGGTGATCGTGGAGATGAAACCGTTATTGGGATTTGTGTCGTCATCGGCAAAGAGCGCCACCGCCTTGTCGGTACCCTCCGTGGCGTTCCACGTGATGTTATAGTTCGAGGTCGCGCCGGTCAGGCGAACCCAATCCAACTGGATCGTGGAGCCGCCGGTATCATCTATGAAAAAGAACTCAAAGCCGGTAATCTGTCCCTCCCAGGTAGTCATATTGCGCCGGTCGCCGGGAAGGGTACCCAGAGTGGTCAGGTTCACTGCGTAGGTGTTCCAGCCAGGGAGGATGGTGATCGGGTTGGACGCGGCGTACGCTTGAGTCGGATCTGTTTTGAAGAGCAAGTCGCCGGTCGTCCAGTAAAAGACTAGCCGCGTGGTGGTGACGCCGGGCTTGCTATAGTTCATGCGGAAACTGAGATTGGAGTACTTGCTCGAATCAATCTTTAGGTTCTGCATGTAGTTATTGCCATCGCGGCCAATGTGAATGTCGCCGTTGTTCCCTGGATTGAGCAGCCAGAAAGACGGCTGGTTGCCATTGGTGGTAGCCGTCCAGATTCCATTGGAGACAGAGTAGGTTGCAATACTCTGGAATGGTTTGGAGACGTCGGTGAGTTCGTTCATGTCCCAGGGGTCGTTCAGCACCTGGGTCGCGTAATCATCTGCCGTGGCGACCTTGGCGCCGTTGCTTGGGGCAGTAATCGTTATCGAAGGCGTTGCGGGCTTGGCTTGGGCTGAAGCGCCCAGTGAGAGCAGGAAAGGCGCAAGCGCCAAGAATGGAACTAACCACTTTGAATGCTTGTTCTTCTTCAACATGCCAACCTCTGTTCGGTATGGATTACCCGGTCAGCGCAAAGCGCGCAGGGAGGTGCCCAATAGTACAGAGTTAGCATACAGCAGTGCTATCACAAGGGCAATCCTACCTATTTCCCAGGTTCTTTTCAACAAGGCGTTGAGGGCCTAGCGAGAACTAACGCAAGATCAGGGGCAGATACGTTTTGATGGAACCAAGATGAACGATAACTAGCGGCGTTTCGCTGTACCAGGTGGTCGTATTGTATCCGTCATTGACATCCCCAGAGACGTAGAACGCCTGACCGTTCGGTAAACCCGAGGTGTTCCAGTTGTAACTCCCCGGATTGCCGCTGACGGCGCCGATCAGCGTTCTGCCGTTCGTGGGGTCTTGGTCTGTATCGTAGTAGAGTGTTATCGCAACTGAGTTGCCATCTGGGTTGATCGTATTCCAACGAATGGTGTACAAAGTGTCGGCAGTATCCCGCGCAGTGAGTCGCGCATAATCCAGATGCATGGTTTGCTGGAGTGTGCCTTCGTTGGGGGTGAGCCGGAGGATCCGTGGTTGCACGGAGGTCCACGTGCTGTGGTTGACGTGTTCTGGTTCCAGCGGCGCGGTTACCAGGTCTATGGTGTAGGTATTCCAATCTTCCCGAAAGTACCAGTCTTGAGTCACCGCGTCGTCGGTGCCGTATCCGCCGGGACCGAACCAAATCGCGCGACCCACCCAGCCGCCGACAGAACTGAGATCCCAGGTCCCTTCAATCCAAAAGCGGTAGGTCAAGTAGCGGTATTGGCTGGAATCAATCGGCACGTTTTCAGGACCGTGAAAATAGAGTTTGGACTGACTTGACGTATTTTGGAAATTGGCAATGCCGCCGACGAATGAGAAATTAGTCAAGTCAATGGACGGATCGAAGGGCGGCGGCGTGGTGTAGACATCGGCGGTGCTATTCATATCCCAGGCACTGCCGCGCGTCGCCGTGGCATAGTCCTGACCGCTGGTGTAACTGGGCGCAGTGAACTGGAGCCGCGTCGGATTATTCAGAGTGTCGTTGAAACTGTACCGGGCATCCGTCAATCGGATCCAATTGAACTGCAGGTTTGCCCCCTGTTGCCCATTGACCATCAGGAAACGCAAGCCGGTGAGTTTCTTGTTGACCAGGTTAGTCCAATTCCGTCCCTGCAAATAGTTCAGAGACGATAGATCTGCCATATAGTTGTTCCAGCCGGGGTTGATCGTGATCCATCCCACCGCCGCATAATTCGCCGCGGCGTCCCCGGCAAAATCGTCCCAGCCATCAGTTCCAAAGATCGCGACGATCGGCGAGTTCTGGCCGGTATAGTTCATGCGGAACGAGAGATAATGGTACTTGCTGGTATCAATCTGATTGTCGTGCATAAAGCTCTTGCCTTCTTTGCCGATAGGCATGCCTCCCTTGAATCCCGGCGCTAAGAACCAAAGCCCCACGCCATTCTGGACTCCGGCGCTGGTAATGGTTGCGCTCCAAATACTATTGGATGCCGACACGTTTGTAACACCCTGATAGGGCTGGGGAATGTCTCCCTTGGTGTCCATATCCCATGGGTCATTGAGAACCAGCGTGGCATACTCATTGGGCGAGGGAACTTTGGCTGGCGCCGCCGTAGCGATAGGCGCAGAGCGTAGTCCAAACAGTGCGAGTCCTAAGATGACTCCCATCAGCGCAAGCACCTTGAAAGACCGATGCATCCCGGCTAACACATTGACTCCCTTTCCAGAATTCTAGCATCTGGGTGCATTCGATGAGGGTTGACGATCGATTGCCGGACGGGTTGATGCACATCAACCTACCAACAATATAGTACTCTGATTCGGTTGTCTGTCAATCTGCTTTCTTCTTAAAGATCACACGCGTGGTTTTGTTGGGGATGATGAATTTGAGACCAGGAATCTCACATAGTCGTTTGAGAAGAGGCCGCGGAGGTTCCAAATAATAGATCGCGGCAGCCTTCCCTTTCAGGAGCCGATAGAGGGTCAGAAGACTAATGTAACGTCGCGAGATTGTTCTAACCGACTCTAGTCGCGCGCTTTGTTGAGGCGTGAAGAAAGGGAGAGTGGCAAGCCATGTGGCAAGCGCATCACCCATGCGTTTAGGCAGCCAGTTGACCAATGGCACATCCGTATGTTGCTCGAAGGGGAAGGGGCGATTCGGGAATTCGATGTAGCAGACTGCGCCCGGTTTCATCACGCGGCGAATTTCATCCAGATAGATCTTGGGATCGTCCACATGCTCGAGAACCTGCACCGAATCAACGATGTCAAAGGAAGCGTCCGCAAATGGAAGCGAGTCGCCGTCGTAACGAACCATTCCCGCACAGGGTTGCGAGCGTATCCGGAGTCCCGCCAACCGAACGTAATCGGGATCAACTTCTGCGCCGATCGCCAATCCAGCGCCCAGGTCTGCATAAGCCATCAGAGTCCCGCCGAAACCGCAACCACTCGAGAGAATGACCGAATTCCGAATCTCATGGTATTCATCTATCACCGCGCCTTGCGTATAGAAACGTGACTTGTCGCTGAAGGCAACCGTCATCTCGTTGTAATTGAATTGCCCGATATAAGGTCCGATATAGTCTCGGATACCCTGGAGAAATTCTTCCGAATCCGGTGTTACCGGCATCGCCTACGATCCTCCCCTCAAACGATCTGCCGCAAAATGTGGCTGGGCGCAAAACCGCGCCAACGGCTCGACCGCGCGCTCCCACCGGAACTGATCGCGGATCGCCGCGAAGCGGGGGTGATACTGTGTGCGCAGATTCGGCGTGTCCACTAGCCGCAGAATTGCCTGCGCCATTGCTTCCACATCCTGGCAGGGTACCACTTCGCCCAGCCCGTGCGCGCGCACGACCTCTTCACCCATCGAATCGCCCGCGGAGACGAGCATCGGCAATTCCGCCCAGATATAGTCGAGCAGGCGCGTGCGGAACGAGAAAAGCGTTTCGACGTAATCATAATGAACGCTCGCGCCGATGTCGGCTTCCAAGAGATAGTTGGCGCGCTCGGCGTACGGAATCCAATTCTGATTGAAAAAGACATAGCGGTTGTACAGTCCCAGGTCTCGGCTCAACGCAACTGCTCGATCATACATGACCAAGCGCAGCGCGGCGTTCAATTGCGGATTGGGATGTCCTTTGCTCATAAAGAAGAGTTTGACATCTGAGCGCACGCGCGCGACACGACCGACCGCCTCGATCAGCGTGAGCGGATCGAACCAGTCCCAAATGCCGCTGCCCCACAGAATCACCTTGTCCTCGGGGTAAATGCCGCGATAAACGCCTTTGAGCACCGCACGCGTGCGCTGCGGCGGCTCGGCGGGCAGACCAAAGGGGACAATGTCAATCAGATTGTATAGCCGGGCATCCGGGGCGTACGTCTGAGGGTTGACGCGATTCAGACTCGCGAGCATGCCCAGCCAAAAGTCGCGCTGTCGTTCGCTGGCGCAGACGAAGAAATCGCCGACGCTGAGTTGGTCGCACATCACAGCGAGCGTGGAATCGTGCAGGCGATAGCGATCCTTCAGCGGGAGCGTGGCGTGATTTTCCAGATTTTCCAGCATCAGGGGACCATAGATGTCTACGACCATCGGTTTGGCAACGCTCTTGAGGAATGGCAAGTAGAAGAGGACGTAACCCTGCAAGATGAACGCGTCCGCATCGTCGAGCAGGCGCGCCGCCTTGTTCTGGTCGTATCCGTGACTACAGACGCGGAACGCGGGCGATGTCAGTTTGGTCTCGTTCGGCGAGGCGAGTGTCACCGCAAAGCCGGCTTGGCTCAGCGCGCGCGCCATCTCCCAATAGCGGATCGCTGGACCGGACATGCGCTCGTCAATCGTATCCGCGCACAACAACAACACTCGATTCACTTTTGCCTCGTTCGCCATCGGTTGGCTTGCATCGCAAAGCGCCGGCGCATGGAGAATGATGTAGCGCGCCACAGCGTGCCGATGCCGCCGCGCCGGAAATATGCCCAGCCCCGCCGCGGCAATTGCAGCCAGGGCGTAAACGATACCGCGGCGGTCAACGGCGCTGCTGTGCTCTCAGCCGCTGCCGGCGGTGGGCGAAAACGGTCTGGCGCGCGATACGGTGCCTGGCAAAATTCGACGATCGGTTGCGCTACCCGCTCCCATTGAAACTCTGCCGCAACGCAGGCGAATTTCTCTCGGAGCGCTGCGCGCAAATCGGGTGTGTTCAGCAGCGCGAGCAAACCATCGCGCACCGCGTCTACGTCCTCGGCGTTCACTACTTTGCCCAACCCATTTCTCTCGACGACCTCTGCCAGCGTATCGCCGCGCGCGCATAGGATCGGCAAGCCGGACCAGAAATAATCGAGNNATGTCCGCTTCGAGCAAATAGTTTTGCCGGTCTTCGTAAAGCGACCAATCGCCAAAAAATACAAACTTGTCCAAGACGCCCAACTCGCGGCTCAACTGCACCGCGCGATCTGCCATCTCTGCCGTCGGCACCACCTTGGGATCGAAATGCCCCTTGCCCATGAAAAAGAGTTTGACGTCCTGCCGCCGCGCCGCGATCTGCGCGACGGCGCGAATCAACGTCAGCGGATCGAACCAGGGCCAGATGCCGCCTGCCCAGAGAATCACCTTGTCGTCGGGACGGATGCCGGGATGAACGCCTTTGAGGACCGCCCGCGTGTGCTGCGGCGGAGTCGAAGGCAATCCAAAAGGCACGACGGCGATGAGTTTGCGCGCGGATTTGTCCTGATCATAAGTCGCCGGGTTGATGCGGTTCAGCGCCGCCAACATGCCGAGCCAATAGTACCGCTGCCGCTCGCTCGCGCAGACAAAGAAATCGCCGCGCAACAGTTGCCGATTGAGCACCGCCAGGTACGAACTGTGAATCTGCTGTTGTTCCGCGAGCGGAAAGGTGGAATACGCCGCCATGATTTCCAAGACGAATGGATCGTAGATGTCGAGAATGAGCGGTTTGGCGCTGGCGTGCAGCGATGGCAACTCGTGAAGCAAGTACGCCGGCGTCAGAATCACGTCGGCTTGCGCGACGAACGGCGCAATGGATTCGTCGTTCGCCCGGCGATAGCCCACCACTTGGAAAGCCGGATGGCTCACCGTTGGCTCGCCGGGCGCTGCCAATGTGACTTGAACATGGCGACTCAGCACGCGCGCCAGTTCCCAGTAGCGCACCGCCGGTCCCGCCATCTTTTCGCTCAGCGTGTCGTGCCCGAGAATCAGCAGACGCCGACACGCCGACTGGCGCAAGAAATCGCCGGTGTGCCAGTGCTTGAGGAGATTTTCCATCGCGGAGACGTACGCCGGCTCCAGGATATTGGGGGCGAGAAATTTTTCGGGGAAGAGCGCGTTAAATTCGGCGTCGCTGCGCTTGCGCGCGGCTTGGATGCGCCGCCGCTTTTCCATCAATTGCGGTACATTTTCGATGACTTGATCAATCGCCGCGAGCGCGCTGAACGCCTGCCGTGAGAGTTCGACCTTTTCTGCTCTTGCTTCTTTGGTCGCTGCGCCCGCAGACCCCGGCACAAAAGAACTCCAATCGAGTCCGGACTGGAGCGTAAAGCGTTTGACTGCCAGGAGAAGCGCGAGCGGTAGAATTCGATCCAGGTTCGCTTGTTCATAGTTCTTGATGATCGTGTAAAGCGCGTTGCGCTCCAATAGCGTAAACCGCTGCGTGTGCGAAAGTCGCTCCCAGGTACCGTGATGGTGATGATATACCACTGCCTTGGGCGCAAAGATCACTTCATAGCCCAGCACCCAGAGCCGCCAGCCCAGGTCGGTATCTTCAAAGTAGGCGTACAAGTCCTCGTCGAATCCGCCGACGGATAGAAAAACTTGGCGGTCGATCAGCATCGCGCCGCCGCACGCAAAGGGAATCGGTTTCTCTTCGGTGTACAGGCGATCGTCGTTGGGTGTGTCGTACGCGTCGCTCAAGCCGTGACCGTAGAAATTGATTCCGCCGCCGACGAAATCAATCCGCTTGCCATCCCGGCTGAGAATCTTGGAGGCGGTGCAGACGACGCTCGCGCCTCTGGATAGCGGTCGCACCATTTCCACCGCCCACTCGCGATCTACGCGCATGTCGTTGTTCAGAAAGGCGACATACTTGCCGGTCGCCATCGCCGCCGCGAAATTATTCGCCTTGGAGAAACCTTCGTTGCGATCGCGCCGCAGCAAGCGCACCTGCGGATAGCGGGTCCGCATGAACTCGAGCGACTCATCGGTCGAGGCATTGTCTACGAGGATCAGTTCCAGCAGTTCGCGGGGATAGGTCATTGCCAAGAGGGATTCGAAACAACCCTCCAGGAATCTTTGTCCATTGTAGTTGAGGACGCAAATGGACAGTGTGGGCAAATCCATAACTTAACGGGTCTTCCTCTCCTGGAGATAAGCCGCCAACGCATCCTGCCACGGACGCATATCCGCAAAGCCCGCTTGGACGAGCGCTGCGTGCGCCAGGACCGAATAGGCGGGGCGACGCGCGAACGCGCCGGATTCGGCGGTCGTTTGGGGCGAAAGCGCAGGGGACAATCCCGATAACTCGAAAATCTTCGCGGCAAAATCGAACCAGGTACAAGCCCCGCGACTGGTGACGTGATACAAACCGTAGCGACGCGTCGCGAGCAGTTCCTTGATCTTGTGCGCCAGGTCAACGGTGTACGTGGGCGTGAGCGTTTGATCGTTCACGACGCGAATCGGCTTGCCTTCGCGCGCGAGACGCAGCATCAGTTCGACAAAGTTGCCGCCCTTGCCGCTGCTGCCTGCCACGCCGTAGAGACCAGTCGAACGGACGATAAAGTGACGATCCAGAATGTAGCGAATGAAATATTCACCCGCCAATTTACTGATGCCGTAAACATTGATCGGCGCGGGCGCGTCCGTCTCCGCGTACGCCGCGCTTTTTTTCCCGTCGAAAACGTAATCGCTGCTCATCTGCAAGAGCGCCGCGCCGTGTTCCCGGCACGCCAGCGCCAGATTGCGCGCGCCGTACGCGTTGACGGCAAACGACCGCTCGACACCCGTAGGGCGTTCGCACTCGTCCACTTTGTGATACGCCGCCGTGTTAATCACGACATCGGGCTTGTGCCGGCTCAGCGCCGCCTGAATCTGGGCGAGATCGGTTACTTCGATATCCTTGTGCGTCAACGGAGTCAGTTCATCGTTAGCAAAGGTCTTGACCAGGTCGCTCCCCAACTGCCCATTCGCGCCGATGAGGAGAATCTTCATCGCGTCGTCCCCTGACTCGGCGCAGCGAAAACCGATCCCGTGACCGCGATGATGCGGTCGGCTTCTTCCAGCAACTTCATCCAGCGAATGTTGTAATAGCGCGGGTTGTCGAAATCGTTGTATCCGTATTTGCCGATTTTCTCAACCAAATCCTTGACCGATTCTTCGACCGAGACGACCGGATGAAAGCCGAGGACGCTGCTGATTTTCGCCGCCGAGACGCGATAGTTGCGGATGCCGCGATAGCCATAGTCTACCTTGATCTCGGTCTTGACGCCGACTTCTTTCAGCGACTCGCGGACGCGCAGCGCCAACTCTGAGATTCGCATGTTGCCGTACGAGACGTTAAAGATCTGCCCTTTGATCTTGGCTTCGTCCGCCTCCAGCGCGGTGATGTACGCGCGCGCCACGTCGCGCACATCCACCAACGGTCGCCACATCTCGCCGCCATAGTGAAGCGTGATCACGCCCTTCGACAGGGCATCTTTGACAAAGGTATTGACCACGAGATCATAGCGCATTCTTGGGGAGAAGCCAAAAACCGTTCCCTTGCGCAGAATCACCGGACAAAAATCGTCGCCGACCATTTCCAAGAGCGCGCGTTCGGCTTGATGCTTGGAGCCAGAGTAGGCGGCTTTGGGATGCACCGCGGACTCTTCGTCGAGCAGGATGTCGCGTTCTTCATCGCCCACGCCGCGATCGTAGATCGAACAGGACGACGCGAAGACGTAGCGCCGGATGCCGCGCTCGCGCGCCATCTGCGCCAGTGTCTTGGTCGCAACCGTGTTCATCTCGTAGTTGGCTTGGGTGTTGTATTCCGCCGTCGGATCGTTGGAAAGTCCGCCGACGTTGATGACGGCTTCCACGCCGTCCAAGACACTCGCGGGGAAGGCACGCATATCGCCGACGACGAGTTCCACCCGGTCGCGCACGTCGCGCAGCCCTTCTTCGCCATAATAGAGCCGATCCAGAATCTTGACGGCATAGCCGCGCTCTAACAGTTCCCAAGCCAGAACAGACCCCACATAGCCAGCCCCGCCGACCAACAGTACTTTGCTCATGTTGTCTCCTACCTACTTTGGCAATGTCAGATGCGAGGGTGCGCGCTCTCTAGCGCGCATGACGGCGTTAGAGAACGCCGTCCCCTCGTTGAATGTGACATTACCGAACTACTTTTTGTAATGGAAAGCCGGTTCTGCCAAGTATTGGCGCAGACTCATCCCATTTCTATCGCGCCTGGACAGGATCGGATCCTTGAGGGGCCACGCAATGCCGACCTCCGCATCGTTCCACGCCAGCGTGCCTTCCGACGACGGCGTGTAGAAACCGGTGCATTTGTACTGCACCTCCGCGACATCCGACAGAGTGACAAAACCGTGCGCGAAACCCGGCGGCACAAAGATCTGTTTCATATTCTCAGCCGTCAACTCGATCCCAAACCATTTGCCGAAAGTGGGCGACCCAACGCGCAGGTCTACCGCCACGTCAAAAATCGCGCCGACGGTGCACCGCACGAGTTTGCCCATCGGCGCGGTCATGTCCTGATANNGATGCCGACCTCCAGAAAGCGCTGCTTGTGATAGTTCTCGATGAAGAAGCCGCGCTCGTCGCGAAAGAACTTGATGTCAATGACGGACACGCCTTCCAACGGGGTCTTGGTCAAGAATGTTTCCACGGTGGGTCTCCTGAAAAATGTATCCTACGTTATGTGTTCTTCTTTTCCGGTTTGGTTGCCGCGACGAAGACTTCGAACGCGCCATCCATGCGCGCAAATCCATCGGCGGTTTGCGTGAGCGCGATGTTGATCCGCGCCAAGTCGTCATCGACTTGGCTAAAACCCGCGTTGAGTTGAGCCACGTTCGCGTTCAGCGCAGCGATTCGTTCGTTTATTTGCCCCAGACTGTTCAAGTTATCGTTGAGCTGCTTTACCACCGGGTCGAGGAAGGGGAAAACGATCTTCCGCACCAAAAACATCTTGCCCCAATGCCAGAGGCGCGCCAAGGGGTTTCGCTTGCCCGGTAGATCGTGCTCATAACGTATCGGATCGGGAAACCGGATCGGATCGAGCGGGGTCGCGAGATATTGTTTCAAAACCTGTTGGCTCTGATGTTCCCGGATATTCTTGATGTGAAGTCCCAAAAGCGGAGAACCGGTTTGCAGATTTTCTCCGATCTCTGTCCCGGTGAAACCGCAGTACTCTAGAAAAAAGCAAAGCAACTGGGGATGATAAAAGGTCTCGTGCCCAAAGTGCATGTAGAACATCTCGAGATGCGAGAAAAGCCCGCGCACATTCGGCGTGGCAAGAATGATTTTGCCGCCGGGTCGCAAAATGCGATAGGAGAGTCGAATCAGATCCAAGACCCGCTCGTAGCGCAGATGCTCGACCAAGTGCGCGCTAAAGACGCCGTCCCACGCCGGGCGCTCTCCCTTTTCCACCGCGTCCGCTTCCGCCGTAAGCCAATCGAAGACGTCTGCTTCCGCGACCGGGATGTTCGCTGAGCGCGCGTAGGCGACTTCTTGCGCGTCGCTATCTACGCCCAGGGCTTCGTGTCCCTGTTCTGCCAGCAATGCCACAAAATCGCCGTCGCCGCAGCCGAGGTCAACGACGCGGTGGCAATCCGCAAAGCGCGGCAGGTAAATCTTTTGAATCTCCCGCTGGGTTTCGCGCCGCACTTGCATGTAGCGCAGAAAAGCATAGTCCAAGCCGGGTATCGTCATGTTCGTCGGTGCTCCCAGTGCGCGGGCAGATAGACCAGCCCGTAGTTTTCTTTCACGCTCCCGCGTTGCACGAGAAACTTGTACAGCCGATGCTGGTGATCGTACGGGTGCACGCAGGCGTAATCGTAGATGGCGACCGAGAAATCGTAACTGCCTTCGAGCAGCGGTAAATGCTCGATGGCGTAGTCTATCTCGCCATCCCCTTCGATCCAATCAATGTCGAAATCGGCAAAGCGCGTGTTGGGCCCGTTGACGTGAATGCCGTCGCCGCGATAAATCGCGATGCCAAAGACCGGTTTGTCCACGCGCGTCTTGGCGTGATAGCGAATGCGCGCCGTCATCGGCTCGCCGGTGGAAAAGACGTGGCGCGCTTGGCCGCGCGCATCGATAAAGCGCACATCCGCGATTTCCACTTCGCCGCTGCCCCACCGATCCTGTTGGACCGGCTGCGCCTGTTCCTGCGCCAGGCGCGTCTCTTCGCGCGCGGCGACACTGCCCAGGTACGCGTCAATCACTTGATCCGCGGTTCCGCCGGCGACGATCCTGCCATTGTCGAGCCAGATCGCGCGATTGCACAAGTTGCGGATGGCGTCTAAACTGTGAGATACCAGCAAGATCGTCGCGCCGCTCCGCAAAAAGCCGTGAATGCGATCGGCGGATTTCTGCTGGAACTCGGCGTCCCCTACGCCCAGGATTTCGTCCACGATTAAGATGTCGGGGTTCACGTCGGTCGCCACCGCAAAGCCCAGGCGCGCCACCATGCCGCTGGAGTAGGTACGTAGCGGCGCGTCAATGAAATCCCACAACTCGGCAAAGTCAACAATGTGCTTGAACTTGGCTTCCATCTCCGCGCGCGAAAACCCCAAAAGCGCGCCGTTGAGGAAAACGTTTTCACGCCCGGTCAACTCGGGATGAAACCCCGCGCCAAATTCGAGGAGCGGCGCGACGCGACCCCGCAGCCAGACGCTGCCGGTGGTCGGACGCAAGACACGCGCGATCACTTTGAGGAGTGTGCTTTTGCCCGCGCCGTTCCGTCCGATGATGCCGAGGACTTCACCTCGGCGCACCTCGACGTTGACGTTACGCAACGCCCAGAACTCGTCGAACTGCACACGCCGCTGCAACTGGCGGATCGCGCGTTCCTTCAGCGTCGCAATGTGTTCGCGCGGCACGCGGTAACGCACCGAGACATCTTCGAGGCGGACCGCCAATGCCGCGTCGGCGCGGCGCGCGCCGGGCGACTCAAGCGCGGTAGGCAAATTCATCGGCTTTCCGGGTAAAGAACCACCATCCCACGACGAGCGAAACGACCGCCGCCAACGCGGCGCGCGCGACGAGACCCAATTCGGGAAGCGTTCCCTGGTAAATGGGTTGGCGGAAAAGTTCCACAAAATAGTACATCGGGTTCAGGTGAATAAAGAATCGAAAGCGGTCGGGCACGATCGAGATAGGATAAATGATCGGAGTCAAGTAACTCAGGATCATCAACCCGACTTGGTAGATATCAATGACGTCCACAAAGAAAACTGCCAGCGCCGCCACACACAGCGCGACCCCCAGCGCGAAGAAAAAGGTCAGCAGTATCGCGATCGGCAGGAAGGACAACGCGGGGGAAAAACGCTGACCGGTCACGAGCATGATGAGCGCCAGCGGAACCAGCGCCAGCAGCAGATTGACCAAATTAACAAAGATCGCCGAGACGACGAAGATGGATTTGGGGACGTAGATCTTGTTGAGCAAGCCACCGCCCCACACCAAGTTGGACATTGCCATCGTCGTGCCGGCTGAGAAAAAATTCCACAATAGCAACCCGGCGAGCAGATATACGGCAAAGTTCTCGACCGCCATGTGAAACAGCGCAGAGAAAACGATGGTGAGGACCAGCATCGTGAAGAGCGGATTGAGCATCGTCCAGAGGAATCCCAAAACCGAGCGCTTGTAGCGCACGGTCAAATCGCGCTGGACCAGACTCCACAACAGATCGCGATAGCGGAAGAGTTCGACGGCGTCCTCCAGAATGGCGATGCGCGGTCGCGTCGAGTCGTACACCAAGGGTTCGATTGCTTTAACGGATTGGATTGCCATTTTCACCGTGGCTATTTTACTCAGTTTGCGTTGGTTACGCAAATACATGATTTGACAGTCGGGCAAAGAGTGTGTATGCTCTCTACGGATGTGGTTTCATTTCAGCCATCCTTGCGAAGGTGTTGCCGCGCTTGTCGAACCGGGTTCTTGGCATGTCAACGCGCATCTGATTGTAGGATCACTCATGAACCTTCGCAAGGTTCTGAACGTTTACACGGAGACAATTCCCTCCATGTCCGAGAATGAGTCCCTGAGCGATCGCGAGCGCGAACTTTTGCGCCTGGTCGCCACGGGCGCAAGCAACAAGGAAATCGCGCAGAAACTATCCATCACCACCAACACGGTCAAGGTGCATCTGCGGAATATCTTTGCCAAGACCGGCGTCGCCTCGCGCACGGAAGCCACGCTGTACGCGATTCGGATCGGTTTGGTGCAGGTGGAAGGTTCAGCGGCGAACGCGCAGACATTGCCCGCGACGACTCCCGCTTTGGAACAAGCCATGCGGGTGGAGCGCGACGCGCAGGAGCAAGCCGGTCTCGCGCGATTGCCGGCGGCGCCGGAAAACGCAATTACCCAACCCGTTCCCGCGCCCAGCCGCTCGACGCGCCGGCTAGTTCTCGCGATCGCTTTCGGCATTCTTCTCGTCATCGTCATCCTTGGCGGCTTTGCGCTTTTGAGTCCCAAGTCGCCGCCGGCGGCTCTTGCCAGCCCCGCGCCGGTCGTCGCCTCCTCACGTTGGCAAGAACGCATGGCTCTGCCGACGGCGCGCGCAGGGCTGGGAGTTGCCGTCTACGAAAATCAGATCTACGCGATCGCCGGGCAGACGAGCCGCGCCATCACCTCCACGACCTCCACCGTCGAGCGCTACAACCCGGCGAGCAACGCGTGGGAAAATTTGCCGGACAAGCCGCTTGCCGTAACCGACGTCAGCGCGGCGGTGGTCGGCGGACGCATCTATGTGCCGGGCGGTCGGACGGCGACCGACGCCGTGACCGATGTTCTCGAAATATACGACCCCAAGGAAAATCAATGGACTCGGGGCGCGGCGCTGCCGGCGGCGCGGTGTGCCTATGGGCTGGTTGCTTTCGAGGGGAAACTCTATCTCTTCGGCGGATGGGATGGGTCCAAGTATCTCGCTTCGGTGTACGAGTACGATCCCACACAGAACACCTGGCACGAGCGCGCGCCAATGCCGACCGCGCGCGGCTACGCCGGCGCGGTCGTTGCCGGGGGAAAGATTTTCGTCATCGGCGGATATGCCGGCGACCAAGCCCTGACCGCGAACGAAGAATATCTGCCCGATCGCGATAACGGACGCGACAATCCCTGGACGACGCGCGCGCCGCTCCCGGCGGGTCGTTACGCGATGGGCGTCGCCAGCGTCGCGGATATCGTTTATGTGGTGGGCAGCGCTGGCGATGGGAAGAACGCCGCCCCGCTAATTGAGTACTTTTATCAGCAAGACGCCTGGCAGACCTTCGAAAGCCCCGCGCTTACGGGCTGGTCGCATCTTGGCCTCGTGCCGATCGAAAGGTATCTCTATGTCATCGGGGGTCAGGCAGATCAAACGCCAGTGGCGCAGAATGTGGCGTACCAAGCGCTCTATTCGATTCTCCTGCCGGTGATTAGATGAGGTCAACGAATTGCTTCGCGTAACGAGTGAACGAATGTCAACGAGGGCTTGGGTTGACCGATGTCTCCCAAGCCTTTATCTTGCGACTAGAGGAAGCCCGGATGAAACTCAGTAAACAGACTTTTGCCTTGATCGCCGGCGCGGCGATCGTTCTGCTCGTGATCCTCGCCGCCGCGCTGCCGCGCGTGATGACGCCCGACGCCAGCGCCAAGACGCTGGAAACCGCAACCGTCCGGCGCGGCACGCTGATCGCGACGGTGAGTGCGACCGGCGCGATCAGTCCTTTGCGGGAAGCGCAACTCGCGTTCAGCACGACCGGCTCGCTCGTCAAGTTGAATGTGAAGCAAGGTGATACCGTCAAAGCGGGGCAGGCGCTGGCTACGTTGGACACGCGCGAATTGGAATTGCAGACCGCGCAAGCCGAAGCGAGTCTAGCCGCCGCGCAAGCCAAACTCGATCAGTTGAAAAACCCGGCGCCCGCCGATGTCGCCGCGGCGAAGGCGAGCGTCGCGGCGGCGGAAGCCGCGCTCGCGCAGTTGCAGACGCCGAATCAGAATGACCTCACGATGGCGAAATCGGATCTGGACAAGGCGGCGGCTGCACTCGCGCGCGCACAGAGCGACTATGATCGCGCCGGCGGCGCGAGCAATCCATTCATCGCCACGCTGCCGCAAGCGCTCGCCTTGCAACAGGCGTCGCTCGATTACCAAAAAGCGCAGGCGGCGTTCAATGCCAAATTCAATCCGACGGACAGCCAGATCAAGCAAGCGCAGGCGAACTTGGAACAGGCGCGCGCGCAACTGGCGCGGCTGACGACGCCCAACCCCAACGACGTGACAAGCGCGCAGGCAAATGTGGATCAGGCGCGCGCGGCGCGCGATCTCTCCAAGACGCGGCTGGATTACGCGATCATCAAGGCGCCGTTCGACGGCATCGTTACGCACGTGGATTTCGACCTGGGGTCAACGGTGCCGGCGGGGCGGGTCTTGCTCGGCATTGCCGACACATCGGAACTGCGCGTCAAGGTGAACATTGACGAGACCGACATTGCCAAGATTCAAGTCGGGCAGGCGGTGGCGATCGGCTTGGGCGCCTATCCCGACGCGAACATCAGCGCGACGGTGACCGAAGTCGCGGCGATGGCGACGACGATTCAAGGCGTCGTGAATTACATCGTGACGGTTACGTTGAAGCCGGGTGACGTGCCAGTGAAAATTGGAATGACGGCGGACGCGAATATCGTCGTCGCCAAAAAGGACAACGTGCTGCTCGTGCCGAACCAGGCGGTGCGCGCGGTCAGCAACAAACGTTACGTCACGGTGCAAAAGGGGCAAAGCCAGACCGAGCAAGTCGAAGTGAAACTGGGCATGGCGAACGATCAGGAGACCGAAGTCATCAGCGGATTGAGTGAAGGAGAGCCGGTTGTGATTTCGCTGACCCAACAAAACCCGATCAGCGGCGGATTCGGCGCGCCGCGCTAGTAGGACAAATTTGCCCTACGATTGGGAGCATGAGACGTGAATCTCTTTGAAAGTATGCGCGTCGCGCTGCGGAGTCTGGGCGCGAACAAACTACGCTCCACTCTGACGATGCTCGGCATCATCATTGGCGTCGGCGCGGTAATCGCGCTCTTGTCCATCGGGCAGGGCGCGGGCGCGGCGATCACCGAGCAGATTCAGGGCATCGGCTCGAACTTGATTTTCGTTTTTCCCGGGCAGGCATCGGCATCCGGCATTCGTGCCGCGATGGGTAGCGCGGCGAGTCTAACCCTCGCGGACGCGAACGCGCTCGCCGAGCGCGCGTGTTGTCCCGACATCGCCAGCGTTGCGCCGGTCTATCAACGCTCGGCGCAGATCACCGGCGGCGGCAACAATACGAACACGCCGGTCCACGGCACGACGCTCGCCTATCAAGTCGTGCGCAACTGGCCGATCGGGCGCGGGCGCTTTTTCGATCAGCGCGATCTGGAAAGCGCGGCGCGCGTGGCGGTGATCGGTACCGCGACCGCCACGACGTTGTTCGGCAAAAGCGACGCGGTGGGGCAAACGATCAAGATCAATCGCATTCCGTTCAAGATCATCGGCGTGATGACAGAAAAAGGTGGCGCGTCCGGCTTTGGCGGCAGCCAAGACGACGTCGTCTTCGTTCCGATCACCACGGCGCAGCAGCGACTGTTCGGTTCGGCGGCGCAGACCGCGCAAGGCGCGCCGCGCGTGACCATCATCTACGTCTCCGCCGCCAGCGAAAAACAAATGGACGCGGCAATGTCCGAGATCACGCAGGTGCTGCGCCAGCGTCACAAAATCCGGTACCAGCAAGACGATTTCACCGTGTTGTCGCAAAAAGAGATTCTCGGCGTGCTCAACCAAATCACCGATATTCTGACGCTCTTTCTCGCGGCGATTGCGGCGATCTCGCTGCTCGTCGGCGGCATCGGCATTATGAACATCATGCTCGTCTCNNACGCGCGAGATCGGCATCCGCAAAGCCATTGGCGCGAAACGCAAGGACATCCTGCTGCAGTTCTTGATCGAGGCAGTGACGCTGAGCGTGGTTGGCGGCGTCGCCGGCATTTTGTTCGGCAGCGGCATTGGCGCGCTGGTGAACACGACCGGGATGATCAAGACGGTAGTCGCGCCGTCGTCGGTTTTGCTGGCGGTTGGCTTCTCGGTCGCGGTGGGATTGTTCTTCGGATTGTATCCCGCCGCGCGCGCGGCTGCGCTGCACCCGATTGACGCGCTGCGGTACGAATAGCGTTGGACAAATTTCAAATTTGTCCTACTTTGACGCGCTGCGGTACGAATAGAGTAGGACAGATTTGTCCTACTCTCCCACCACGCGTACCTGAATCATGTTCGTCCTCCCCGGGATGCCGACCGGCACGCCGGCGGTGACGACGACCAGATCGCCTTTTTGAACGATGCCTTCGCCGAGCGCTGCGTTCAAACTCGCTTCGATCACCTGGTCCATCGTCGTCGCGCGCGACGCGAGGACCGACCGAACGCCCCACACGAGCGCGAGCCGTCGCTGAACCTGCTCGCTCGACGTGACGGCAAGGATGGGCGTCAGCGGGCGATGCCGCGAGATCATGCGCGCGGTAAAGCCGGAAGACGTTGACGTGATAATCACTTTGGCGCTCAACTGCTTGACGATTTCGCACGTCGCGTTGCCGATGGCGTCCGTGGTGCTCATCGCCGCGCGGCTCAGCGCGGACGCGCACGACTGGAACTGCCAACTCGCCTCGACCGCGCGGCTGATGTGCGCCATCATCTCCACCGCTTGGACCGGGTGCTTGCCGATCGCCGTCTCCCCCGAAAGCATCACCGCGTCCGTGCCGTCGAGGATCGCGTTCGCCACGTCGCTCGCCTCCGCGCGCGTGGGGCGCGGATGGTGAATCATGGATTCGAGCATCTGCGTCGCGGTGATGACCGGCTTGCCGGCGGCGTTCGCCTTGCGAATGATCGTCTTTTGGAAAAGCGGCACTTGCTCCGCGGGCGCTTCTACCCCCAGGTCGCCGCGCGCGACCATCACGCCATCGCTTGCCTCCAGGATCGCGTCAATGTGTTCCATCGCTTCCGGCTGTTCGATTTTCGCGATGACCGGCATCGCCGCGCCGCGTTCTGCGAGCCAGCGCTTGACCTCGCTCACGTCGTCGGCGCGCCGCACGAACGACAGCGCGATGTAATCCACACCCTGTTCGACCGCGAACGCGAGATCGGCGCGGTCCTTGTCGGTCAGGGCGGGAATTTTGAGCGGTACGCCCGGCAGGTTGACGCCTTTGTGGGGCTTGAGTTCGCCGCCGGTTATGACGCGCGTCGCCACGTCCGTTGCGCTCGCGGACACCACGCGTAATTCGATCAAGCCGTCGTCGAGCAAGATGCGATTGCCGGGCTGAACCGCTTGCGGCAAGGCAGGCAAGTCAACGCTCACCGCCGTCGCGTCGCCGGCAACGGCGCGGGTGGTCAGCGTGAATGAAGCATCCGGCGCGAGCCGAACGGACCCGCCGGCGATTTCGCCGACGCGAATCTTGGGACCCTGCAAGTCGGCGAGCAGCGCGACGATCGCGCGCTCTGCGCGTGCGCCGCGCCGCACGCGCTCGACGCGCGCCGCGTGCGTCGCGTGATCGCCGTGCGAAAAGTTGAGGCGCGCGACATCCATGCCCGCGTGAATCAGCGCGCGGATCACCTCAGCGGAATCGGACGCCGGACCGAGCGTGCAGACAATCCGGGTGCGTTGCGCCATGGCTCATTCTCGCTTGACCCAGACAAACCCCGCGACCTCGCGGCTCATCGAAGTCACTTTGGTTCCCAGTTTCAAAGTCAAAGGACCCTTGAGCGGCGCGATTTCCGCGACCGTGAGCGCCGCGCCCGGCATCACACCCCGTTTGCCCAAATAGTCCAACAGTTCGGACACGTTTTCCGCGTACTCGGAAATCCGCACGACGGTCACGCGGTCGCCTTCGTTTGCCTGGCTGAGTTGGAAAACTTGGCTGTCCGCGCGGGCGCTGCGCACGTTCCCCGGAATCGGATTGCCGTGGGGGCAAGTCGCCGGATAGCCGAGATGCTTGTTCAACGCCTCGGTGACCTCGTCCGACATCGCGTGCTCCAGTTGATGCGCTTCGGCGTCGGATTTTGACCAATCCAATCCCAAGACATCCGTCAGCCAGCGCTCGACGACGCGGTGCCGGCGCTGCAAACGCTCGGCGATCGCTTGACCCTTGGGGGTCAGAGTAATCGCCTTGTGTGCGTCGAGTTTGATGAAACCGTCCCGCACCATGCGCTTGAGGGTCGTCGTGACGGTGGGGCGCGAAACGTGCAGTGATTCCGCCAGCCGCGCGCCGATCACGGCTTGCTCCTCGACCGACATCATGTAAATGATCTCCAGGTACCCTTCGACCGTAGGCGTCGCCATTCTTGCCTCCCGCCGCAGATTGACAAAGGTGGCTTGTTATAGTATACTAACAATTAGAGTTTGGCGGCTCTTATCACGAGACCCGCCACAATCTAATTATACTCCAAAGCGCGTGAGAGCACAAAACGGCGGTCGGTTGGCGACCATCACGCCGGAAAGGAAGCCATGCTATCCGCACTCTTGATCGCCTTGCGCGAAGGACTAGAAGCCGCGCTCATCGTCGGCATCGTGCTGGGATATTTGCGTCAGATCGGGCGGCGCGACTGCGCGCCGTACGCGTGGGCAGGCGTTGCCGTCGCCGCGCTGCTCAGCGCGGCGCTCGCAGTGGTCATGCGGGCGATTGGCGCGGAACTCACCGAGCCGTACGAGCAGATTTTTGAGGGGACGACGATGCTGCTCGCGGTCGGGGTTCTAACTTGGATGGTTTTCTGGATGCGGTATCAGGCGCGGTTTATCAAGCGCGATCTCGAACGCCGGGTCCAGGGGGCGGTGACGCGCGGGGAAAACTGGGGACTGTTTGGGTTGGCGTTTCTCGCCGTGTTCCGCGAAGGGCTGGAGACCGCGCTGTTCCTCGCGGCGAATGCGTTCGCGGCGGATGCCTGGGGCACGCTTGCCGGCGCGCTGATCGGCATCGCGCTCGCCGTCGCCGCGGGCGGCGTGATCTACGCGTACGCGGTCCGCCTCGACGTGAATTTGTTCTTTAGCGTAACCAGTGTCTTGCTGGTCGTCTTTGCGGCAGGGCTCCTCGCGCACGGCGTTCACGAATTTCAAGAGATCGGCTGGCTGCCGATACTGAGCGGCGCGGTGTGGGATACGAGCGCGTGGCTCGACAATCATTCTGCGCTCGGTTCGATGCTGCGCGCGCTCGTCGGTTACAACGCCAAGCCGTCTGTGCTAGAGGTCGTGAGTTACGTCGGCTATTGGCTGATCGTGCTGCAGGCGATTCGTTGGTGGACCCAGCGACTGGGCGCGCGGTGGGTGGAAAGACACGCGTGAGACAAGAGGTCACACCTGCTCCGCCAAGATGATCGCCTCCGCCACCTCGCGCATGGATTTGCGCGACGCGCGCGCTTGATGCTGAAGGCGCGCGAACGCGTCCTGCTCCTCGATGTGATGCCGCTTCATTAGAATCCCTTTTGCCCGCTCGACCAACTTGCGCGTCTCGAGCGCTTCTTTCAGCCCGCCGATCTCGTCGTACAGCAGCGCTTTTTCCAACTCCCCTGCCGCGACGTCGGCGATGATCGAAAGCAACTCGATCTCGTCGGGCGAGTACTCGCGTCCTTCGCGCGTCTGCACGTTGATCGCGCCGATGACCTTGCCGCGCGAGACGAGCGGCGTAGCCAGCAGCGATTGAAACATGGACTCTTTCGTCTCCGGCAAGTACTTGAAATGCGGATCGCGCGACGCGTGGCTGGCGGCGACCGGTTTGCCGATCTTCGCCGCGTGACCGGTCAACCCCTCGCCCAACTTGAGCCGCGCGTGTCCGACAGCGCCTGGCGCAAGCCCCGTCGTCGCCTTGAGCACCAGCATATCCTTGTCGTCGAGCAAGTAGATCGAGCAAGAATCCACAGCCATCACGCGCGCGGTGCGTCGCGTGATGAGCGCGAGGACTTGGTCGAGCGACCAGGCGGCGCTGATGGCGCGCGTGATTTCGCGCAAGGCGGCGAGTTGGGCGCGCAGTATTTTGTCGGGCGGGTCGGGGTTTGTCATCGTGCGGCATTATAGGTGACCGCGCGTAATCCGTCAAGCCGCGCGCGGCACCGTATGGCAGATAGCGTGTAGCACATAGCCGATGCGCCATCCGCCATTCGCCACCGGCGTGTCAGATGACAAGACGTTGAAAACATTGTATAATCCTGGGCGAGAGGTTGCGAAATGCCTACGCTCTACCTCGATGCTTGTTGTCTCAATCGCCCGTTCGACGATCACTCGCAACTGACGTGGATCGAGGAGCAGAGTTAGAAATGGGTACTCCAATAATGACGCTTGAACAAATCCGGGTGACTGGCTTTGCCGCGCTGATGGAACAATTAGGTCCCGATGGGATGCTTCGCTTTCTGCAGCAGTTTGAAACCGGTGCCGGTAATTATTCCGTCGAACGCCATCAATGGATTGATCAATGGGACATTGATACGCTGATCGAAAAACTCCGTGAACGACAATCCAAAGCAAGCCGATAGCCGATGGCAGCCATGTGTGATTTGTCTTGCGCTGGGATTGTGGTATAATCCGTCCGCAAAATCTGGAGGAGTGGAATGCCGAGAAGAGTAGATCCCAGGAAAAAGAAACGCGATTGGCGCTGGTACGCGTCGTTCGGCTTGAACGCGCTCGTCGCGCTCAGCATGGTGCTGGGCACCGTATTCCTATTCACCGGCGCGCCGGCGCCGCGCGCCGCGCCGCCGCCGACGATCGAATTGCCGACGCTTGCGCCGACCGTTCCGACCAACGTTGCGCCCACGCCCGCGCCGGCTACGCCGACGCCCCAAGCCAACGCCGATTATCAGTTCGCCGTCGCGGGAGATTCCCGGGACGGCGATGTTATTTACCGCAGGTTGCTTGACCGTGTGGCGAGCGATGGCAACGCGTTTCTGATTCACACTGGCGATCTCGTGCCGAGCGGCTCCAAAGAAGACTGGCTAAACTTTCGCGAGTTGATGAAAGGGTTTACCTTGCCCTTTTATCCGGTGCCGGGGAATCACGAGATCAGAATAGGAAAAATCACCGATTATTTGCAGTACAGCGGCGCGACCGCGGTCCACTATTCATTTGATCGCGGTCCGATCCATTTTACTTTCGTTGACTCGAGCGTGGGCAGTCTGATGGACTATGAATTGGCGTACCTCGACCGCGACCTGGCGGCGAGCAACGCGCCGGTGAAAATAGTCAGCGTCCATCATCCGCCCTTTGATCCAGCCGGCGGATCGCACGTGATGGCTGGGGATGCCGCCAAGTTCATCAAGACGATGACAGAGCGCGGGGTCAAGTACGTGTTCGCGGGACACATTCATTGCTATGAGGAAGGCGAACGCGACGGGGTCAAGTACATTATCACGGGCGGCGCGGGCGCGCCGCTCACCTGTCCCCCGGCGGCTGGGGGCTTTTATCATTACGTGCGCGTGACGGTGCGCGGGCAAGCCGTCACGACCGAGGTTGTGAAAATCGAGTAGGGGGGCGAACTAACCTTGCCGCTCCAGAAAGATGCGACGCACCTCTCCTGCGACTTGGCTCAGGACGGTGCGTCGCATCTTTCTACGCGCTCTTGACTTTGATGACCTTTGGCTTGATTGCTTCCGCCTTGGGAATCGTCAGCGTAAGTACGCCATTCTCGAACTTGGCTTCGGCTTTGTCTGCTTGAACCGGCAGCGTCAGATCAATCGCGCGGGAGAAAGGTCCATAGCGCTGTTCTTGCAGCAAGAACGTCCCCGCTTCCTGCGGCGCTTTGATCTCGCCGCGAATCGTCACCGTGCTGCCTTCTACCGTGATCTCGACATTGTCCGGCTGGATGCCCGGCACCGACGCGCGGACGATCACGGCATCCTTGGTCGTGTAGACATCGAGCGGGAGATAGACACCCGCGCCTTCATACCCGCGCCACGGTCGCACGAACGAATCTTCAAACAGCCGATCCATCGCCTGGCGCAAGGTCATCATTTCCTTGAATGGTTCCCAACGTGAGATGCTCATAGGTCCTCCATTTTGGATGTTGGAGGTTAGATGTTGGAAGTTGGAGCAGCGCCTTTAATTGCAGGCGATCATCCAACTTCTAACTTCCAACTTCTACTTCGCCTTGACCTGGATGCTCTTGGGTTTTGTTTCCTCGCTCTTGGGAATCTGCAATGTCAGCACGCCGTTCTCGAACGTTGCGTCCGCCTTGTCGGTCTTGAGTCCGCCCGGCAGCGTGAGCGAGCGCGCGAAAGAACCATAGCGCCGTTCTTTGCGGATATAGTTCTCCTCCTTCGCCTCGTTCTCTTCGTTCGACTCGCCGCGAATCGTCAGCGTATCGCCGGTAATCGTTACCTCGACCTGCTCTGGCTTGATGCCCGGCAGCGCGGCTTTGACCACGACATCGTCTTTGGTTTCGTACATGTCAATCGCCAAATTCGCCGCGCCGAACGGTGCCATCCACGCAAAACCGGGTCGCACGAACGAATCGTCGAAAAGTCGGTCCATCGCATTCCCCAACGACATCCGTTCTCTAAACGGATCCCATCTGATTAGACTGCCCATCTTGTCCTCCAATTTTTTGCCGAGCACGCGGTGCTCGGTCATTTTTCCGATTCGGATTATACGACCATATCGCATGTTTGTCAAGAGGGTTGATAATGATTTTGTCAACTTTTCATATGAAGGTGATTTAATTATCTTGACATATATTATCCGAGGTGGTATAATCTAGCCGAAATGGAATACAGAGACTATTACAAGATTCTTGGCGTGGACAAGGGCGCGAGCGAAAAGGACATCAAGCAGGCATACCGAAAACTGGCGCGCAAGTACCACCCGGATGTCAATCCGAACAACAGAGCCGCGCAGGAAAAGTTCAAGGAAATCAACGAGGCGTACGAAGTCTTGTCCGACTCTGACAAGCGCAGAAAGTACGATACGCTGGGCGCGCACTGGCAGCAGTACGAACAGTACCAACGCGCCGGCGGACAGGGCCCATTTCAGTGGGGCGGCGGCGGCACGCAATATCGCACCGTGACGCCGGAGGAATTCGAAAGTCTCTTTGGCGGGCTAGGCGGCGAAAATCTTAGCGGCTTTTCCGATTTCTTCCGGACTTTTTTCGGCGGCGGCTTTGGCGAAGCCACGCGTGCCCACGCGCGCCCGCGGCGGGGCCAAGACATCGAGCAACCGCTAGAGATCACGCTGGACGAGGGGTATCGCGGGACCACGCGCATCGTTCAGAAAGAGGGGCGGCGTTTGGAAATCAGAATTCCCGCGGGCGTCAAGACTGGTTCCAAGATTCGGTACGCGGGCGAAGGTTATCCGGGAGCGGCTGGTGGCGCAGCCGGCGATTTGTACCTGCGCGTGCAGATCGCGCCGCATCCGACTTTCGAGCGCGAGGGCGACGACTTGCGCTGCGAACTCCCGGTGAACCTTTACACTGCGATGCTCGGCGGCGAAGTGCATGTGCCAACGCTCAAAGGACAGTTGGCGCTCAAGATTCCGCCGGAGACGCAATCGGGCAAGACGTTCCGGCTGGCGGGTCAGGGCATGCCACGGCTGAACGAGCCGAATGTGTACGGCGATCTGTACGCCAAGGTGCGCGTCATGCTGCCCGATCACCTCACCGCCGAGGAGCGCGCGTTGTTCACCCGCTTGGCGGAATTGAGGAAGAGGTAAGATGGAATATCATAGCGCGGACGAACCGATCTACGTCATCAGTGTGGCGGCGCGTCTAGTCGCAGCGCATCCGCAAACCTTGCGCTACTATGAGCGGGTAGGGCTGTTAAAGCCGATTCGATCCTCCGGCAAAATTCGGCTGTACTCGCAGCGCGAAATCGAACGCCTGCGCAAGATTCAACGCCTGACGAATGAACTGGGTGTGAACCTTGCCGGCGTCGAAATCATCATGGACCTGACCGAACGCTTGGAAAACTTGCAGCAACAAATGAAACAAAGGGAGGCAGAACTACTCGCCGAAATCGAGCGACTGCGCCAGGAATTGAACGGAGCACACGATTGAGGCTTCAGACCTCGCAGCGCGAGCGCCTGGACCTCTGGAGGAATCAATGATCACTCAGCAAGCGCTGAAAGAGTTGGTCAACGTGGACACCCAGGGGCACAAGGTTCTGAGTCTGTATCTGAACACCGATTTGACGCAACACCCCAAGGAGGCGCGCAAACTTGCGCTCAAGCAAATGCTGGGGCGGCTCGACGCCGCGGGCAAACCCGACGTCGAACGCGTGACGCGGTTCTTTGATCAGGAGTACGATTGGCAATCGCTCGGCGCGGCGATTTTTTCGAGCGCGCCGATTGATTTCTGGCGCGAGCATCGTCTCGCCGTGCCGGTCCTCGATTACGCGGCGGTGGACCCGCAGCCGAACGTGCGTCTGCTGACCGACTTGTTGACCGAGTACGAATGTTACGCGGTCGCGTTGGTGGATCGCGAGCAGGCGCGGTTTTTCAAATTGCACCTCGGCGAGATCGAGGAATTCGCGCACGCGTTGCCGGCGACGCCAGGGCGGCACAAGCAAGGCGGCTGGAGCGCGGCGCGCTTTCAACGCCACATTGATGCGCTGGCTTTGCACAACCTCAAGCAGGCGGCGCAACTGACCGGCGATTTCTTCAAGAGTCAGGGCTGCGCGCGCCTGCTGCTGGCGGGCACGCACGACATGCTCGCGCAATTTCGCGGCTTGTTGCCCAAAGCGCTGCGCGAGCGCATCGTCGGGGAATTCGCCATGGACTTGGAGGCGCCGACCAACCAGGTGTTTGAAAAGGCGCGTGCAATCCAGACGCGCGTCGAACGCGAATCTCAAGTCGCGCAGGTTGAAGCCCTGCACACAGCGGCGCGCAAAAAGCGACCGACGGCGACGCTCGGACTGGCGGACACACTCGGCGCGCTGATGGAACACAAAGTCTATACGTTCATCGCGGCGGCGGATTATCGCGCGCAGGGCTATGCGTGCGCGCACTGTGGCTACCTGTCCGCGCAGGCACTGCCCGCCTGCCCGCTGTGTGGTCACGCGTTGCAACAAGAGGACGACGCGGTGAATCTGGCAGTGCGCAAGGCGATCGAGTTGGGCAGTCGCGTGGAACTGGTGCGCGAGCCGGCGGCGACGAAATTGAAACGGTTAGGCGGCATCGGCTCGCTGTTGAGATACTAAAGTTGGAGATTGGAAAGGGGACAAAATGTCAACGGACACTCAATTGACCACGGCGGTGCGCGATGCGTTGATGCGGTTTACGCCGACCCGCGTCTGGGAGCACAAGATCCAAGTGGACGCGCGCGGCGGTACCGTCGTGCTTGCTGGCGTCACACGCAGCCGCGCCATCAAAGAGACCGCCGAGAATCTCGCGCGCGGCGTCAAAGGCGTCAGCCAGGTCGAGAATCGAATTGTCAGCGATAGCGACGTCGAAGTCGCGGTCGCGCAGGCGCTGGCAGCCGATCCGCGCACGCGCGCCGGTTTTCCTGGCATCCTCGTCGGCGTCGTGTTTGGCGTCGTTTACCTCAAGGGGCAGGTCGCCGCGGCGGAGATCAAGCGCGCCGCAACCGAAATCGCCGGTAAAATAACTGGCGTGCAGAGCGTGTCAAACGAATTGATCGCGCCGGCGAAGATGTGAGTTGAATGATTCCAATTTCCGATGCGAACCCGATTCGCCGCGTGCCGATCGTAACGCTGTCGTTGATCACCATCAACGTTGTCGTCTTTCTGTTCGAATTGACGCTGCCCACGCGCCCGCTCGAGCGTTTCATCGCGACCTGGGGCGTGATTCCGAACAACGTTCTGCTCGCGCTCGCTCACCCGACGCAAGCCGCGCCGTTCGTCTGGCTGACCCTGATCACGTCCCAATTCCTGCACGCGGGCTGGGCGCACATCATCGGCAACATGCTGTTCCTGTGGGTCTTTGGCGATAACATCGAGGATGTGCTGGGACATTTTACGTACCTGGTTTTCTACCTCGGCGCGGGGGTTGCCGCCGCCATCGTCCAGACGATCGTGATGGGTCCTGCGCGCGTGCCCACGATCGGCGCGAGCGGCGCGATCGCCGGCGTGCTAGGCGCGTACCTGATCCTGTATCCGCTGACGCGGATCGGCATTCTCTTTCCGTTCTTTTTCTTTTTCTGGACGATTGAACTGCCGGCGCTGCTCGTCATCGGCTGGTGGTTCGTGCAGCAATTTTTCTACGGACTCGGTGCGCTGACTTCTGCGGCGTCCAGCGGCGTCGCGTTTTGGGCGCACATCGGTGGATTTGTGACGGGGATGATTCTGATTTTGCCATTCGTCAGACGCGCCTATCGCCGGCGTCGCGCGCCGACTTTTTTCACGTTCGACGATGTGGGCTAGGGCTCGGGGCGGCGTGGCCGAAACCCGAAAGGCAGAACCGCAATGGCGAATTCCGCGCAAGAACGAATCAATGTAAAGTTGGAGCAGATCAAAAGCGAGTACGGCGCGGCGATTGTTGACTTGCTCAAGGAAGCCAATCGCACGCGGCTCAAGGGCAAGGGCAGGGTGACGCCAGCGCCGGCAATGGACGAGAACAGTCTGCGCTGGAGCCTGTCGTGGCAAGCCGGCGAAATCTCCTATGGACTTGCCGTGGTCGCGCATGTTGCGGACGATGGTCAGCAAGCGCGTGTCAGCAAAGTGTGGGTGCACCGGCATGCGTCAACGCCGCTGGATTTTGAGGGGCACACGCCGACCACGCGCATGCGCCGACTCGCCAGTCTTTCGCTATCCGAGCTGGGTGAGGCGATTAACGCGGAGTGTAGGTAGGACGGGGAACCGAGTTTGCCGCGTCGTCAACGACACGACTGAATATGAAAGGACGCTAAAGCGTCCTGGGTAGCGATACACCAGGACGCCTTGGCGTCCTTTGCCTGCTCAGCCAAATCGTTTACGATTGGGCTTTCTCGCGCCGCACGCGTCTCGCCGCGCGCGCCTCGTTCAGCGCCTCTTCCGCTTGACGCGGGACCTCATGCGCGTGCTGTTCGATCTGTTCAGCCGCGCGCCGTTTTCCTTCGGCTTGGCGTAGCGCTTGCTCTGCCGCCTGGCGCGCCGCGAGCGACCGACTGCGTTCCCCTTCGACGAGTTGCCGCGCGCGTAGAGCCGCGTCGAGCGCGGATTGGGCTTGGCGGCGTTCGTGCTCGGCAGTCAGGCGTTCAGCGCGTGCCGCGCGATGTTTTGCCAGCGCGCGGAGATAAACCACGAGACTGACGACAATGAAGACTGACGACAGCGCGAGCGAGATTCCCAGCGTGATCGCGAANNTGCGCGGCGTTACGGTTCACGTTTTGCGTTTTTCCCTGAGTTCCCTCACATAGTCCGCCGCCTCTTGGTCCCTCACCTTTTCCCATGCCGGGCGCGGATCTTGCGCGTCCATCATCTGCCGCAGTTCGAGAATCTGATCGCGCAAGAGCGCGGCTTTTTCAAACTCCCAGTTCTGCGCGGCTTGCTTCATTTGCTTTTCCAATTCCGCGATCAAGCGCGCGCCCTCGGATTTCGGAATCGCGCCTAGTCCGCCGGCTTTGTATTCCGCCTTGGACTCTGCCGCGACGCGCACGCGGCTAGTGAGATCGTGCACTTGTTTGACGATCCCTTGCGGCACGATGCCGTGTTTCGCATTGTGTTCCAGCTGAACCTTGCGGCGGCGATTCGTCTCGTCTATCGCGCGCTTCATCGAATCGGTCATCGTATCCGCGTACATAATGACCTGGCCGTTGACGTGCCGCGCCGCGCGCCCGATCGTCTGAATGAGCGAGGTCTCGCTGCGGAGGAACCCTTCTTTGTCCGCGTCGAGAATCGCGACCAACGAAACTTCCGGCAGGTCGAGCCCTTCGCGCAGGAGGTTGATGCCGACCACGACGTCGTGCACGCCGAGGCGCAGGTCGCGCAGAATCTCGACGCGCTCGAGCGTTTGCACTTCCGAATGGAGATAATGCACCTTGATGCCGAGGTCGTGCAAATAATCGGCGAGGTCTTCCGCCATCCGCTTGGTGAGCGTCGTGACCAGCGCGCGCTCGTGGCGTTCCACGCGCTTTTTGATTTCTGCGATCAAGTCGTCAATTTGCCCTTTGATCGGGCGGACGATCACTTCCGGGTCAACCAGTCCGGTGGGGCGGATGATCTGCTCGGCGACTTGCGCGCTCACTTTTAATTCGTAGGCTGCGGGCGTCGCGCTCACAAAAATGACCTGATGAATCTTCTTCTCGAATTCGTCAAAACGGAGCGGACGATTGTCGAGCGCGCTGGGCAGGCGAAAACCGTACTCGACCAGCGTTTCTTTGCGCGCGCGGTCGCCGTTGAACATGCCGTGAATCTGCGGGACGGTCATGTGCGATTCGTCAATGAACATCATAAAGTGGTCGGGAAAGTAATCGAGCAACGTCCACGGCGGCGAGCCGGGCGCGCGCTGCGCGAGCGGACGCGAATAGTTTTCGATGCCGCTGCAGTAACCGATTTCGCGCAGCATTTCGAGATCGTACTTGGTGCGCTGTTCGATGCGCTGCGCTTCGAGCCGTTTTTCTTGCGCCTTGAACCGGGCGACCTGGTCGGCGAGTTCCTTTTCGATGTCTTGCAGCGCGGCGGCGAGTTTGTCTTCCGGGGTGATAAAGTGCTTTGCGGGGAAAACGTCAATCGCGTCGTGTTCGAGCAGCACTTCGCCGGTCGTCGTATCAATCTCGACGATGCGGTCAATCTCGTCGCCGAAGAATTCGATGCGGTACGCGTTCGTGCCGTACGCCGGCGCGACTTCGAGCGTGTCGCCGCGCACGCGGAACTTGCCGCGCCCCAGGTCGAAATCGTTCCGTTCGTAGTGGATTTCGACGAGGTGTCGCAGCACCTTGTCGCGGTTGCGCGTTTCCCCGCGCTTGAGCGAAAGCGTGACGCGCCCATAATCTTCGGGCGACCCCAAGCCGTAGATGCACGACACGGACGCGACGATGACGACGTCGCGGCGCGAGAGGAGCGCGCTCGTCGCGGCGAGGCGCAAGCGGTCAATTTCCTCGTTGATGTCCGAATCTTTTTCGATGTAGAGGTCTTGCTTGGGCACGTACGCTTCGGGCTGGTAATAGTCGTAGTACGAGACAAAGTACTCGACCGCGTTGTGCGGAAAGAACTCGCGGAATTCGGAATACAATTGCGCGGCGAGCGTCTTGTTGTGCGCGATCACCAGCGTCGGCTTTTGCGCCTTCTCAATGATTGCCGCCATGACGAAGGTCTTGCCGGTCGCCGTCGCGCCGAGCAGCGTTTGGTACTTGTCGCCGCGCTGGATGCCTTCGACAAGTTTGGCGATCGCGGTGGGCTGATCGCCGGTGGGTTGAAAGGGGGAAACGAGTTTGAATTCGGGCATTGAAACTCCGTGACGAGTGACGCTTGCTTCGATCGCATTATAGCACGGACGTATCGGCGCATCAAACATCACGGCGTAAGCGTTCAGGTCGTTTGAATGGGACGCGGACGAGCGCGGATTAACGCGGATTTTCTTTCTCCATGCGAAAGCGGTCAATGCCAACCATGGGGACTGGCGCGCTGGTCGCAGTTTTTTCCGCGCTCGTCTGCGCTCGTCAGCGTCCTATCTGAACGGCTGCCATCATGGCAACGCGATGACGCTCAACGTCCCATCTCCCGAATTGGCAACCCAGATCGTGCGATTGTCGGGCGAGATGGCGATGCCGCGCGGCGCTTTGCCAACTGCATACGCTGCGCTGACGCGGCGCGCGCCAGTGTCAAACACAAAGATAAAGTTTCCTTTGTTGCTGATCGCGACCAACTGTTGTCCATCCGGGCTGAGCGCTGCCGCAAGAACGCTAGAGGGAACCTGAACCAACTGCTCGACCTTGAGCGCCTTGACGTTCACGATGGCAATCTGCGGTTCATTGCCCAGACTGACATACAGCAATGATTCGTCCTTGCTTAGATGCGCCGAGACGGGACCGCCTTCAACCGGAATCGTGACATAACTGGAACGAGAGGTCGGTCTGATGGAATATGCGCTCGTCGCACCGTAGACCGCCACCAAGTTGTCTGCAAAGCAAGGGACGAACACCAAACTCGACGCGCGGTTGATCTCGGGCAGTCTGGGGCCCAACCCGCTGGTCAGGAGGCTCGTCTGCGATAACTTGTCCGTTTCAAGCGCAAAGACGTTGCTTGACCTGGCGTAACTGTCCGAGACAAGCAAGTACCGCCCATCGTTCGTGATGACCATTGGCTTGTCCGGTCCCGTCTGGACGTCTACGCTTCCTTTCGCGACGATGTTGTTCAGGTTGTTCGTGTCGAACGCCAACACGATTCCATTGGTCATCGTCGCAAACAAACGATCCCCCTTGGGGCTGATGGCAAGCCAGGAAACCGGCGGCAAGCCCCTGATCTCGGTCGCGATCTTGCGCGTCTGACTGTCCAACGCGATGATCGTGCCGTCTGGGCTGCCGACATAGACCGTTTTGCCGGTTGGATGGAAGACTATCACCGCAGGGGAATGACCTGCTGGAATAGTCAAGACCGGGCTCGTCGGCGATGGTGATGGCGATGGCGATGGGGTGGCTGTGCGCGATGGCGTGGGCGTCGGCGTGGCTGACGATGTAGGAGTGAGGGTTGGCGTTGCCGACGCCGTTGGCGTTACCCAAGACGTTGCCGAAGCTGTTGGAGTGAGCGTTGAAGTAGGAGTTGACGATGGACTTGGCGAGGGTGTGGGCGTCCCGGTCGCTGTGATGAGGGGGATGCTCGTCGCGATCTGTGGGGTGATGGTGGGAACGCGCGGCGGGAGAATTTCCGGCAAGAAGACGATGCCGGCAACCAGAATGACCAAAAGCGCGACTGCGCCGGTGCCAAGAAATGCGATCATGCTCCACAGCCAGCCCGGCGTCCCGGCGGGCTTTGCGCCTGCAGTCGGCGGCTGCCTCGGCGGTTCGGGTTCCTTGGGCAGTTGGCTGGGCGCGAGCGGCGGCGCAAGCAAACCGATCTCCGCCAAAACGCGTTTGCCCAGCGCGGTAACCATGAGCGTGCGTCGGTCTTCGGCGATCAGTTGTCCGCGTAACAGGGGAGTCAATTTCGCGCGCAGCACGCCGAGCGAAAGCCCCAGGTCGCTGGCGAGCGTGTCCACCCGGACGCTGCCCAGGTGATTCGCGAAAGCAAGGAGAAAGAGCGTGTCTGGCGTGGTCAGCGCGTCGATCTCGTCGCGGTGCTGGCGATAGAGTTCGAGCAAATTGTGGTCGGAAGGGCTGGAACTCACGCCGGCGCTCCCTGGGGCGGAAGCGGCGCCCAACTGCCGGCGTTCGTCAGGTCGCGATATTTGACCATCTGGAGGACATCCACCTTGGACATTACTATTCTGAGGAGATTACACTGAACGATGTCCTCCGGATATTTGTAGGTCTCGACGTTGTTGTAAAGTGTCTTGAGTTCCGTCAGGGCGCCCTGGTACGAATAGCCATCGGTCGCGGCTTGGTCTATGAAGACGAGCATTTTGAAATTGATGACCCGGAACGAGGCAAAGTCGTGCACCTCCGCGACCGAGCCGTACGACGCCTGCATCACGACAATCAAATCCGCGGCTTGCGCTTGCAGGAATTCGATGCCTTTTTGCGATGGCACGCCGGACGCAGTCCCGGCAAGTTCTTCGCTAAAGAACGCGGCGTGCCCACGGCGGCGCAATTCGTCGCGAATCTGCGCGCGTTTCATGTACAAATCGCCGGCGCTCGGGCCGGGTCCCCAAACCAGGATCGCCAGCGGCGTCTGTTTGACCGCTTGCTGCAACGCGTCGTATCGGGGCTTGAAGACCTGGGCAAAGTATGCCTGCGCGCGCGGGCTAAGTTGAACGGGCTGGGGCATGGTCACGGGCATCTCCTGACTGGCTGAGGCCATCCGAGGGCTCAGCGGATGGAAGTGTACAAAAAGCGCGCGATGTCGTTGAAGGTCATCAACGCCGAGTCCTCGGGGAACTTTTCGATAAAGGGGACGGCTTCGTTGATCGCCATCGTCATGTGTTCTAGCAAATACGGGACAGTGAACTTGGGTGCGATGCCGAGTTCGTGCGCCATATCTTCGATGGTGGTCCACACGCGTCCGACTGTCCGATTGTTGACTACCACCAAACGCTCGCGGTCAATGCCGTGCGATTCCAGATATTGGATCAAAAACCGGGTCGTCTTGACGGTGGCAATGTCCGGCGTGACGACGATGATAATGTTGGACGACATTTCCAGAATCGGCAAGGAGATGCGCGAGAGCGTGCGACCGAGATCAACCAAGATATAATCGTGTGCGATCTGGAGGGTTTCAAAGATTAACTGTACTTTGGTCACGTCGAGCGTGCCGGCTTCTTGGGGATCCTTCGCGCCCAGCAACACGCGAAAGCCCCAGCGGACCGGATGCGAAACGTAACTCTCGATCATGACGTGGTCAATCGTTTTCTCTTGTGATAACTTGGCGACGGTCTTGCTGGATTCAAAGCCGAGCGCCGTGCCGACCGTTCCCATAGGAAAGACCATGTCCACGACCACGATGTCTGCCCCGGGATGCGCTTTGATCAGCGCATCGGCGGTGTTGATACAAAGCGAGGTCGTGCCGGAGCCGCCCTTGGCGCTGCAAAAAGCGACGATGCGCCCGCGCCGGGTCGAGAGGGATTTGGGTTGGGAGAGGAGCGCGCGCGTCTTGGCGATCAGTTCGACATCCGCGCCGGGGCGCTTGACCACATAGCGATTCGCGCCAGCGTTCAGGCAGGCGGTCAGCACGTCGGGCCGGCTAAGCGCGCTGAGGACGATGATGGCGATGCGGCTTGAATGGGGATCACTGCGCACGCGCCGGATGACTTCGATACCGTCAATATCCGGCAAAACCCGGTCGAGCACCAGCAGGTCGGGTGGGGCAGCCGCGATTTTCCGCAATGCCACTGCGCCCAGGTCGGCGGTGTCAACGCTAAATCCCTGGTTTTCCAGTTTCCCTTTGAACCAGGCGACTGTAGTCTGATCACTGTCCAAGAGGAGAATCTTGTTAGGCATCTTTCGTTTCCCGGCAGGTACTGTTCAACCTTTTGCCTTATTATAACACTCTGGCGCAATCTTCGCAATGGTGGGGTAGGCGGGTGATTACCCAGAACTCCGCAAACGTGCGACGCACCTCCGAGGTGCGTCCCACATTCCACGCATGGATAACGCCGCAACGCCGCACGCAAAAAGAACGGCTCGCCATTCATTCAGAATGGCGAGCCAGGGCGCAGTGGAATTTCTATTTCGGCGCAAGACCGAACGTCAGACTCGTGATTCTCCACTGTCCATCCATTTTGCGGAACGTCCACTTGTCATTGTCCTTCAAGTTGGTGACGCCGATCTTGGTATCCGCAAGCGCAGTTGCCGTTTCCCCGGCGATGGTCACGCGAATGTTAGGATGCTCGGCGAACGCCGGATTCGACGGGAAGACGATGTTGACGTAGCGGTCTCGAATCGCCGCCCAGCCCTTCCAGGTCTTGTCGTCGCTTGGATTATCGGGAGTGCGGTTCGCGTCGGTGACGACGCCATCGCTCGCCCACATGCCTTGCAGCCGGTCAATATCCTGTTGAACGACCGCTTCACCTTCGGCGACGATTAGTTGCCGCAGGGCTTCTTCGTCATTAGCAGGCACCGGCGTTGGCGTGCGAACACGCGCGGAGGGTGGATTACCCGGGGGCGGCGGGGGCGGCGCGCCATTGGAACAGCCAACTATGGCGATGAGCAGCGCTGCCGCGACGGCAACGAAAACGAACTGACGCATACAGGAAACCTCCAATGTATCTGGAAAATTTGACGGGCGCAATCATAGCACGAATCATCAAAAAGTCAAAATCTTGTCTTCCAACACCTTCACCAACTCCCCGCACACGTCGTAGCGACCGAACGATGGCATCAAGTATGTGCCGGCGACGAAATCCTTGGTTTCGTTCAGCAACTCTTGCGCGAGCCGGATGCCCTCTGCCACGCCGCGCTCGCCCGCGTCTTTCATGCGTCGGCGCGCGTCGTCGGTCAGGGTGATGCCGGGGACTTCGTTGTGCAAGAATTCCGCGTGCTTGGAACTCATCAGCGGCAGCACGCCGAGCAGGATCGGCTTTTCGACCGCGCCGTACTGGTTGCCGTACTTTTGCAAAAACTCACGCAAGATCGCCGCGTCGTAGACCGGTTGGGTCATGACTAGGTCTGCGCCGGCTTCCAGTTTGCGGTGAAAGCGCTCCAGTTCGTTGGGGTCCGCATTTGCCCGCAGCATATCGAGCGCGCACGCGATCAAGAAATCGGCGTTCGCCCCAATGCTCGTGCCCGCCCAATCGCGCCCTTCGTTCAGGCGTTTCAGGATTTTGATCAAGCCGATGGAATCAATGTCGTACACCGCGGTCGCGTTCGGATAATCGCCGAGGCGCGGCGGGTCGCCGGTGAGCGCGAGCACGTTACGAATGCCGAGCGTATGTGCCCCGATGAGTTGCGCCTGGAGCGCCATCAGGTTGCGATCGCGCGTGGTGAAATGGATGATCGTCTCCAAACCGATTTGTTGCTGGATCATCACCGCGAGCGAAATACAATCCATCCGAACTTTGGCGAGGGGCGAATCGGCGATGTTGACGCAGTCCACTCCGATCTCTTTTAACATTGCCGCGCCGTGCAGCATCTTGGTTGGATTCAAGCCGCGCGGCGGATCAATTTCGACGCTGGTGACCCACTTGCCCGCGTTCAATTTCTGCCGCAACCCGCGCGGCACGCTCGTCATGCCGGCGACAGTTTCTTCGAGCCGGGGCGGCGTCGGTTTTTCGACGACGATCACGCGCGGCGTTTCCGCTGGATGCAGCGCATCCAACGCGCGCCGCATCGCGGCGATGTGTTCCGGCGTCGTGCCGCAGCAGCCGCCGACGATGGTCGCGCCCAGTTCGTTGACGAACTTGGGCACGTAATCCGCAAAGTATTGCGGCGACGAAACGTACATATAGCGCTCGCCGATGCGCGTGGGGAAACCGGCGTTGGGCATGACGGAGAGAAAGGGATTGGAGATTGGAGATTGGAGATTGGAAATTGGAGATGCGCGCGCAATCTCTAAGCTCCAATCTCCAAGTGCTCCCAACATCCGCCTGACCGCCTCAAACGTCCCCGCAGGACCGACCGAGCAATTCGCGCCAATCACATCCACGGGCAAACCGCGCAAGGTCGCCGCGATTTCTTCCGGCGAATTCCCGACGAGCGTGTCGGCGTCCTCGGTGAACGACACCTGCGCGATGAGCGGCAGATCGCGCGTCACCGCGCGCGCGGCGGCAATCGCGATCTGGAGTTCGTTGAGATCAGACATCGTCTCGATGATGATCGCGTCCGCGCCCCCTTCGAGCAGTCCTTCGATCTGCTCTTTGAACGCCGCGTGCGCTTGGGCTTGGCTAAGCGGTCCAAGCGGCGTGACGAACTGTCCCAACGGTCCGACCGAGCCGCACACAAACGCGGTTTGCCCGGCGATTTCGCGCGCCTCGCGCGCCAGTTTGACGCCGCGCAAGTTGATCTCGCGCACCTTTGACTCCAAACCGTGATGCGCGAGTTTGAAGCGATTTGCGCCGAACGTATTCGTCTCGATCATCTCTGCGCCGGCGCGCAGATAATCGCGATGGATTTCCTGCACGAGCGCGGGATCGGACAGATTGAGTTCGTCGAAGCACCGCTCGAACGAAATGCCGCGCGCGTACAGCAGCGTGCCCATCGCGCCGTCGGCGAGGATGGGTCCGCGACGCAGACGGTCAAGCAGAGGATTGGCGATTGGCATGTTCACTCCAAATGAAGAGATGACAGATGAAAGCGGAAAGATGAGAGAAGCCCCGCCTATCTCCTCCTTCATCTGTCATCTCTCATCTTTCCTCTCTTCACTTTTCCGCAAGCGCCAGCGCGAGATTCACAAACGTCCGCGTCGGCGTGCCGTTGCCCCATTTGTTCTGGTAGCCGTTTTCCTTCGCGTCGCCGAGCAAGCCGCCCACGCTGCCGGCAATATCCAGGTGCGCCCAGGGCGTCTCGCCGACAAAGTTGCGGATGAACCACGCCGCGGTGATCGAGCCGCCGGGACGCCCCGCGGAATTCCTCAGATCCGCCCAGTCGCTCTTGAGTTGCTCGTGGTATTCCTCGTCCATCGGCAACGCCCAGTTCTTCTCGCCGGTCTCTTCGCCGATCTTGAAAAGCAATTCGGTTAGTTCTTGGTTATTGGAGAAAACGCCGGTGCGATGATGCCCCAGCGCGATGACCATCGCGCCGGTCAGCGTCGCCGCGTCCACGACCGGCGAAAGTTTCAGCGTTTGGGTCGCATACACGCACGCGTCGGCGAGGACGAGGCGACCCTCCGCGTCGGTGCTGACGACTTCGATGGTCTTGCCGTTCGCTGCTTTCAGAATGTCGCCGGGCTTGAACGCCTTGCCGCTGGGCAGATTCTCCGTCGCGGGCACGATGCCGGTGACATTGATCCTGGGTTTCAATTGTGCGATCGCTTGCAGCGCGGCGATCGTCGCCGCGCCGCCGGACATATCGCCTTTCATATCCTGCATGCCTTCCGAGGGTTTGATCGAGATGCCACCCGAGTCAAACGTAATTGCCTTGCCGACGAGACCCAGTCCCGGCGCGGCGTTTTTGCCCGCGCCCCAGTAGCGCAGCACGATGATCGCCGGCGGCTCGTCCGATCCCTGCGCGACGCCGAGGAACGCGCCCATGCCCAGTCCTTTGGCTTGCGCGCGATCAATCACGTAGAATTCAAGCCCGTGTTTCTGTGCAATGTCCCGGGCAATCTCCGCCATGCGCGTCGGCGTCATCGCATTGCCCGGCTCGTTCGCCATATCGCGCGCGAGGTTGGTCGCTTCGGCGATGATTCTGCCGCGCGTCGCGCCGGCTTGGACGGCAGGCATCCTTGCCGCGTCGCTTTCCAGAAGCGTCACCGCATCCACGGTGCCGATTTCGTCCGGGATGGTGTGGTATTTGCGAAAGCGCCACAAGCCGAGCAGGACGCCTTCGGTAGTTGCCTGCGCCGCGCTTTCCACGTCCAATCCGCCAACGTCAGTCCCGAGGACAATCGTCGCGATATTTTTCGCGCCTGCCTTGCGCAGCGCTTTGGCGCCGTTCGCCACAGCATAGCGCAAGCGGTCGAGCGCGAATTCTGCGCGCTTGCCCATGGACACGACGCAAACGCGTTCGGCGGGAAGTTTGCCCAGCGTATGCACGATGGCTGTGCTGCCGAGTTTCTCTTTGACTTCATCTTGCGTGATCAACCGACTTAGCGCGCCGTCCAGGGCGCGGTCGAGCGCGGCAGTCGCGCCGCTAAAGGCCGTTTCACCGGCGAACGCGCTGACGACGATGCCATCGCCTTGCCACGTCGTCACTGCGCCGGACTGTATTTTGAACTCCATCTATCCATTTCCTCCAAAATGATTTCCGAGCCCGCGGACAGCATTGTAGCACAGGCGCGCCGGAGCGTCAAACGTCCGGTCGGTTGACAGTATTTTGCTCAAGCGCGATAATCGGTCGTCATTTTTGAGCGAGATACCCCCCGATTCCGCCGGGAAATCGGGTGTCGGCTGTGGAGGAACCGATTTGCGATGAGTAGTGTAGTGGAACGATTGCACGCGCTGCGTCAGCCGCGCGCGGAGGGCGCGCCGATCAGTCTGAATCGCCATCTATTCAACTTGGCGTGGCCCTCGCTCGTGGAAAATATACTGCAGACGATGCTTGGCTTTGTTGACCTGATCTTCGTCGGACAACTCGGACCGGATGCGATCGCGGGTATCGGCTTGGGAAACCAAATCATGTTTCTGCTCCAAGTCCTGTTCATGGGCTTGGCGGTGGGCAACACCGCGCTCGTCGCGCGCGCGGTCGGCGCCAAGGACATGCGCGAAGCCGAGCGCATCGCTAAACAATCGCTGACGCTTGCGGTGATCCTGTCGGTAGGCATCGGCGCGCTGGGATTCTTTTTCTCCGATGCGATCGTGGGGCTGACCGGCGCGACCGAGAGCGTGACCGCGATTTGCGGCGGATTCTTGCGCGTCGTTTCGACTTTTTCGGTTGTGCTGGGCGTGATGTTTGTCGGCGGCGGCACGCTGCGCGGCTCGGGCGATACGCGCACGCCGATGCTGATTACGGGTTTCATCAACGTTATCAATCTCGCGCTCGATTATTTGTTGATCTTTGGCAATTTCGGTTTTCCGCGCCTCGGCGCGGTTGGCTCTGCGGTCGCGACGACGCTGGCGCGCGCGCTCGGCGCGGGGCTGATCCTCTACGTGCTCTTCAGGCGCGGCACGGTCTTGAAACTACCCTGGCGCGGCGACTGGGGCTTGCGTCGCGATGCCATTGGACGGATCCTCAACATTGGCGGACCCGCAGCGGCGGAGCAACTCGTGATGCAGTTGGGGCTGCTCGTCTTTAGCGTGCTCGCGGTTTCGCTTGGCACGAACGACATCGCCGCGCAACAAATCGCGTTCAACATCTCGACTTTTTCGTTTCTGCCGGCGTTTGCCTTTGGCGTTGCCGCGCTCACCCTCGTCGGGCAGAGTCTCGGCGCGCAGGACCCCACGCGCGCGGAGCAGAGCGCGATCCAGGCGCTGAAAAGTGGGATGCTCTGGACGGTGTTGATGGGCGTAGGCTTTTTTGTTTGGCGCGGGTTCCTGGTCGGCATGTACAGCGATAACCCCGAAGTGCAGCGGCTGGGTGAGATGTGCCTGATCTTTGTCGCGCTCGCGCAGCCATTCCTGTCGGTCGCGCTGGTGCTGGGGCAGGCGCTGCGCGGCGCCGGCGATACGCGCGCGACGTTGGTGTACACCTTCGTCGGCGTCTGGGTGGCGCGTGTGGGCTTGGGCTATGCGCTGGGGATCGTCCTGGGGCTTGGGCTATTCGGCATGTGGCTGGGCTGGATCAGCGATTTCATCGCGCGCGCGGCGCTGGTGTTCCTGCGGTTCCGCGCGGGCAGGTGGAAGACGCTACGCGTGTAAAGGCTAAAGTCAGAAGGATGAAGGATGAATCCCTCGATGCGCTCGGGATTTCTGCCTTCATCCTTCATCCTTCGTTAATGAGAATCGCAGTTGGCTCTACAAATCCAGTGAAAATCCGCGCGGCGCGGAACGTCGTGCGCAAGATTTACCCGCGCGCGCAGATCGTCGCGCTCGACGTGCCGTCTGGCGTGCCGGGACAACCGCGCGGCGATCGGCAGACGCGGCGCGGCGCAGTGAATCGCGCGCGGGCAGCGCGCGTGGCGGCGCGCGCGGACTGGGGCATTGGGCTGGAAGCCGGCATCATCGAAACTGAATTCGGTATGATGACGTGCGCGTGGGTCGCAATTGTAGATCGCGCCGGGCGTGTCGGCATCGGCGGCTCGACGAACATGCTGCTGCCGGCTGAGGTTGCGGCGCGCGTGCAAGCGGGCGAGGAGTTGGGTGCAGCCATGGACGCGTTCGCAAGAATCGAGGATGTCAAGCGGAAGATGGGCGCGATCGGCGTTCTGACGCGCGGGTTATCCAATCGTCAACGCGCGTACGAGTACATGGTCAAGTTGGCGGTGGCGCGGTTCTTGTGGAAAGGCGCGTACACATAAGCGTGCGCTGTTTGGCGACGTCCCTACTGAACCGACAAAGGTGGTCCAAGTAACTCCATGCCGTGCGCGCGCCACAGTTCCGGATCCGGCGGGGGCATCGCGTTGCCTTTTGTCACTTGGCGAAAAAAAACCTCCATCTTGCCGGCAGGCATGAACGCGATCAGGATCCTGCCACGGGCATCACCGACGTATGCCCAAACGTGAGGCACCCGGCGCGGCGCAAGCAAAGCATCGCCCGCTGCTAGTCTGATCTTTTCTTGTCCAACCTCGAAGATGAACTCGCCTTCCACAGCGTAGAACCACTCGTCTTGGTCGTGATGCAGGTGCCGCGCCGGACCGCCCTTGTGTCGAAACGTGTTCTCGAGAATGAGGGTCCCGCTGCTGTCCGGCGGGGCCACTTTGAACGTAATGGTGCTGATGCCGAGGCCCCGATGCTCGCCGAACCGGTCTTCGCCTGCCGCGACGCGGAGCGCGGGCGGAAGGTCCGCCCAAGTCTGCGCAGATTCGTTCATCCAGCCATCTTCCTTATGAAATTCCCCTTGCCCTTGCGTTCACCATCCTTCGACGCGCTCAGGACTCGGATGAAAATGGAAAGGCTGTAGGACCAATACGGTTTAGATAAGGCAGGTGGCTCAAAGCACGCCTCTGTGGCATAATAGGGCATCTTCTACCGTGGGAGTTGCCTCATGCGTGTCCGCCTTCGAGTGTTCGAGCCGGGCGAAAAGTTTACGGATGCGGTAAAACTCGCCGCCCTTGAGCAAGCCGTTCCTTTCCAACAGATTCAGAGCGTCATCCGCACCTGCGGGGTGGCGGAACAGCGCATCCGCAAATTGCCCGCCGCCGTGTGCATCTTGCTCGTCATCGCGATGAACCTCTTTCCCCTCGAAGACCTACCGCAAGTGCTACGCCGGATGGTCCAAGGCGTGCGCTTGCTCTTCGGCGACGGTGAATATCCCTTGGCGGGCAAGAGCGCCATTTCCCAAGCGCGGGAGCGGCTCGGCGATCAACCTCTGGAGACGCTGTTTCACCAGGTCTGCCAGCCGATTGCCACCGCGGCGACGCGCGGCGCTTTTCTCTTCGGCTTGCGCGTCATGGCCATTGATGGAACCCATGAAGATGTCCCCGATACGCCGGCCAACGCCGCGGCGTTCGGCCGCCATCGCAGTGATCGCGGGGCGGGAGCGTTTCCCCAAGTCAAAGGGGTCTACCTGATCGAGTGTGCGACGCACGTGATTTGTGATGCGATCTTCGGTGCCTGTCATATGAGCGAGCGGGCAGCTGCGCAGCGCTTGCTGCACAGCGTCCACAAAGGGATGTTGCTGACGTGGGATCGCGGCTTTTTCGGCTATGAATTGCTGCGTGCGGTGCTCGCCACGGGTGCACATATCTTGGGACGTGTGCCCGCCCATGTGATTTTGACCCCCGTGCGCGTGCTGGCGGATGGCACGTTCCTGGCGTATGTCTACCCGTCGCCGCAAGCCCGCCGGCAGCGACGAGACGGCATCTTGGTGCGGGTGATCGAATATACGTTTGATGACCCCCAGCGACCCGGCTATGGCGAAACGCATCGGCTGATCACTTCGTTGTTGGATGCCGAGCAATATCCCGCGCTGGAACTGATCGTGGGCTACCACGAACGCTGGGAGATCGAAATCACGATTGACGAACTGGACACCCACCAACATCTGCCGGGTCGCCCGCTGCGAAGCCACAAACCGGTCGGGGTGCGGCAGGAATTGTACGGTTGGTTGTTGGCGCATTTCGCTATCCGCGTTCTGATGCACGAAGCGGCCTTGAGCGTGGGCGAAGACCCTGACCGGTTGAGTTTTACGAATGCGTTACGCATCATTCAACAAGCGATCCCGGAATTCCAATGGGTGGATTCTTCCCAACACCGAGAACTGTATCAACGGATGTTGCGTGACATTGCCAAACAACGCTTGCCCGAACGCGATCATCGGATCAATCCGCGGGTGGTCAAGCGGAAGATGTCGAAGTTCCATTTGAAACGCCCGCAACACTGTCACCCGGCTCAACCCACCAAGCCATTCGTCGAGTCTGTGGTGATCCTTAAATAAACCGTATTG